>DATBFY010000765.1:0-24357 GCA_036558265.1 Tepidisphaeraceae bacterium | reverse complement strand
TGACGCCGTCCTCCAGGAGAACGGGTGGTCATGGTTCGCGAGCAACGTCACTGCATCACTGCTTCCGATCGCGGCCGTCGTCGTTACCGTGGTGTGGAGTAGACGATCGCGCCGAGAATTTCAGGGATTCGAAGTCGTCCCACGTGACCGAGGGACGGCGGAATAGCCAGCCGCTGGAATCGACCGGCCTGGCGGAGCGGTCCCTGTGACCTTGTGGCTGTGGCCGGCGCCGGGACGACCATTTTTTGCGGCTTTGGACCGGAACAAAGCGATGCAAGCAATCAGCGCCAACCGACAATTCGAGTTTCGATCCGCCCAAACGTTCGCTGCTTTGGGACCGCCTCATTCATGCGGGTTCGACTTGACTCGCGCGCCGCAGAGCACACGAAGACCACGGGCAAACAAGTTTGCCCATGCCACCCGACGCGGTGCGGGAATCTTCTACGATTCGTATTACCCGATGCTGCTTCGCAGGGCGGGATTGCGTATGATGGAGGAGCGTCCGTCCCTCCAATCGAGGAGAGATCGCAATGAGCGTCCGGCATGCCGCACAGGCCCGATGGTTCGCCGCGGGGCTGATCCTGCTGCTCGTGGGCTGCGGCCCCACTCGCACCTCGGGCACCAGCGGGTTGGCGGCCGGTGAGCTGGCGCTGTTTTCCATCGCGCAGCTGCCCAAAGAATCTCCCCTGCAGATCCACACGATCCAGTTCGACGGCGGCGGGGAGGAGTACGAGGTCGGCGAGGGCCGCGACTTTTACCTGATGCCGCGCGATCACACCGCGTCCTTCACGCTCGAGGCGATCGTCCCCAAGGAGGCCGGCCTCCTCGGCTCGCTGGTGCCGAAGGACGCCCGGATCATCCCCGGGCCCAGGAACATCCCCCTGGGCGCGATGTCCGCCGGCAAAGCCTACGAGCTCGCGCCGCCGGCCCAAGGCTTTGACAAGCTGCTGGAGACCGGCCAGTTCTCGCTGGTGCGGGAAAAGGAACGGGCAAAATGATCCGGCCAAATCAAAGCGGGCCTCATGCGTGACCCGGCACCGCCTTGGTCCGTTAGCCGAACGAGAAACGGGTGCGAACCGTGAAACCGACCTTTCCTGATTTCGTTCGACTTGTCGTCAACGGCCAGACCGACGAAGTGTCCCGCCGACTTGCGGCCAGCCCGTCGCTGGCCACGGCGCCGGCGGCCGTGGGCGCGACGCGCCAGGGTGCGGCGGGCTTCTTTTTCAGCGAGATCGCTCACTACCTGTATGCCGGCGACACGGCGCTGCACATGGCCGCCGCGGCGTTTCGACGTTCGATCGCCCGGCTTCTCGTGGCGCACGGGGCGGATTGCCGCGCGAAGAACCGCCGCGGCGCTGAGCCGCTTCACTACGCCGCAGACGCCAACCGCTGGGACCCGACGGCACAGGCCCGGACGATCGAGTACCTGTTGTCGGTCGGCGCGGATCCCAACGCGCTGGATCGCAGCGGCGTGGCCCCGCTGCACCGCGCGGTGCGAACGCGGTCGTTGGCCGCGGTGCGAGCGCTCCTGGATGGCGGCGCCGACCCGCGGGGACGCAACAAGACCGGCTCGACGCCCCTGCACCTGGCGGTTCAGACGACCGGGCGAGGCGGGAGCGGTTCTGAACTCGCACGCCAGCAACAGGCGGGCATCATCCGGCTGCTGCTGGAACGCGGCGCACGCGCGACCGACAGGGACGGGCGAGGCAAGACGGTGCGCCAGGCGGCGAGCAGTGAGTGGATTCGAGCTTTGCTCGTCGAAGCGTCCGGCTGACCAGAGACACTGACTTGGACCGTGTTTTAGATTGAAGACACGCCAAAGCGTGGACTCCCAACCCCCATACCCCGTGCATCACAGGATGAACTTACTCAGATCCTCGTCCTTCACCACCTCCGCCAGACGCTCGCGCACGTACGCGCCGTCGATCCGCACGTCCTTCTCCGCCAATTCCGGGGCGTCGAAGCTGATGGTTTCGAAGACCCGTTCGAGGATCGTGTAAAGGCGCCTGGCGCCGATGTTGGCGGTGCGGCGGTTGACGTCGTAGGCGATCTGGGCCATGGCGTCGATCGAATCGTCCGTGAAGGTTACCCGCACGCCCTCGGTCTCCAGCAGAGCGATCGTCTGCTTCGTCAGCGCGTTCTGCGGCTCCTTGAGGATGCGGACGAAGTCCTCCTTCGAAAGGTCCTGCAATTCCACCCGGATCGGGAATCGGCCCTGCAGCTCGGGCATCAGGTCGCTGGGCTTGCTGCTGTGGAACGCGCCCGCCGCGATGAAGAGGATGTGATCGGTCTTCACCGGGCCGTACTTGGTGATCACCGTCGAGCCTTCGACGATGGGCAGAAGGTCCCGCTGAACCCCCTGCCGCGAGACGTCGGGGCCATGCTTGGACTCCGGGCCGCAGACCTTGTCGATCTCGTCGAGGAAGACGATGCCCGACTGCTCGACGCGGTCGATGGCCGTGCGGTGGATCCGCTCCTTGTCGATCAGTTTCTCGGCCTCCTGGCCGAAGAGGATCTTGCGGGCGTCGCGGACGCTGACCTTCCTGGTCTCGCGCTTGCTCGGCAGCATCTTCTCGAACATGGACTGGAACTCGACGTCCATCTCCATGCCCGCGTTGCCCAGCACGCCGACGACCGTCGGCCGGTCCTCGGTGCTGACCTCGATCGTGCGGTCTTCCAGCTCGCCGGCGCGAAGCTGCTCGCGGAGCTTCTCGCGGGTGCGGCGGCGCTTGGCGGCGGTCTCGTCGTCGTTGTCCATGCCGGCGATGTTGCCGCCGCTGCCGGGCAGGAGGTGATCGAGGATGCGGTCCTCGACGTGCTGCTCGGCCGGCACCTTGACCGACTCGGTCATCTCCTCGCGGACCAGGGCGATGGCCGAGTCCAAAAGGTCCCGGATCATCGATTCGACGTCGCGGCCGTGGTAGCCGACCTCGGTGTACTTGGTGGCCTCGACCTTGATGAACGGCGCGCCGGTGAGGCCTGCGAGGCGGCGGGCGATCTCGGTCTTTCCGACGCCGGTCGGGCCGATCATGATGATGTTTTTGGGCGAGACGTCCTGGCGCATCGACTCGGCGAGCTGCTGCCGCCGCCAGCGGTTGCGGATCGCGACGGCGACGGCGCGCTTGGCGGCGTCCTGCCCGACGATGTAGCGGTCCAGCTCGGCGACGATCTGGCGAGGCGTGAGGTGCTGTTGCTGCTGCATATCGGGGCAATTCTATGCGGCGGGGCCGGTTGGGTCAGGGGCGGCGGTATCGAGTCTTTGCACCACGGGGAAGCCGCGGACGGATGCGCCGGCGAGCTTTTCGGCGCAGAGCTTCACAAGTCGGGCGTGCGACACCAAATCCACCCGCTGCGCGCTCCCGGCGATCCGCCCGAGCTCGACGGCCTGGCGGTGCTGCTCCGTGGCTTCGTCGTCGCGATCCAATTCTGAGAGCAGGTATGCGGACGCGAGCGCCAGCGCCGCCTCCTGGGGCGCCTTGCCCCGCTCCTCCTGAACGATCTCAAGCGCCGTAAGTGGATCGCCATCCTTCGAGATCGCCAGGGCCCGATTGATCGCATGCAGGGGGGCATCGGGATCGAGCCCCTGTGCCACCGCGAAGGTGTCCGCCGCCTCGCTCCAGCGTCCGGCATCGAACAGGATCTGCCCCAGGCCCGCCGCACGTATGGCGGTCGGCTCTTTGTCCATCGCCCGGCGAATCAGTTCGATCGCCTGATCGACCTGGCCGGTCCCGGCGAGGCGCTTGGCGGCGTTCACCGCCGCGTCCTGGGCCAGGATGCCGCGCAGGCCGAAGACCAGAAGCAGGACGACGAACGTCCCGCCGAACACGGGGCACGGTCCGCCCCATTTCCCGAGCCGCGGCGTCACGTACCGCTCTCCCGCCAGCACTCCGACGGCCATGAAGATGACCAGGAGAGCCATGGGCCACATCGGCCTGCGGGGCCGAAGTTGCGCGGGGGTCACGCGGCCTTCGGCGATGACCCGCTGCCGCAGCCGGCGTCTGCGCCAAAAGTCCCGGAGTCCGGACGCAGCCAGAACCAGCATGGCGGCGAGAAACGGGAATTCATAGATCAAGTCTCGCATGCGCGGGCTCACGGCGTCACCGGGTACGGGAACTCGATCGTCTCCACCTTCAGGTTCGTGTTGGTGTAGATGCAGATCTCGCCGGCGATCCGCAGGGCCGATTCCACGATCTGATTGGCGGGCAGTTCAGTGTGCGCGAGCAGGGCTTTGGCGGCGGCGGCGGCGTAGGGGGCGCCTGAGCCGATCCCTATCACCCCGTCGCTGGGCTCTATCACGTCCCCTGCGCCGCTGGTGATCAGGCTGGTGGTCTTATCGACGACGGCCAGCATGGCTTCGAGGCGGCGGAGGACGCGGTCGGTGCGCCAATCTTTTGCAAGTTCGATGACGGCGCGGCGGGTGTTGTCGGGGTAATCGCCCAGCTTCTGCTCGAAGCGCTCGAGCAGGGAGAAGGCGTCGGCGGCGCTTCCGGCGAATCCGACCAGCACCTTGCCCCCGCCCACCCGGCGGATCTTGCTCGCGTCGTGCTTGACGACCGTGTTGCCCAGGGTGACCTGCCCGTCGCCGCCGAGGGCGACCAGGCCGTTGCGGCGGACGGAGAGGATGGTGGTCGAACGGGCTGGGACCTGCTGGGGCATGGGCGATTCTCCTGGTGCGGGCGATCTTGCGAGCGGGGGCGGCTTGCGTCAATACGCGATGGTGGCGGAGAATGACGCGCGTACAGATGAGTTGGATCGCGTTCACGCTGGATCGACCGGGGTTGTTTGCCGTGGGCTGCGCGCTGGCGGTGGTGGCGGCGTGGGTGGCGGCGGCGCGTCGGCCGGCGATCGGGGCGATCACCGGGGCGTGCTTCGGGGTCGCGCTGGTGTTGTTGGCGCTGGCGGCGGGGGGGCTGGTGTGGCATCGGCCGACGACCGACGCCGAGTCGGTCGCGGTGATGGTGGACCTTTCGGCGAGCACGCGGGGGGCGGCGTACCGCGACCCGGCGCGGCTGGATGCGCGGGTCCATCAACTCATCGGGCGAACGCCGTATCGCGTCGTGTACTTCGCGGAGCGGAACACGCCGACGGCGCCCGGCGGTGGCATGTTGGCGGACCTGCCGGGGGACCGGACCGTGTTCGCGCCCCCGGCCGCGCCGGCGGTCGTGCTGTTCAGCGATGGGCGGTTCGAGCTGCCGGCCTTCGCGCCCCCGACGTTCGTCGTGGCGGACCCCGAGCTGGATCAGCCTGCCGACGCCGCCGTCGCGCGGCTGGAGGCGCGGGGGGAGGATCTGGCAGTCACCGTCGCCAACACCGGCGGTCCGAGGCGTCTGGCGCTCGATGGCGTCTCTCCGGTCGCGATCGAGCCGAGCGCGGGCCCGGTCACGCTGACGCGCAAGAGCAAGACGGGCGCCGCCGTCGCGACGGCGCAACTCGATAAGGGCGACCGCTGGCCTGAGAACGACAGCCTCTCGCTGCCGATCGCGCCGCCGGTGCTGCGCCAGCGGTGGTTCGTCTCGTCGAGAGACGCGCCGGGCGGGCAGTGGGTTTCGATGCGGCCCGGGGCACTGCCGACCGATCCGGCGGCGTACCTCGCCCCGGCGGTCATCGTGCTGGACAACCTGTCGAGCGCCGACCTCTCGGCCGCGCAGCAGCGGTTGCTCGAACAATACGTTCGCGACCTGGGCGGTGCTCTTGTCATCAGCGGCGGTGATCGGGCGTTCGCACAGGGGCTGTATACGGGGACGGCGCTCGAGGCGCTTTCGCCGCTGGCGAGCGCGCCGCCTGCGCCGGCGGTGCACTGGGTGCTGCTGGCCGACGCCAGCGGGTCGATGAGCCAGGCGGCCGGCGACGCGGCGGCGGCGACGCGGTGGCAGGTCGCGGCGAGCGCGATCACGCGTCTGTTGCCCAGCCTGCCGGGCGAAGATCCCGTTACCGTCGGCAGCTTCTCGGCGGAGGTGAATTGGTGGAGCACCGGACGGAGCGCGCGGGAAACGCTCGCCCTGTCCTTGCCGCCGCCGACCGTCGCGCCCAACGGCCCGACCAACCTGGCGGCCGCGCTCGCCCGCGTCGCCCGCGAGGCGGACGGTTCACTGCCGACCGAGCTTCTGGTCGTCAGCGACGCCGACGTGACGATCGACCAACCGGAACTGCTCGCGTCGCAGCTCAAGGCCAAAAAGATCCGCCTGCACGTGCTGGCGATCGGCGACGGACGGGGACTGGACGCGCTGGGCCGGATCACCGCGGCGACGGGCGGGACGCTCCGCCGGCAGCTCGATCCGCGGCAATGGGCGGCCGAGGTGCGGCGGCTGTTGACGTCGGCGTCGCCCAAGCGCCTCATCGAGACGCCGGTGACGGTCAGGTTCGAGGGGGAACTCTCCGCGCTGTCGGGGCGGGCGGCGGTGTCGCCGTGGAACCGCACGTGGTTGAAGAAGTCGGCGAGCGAGCTCGCCCGAACGCAGTTTGGCGGCGAGGCGGTATCCCTTGCGGCCAGGTGGTCGGTCGGCGCCGAAGGCACGGTGATCGCCTGCGGTTTCGCACCCGACGCGGCGGAGCTGGAGGCGATGGCGAAGCTCGCCGCCCGGCCGCCGCGCGATCCGCGGTTCAAGGTGACCTGGGAAACCGCCGGGCCACGGCTGGGCGTGCGGGTGGATGCCGCGGACGCCGGCGGGCGATACCTGAACGATTTGCGGCTGCGGTTGGCGATCAGCGGCGAGGAGGACGGCTCGGCCGCGCCGCCGGTCGTTCATGAGATCCCCCAGACCGCGCCGGGGCGGTACGAGCTGACGCTGCCGCCGGGGCCGCGCGCGCGATCGTTTGCGACGCTGCGGGAGGGTGCTGGCGGCGGACGGGTGATCGACCGCGTCGCCGTCGCCGGGCGGTACGCGCCGGAGTTCGACGCGATCGGCAACGACTACGACGCGATGCACGCGCTGGCCCATCGCACCGGCGGCGCGGTCATCGACCGGGCGTGGACCAAGCCGATCGACCTCCCCCTGCCGCGGCGGGAGGTCGATCTGACGGCGTGGCTGGCGCTCGCCGGCGCGCTCGCGCTGGCGGCGGGCCTGGCGCGCTGGCGTCTGGGGTGAATCCGCAAAGGAAAAACGGACGCGGGCGCTATTGATGGCGCCCGCGCCCGCATGTTGTTCGACTGATGTCGCTTCGACCGGCAGCAGGTTTACGGTGCTTTCCAGTACCGGTTCTGAATCGAGATGCCGTTGCTGGCGTTGAAGTTGATGTCGTGCCAGTCGTACCGCTGCACCGACATGTCGCTGAACAGGATGTTCAACTGCTTGTTGTGCCGGGCGAAGATCGGCGGAGTGAGCATCGTCGGATTGGCGCCCTGGTTGGGCCACCAGTCGGTCTTCCGGTCGCCAACCCGGGCCGAGCCGGCGTAGTAATCCAGGCCGATGATCTTATCCGGCTTGAGGATCAGCTTGACGTACGGGTCGCTGGTGTTGATCGCGTAGGAGGCCTTGCCAGCGTTCACGGTCTGCGGGCTCGTGTTCCCGACACCCGCGTTGGAAAAGATGACCGCGCCGGTCGCGGAGTCGAAGACATCGAACGAGTCGCCTGCGTCCTTCTTCAAGGTCTTGATGGTCGCCGTGCCATCGCCGTTGATCAGCACATCGAAGCCGATGTCGTTGTAATCCAGGTCGCCGCTGCCCGGGCGATCGTCAATCCAGAGCTCGAAGTGATTGGTCTTGGCGGCGTCGGGGTCATTCTGGCTGTAGCCGGTGGGGGGCCCGGAGCCGGCCGGACGCGAGAGGCAGTTGGCGCCCGGCGCCAGGGCGATGTCGTACTGGATGTTGTTGGTGCCGTCATGTCCGTGCAGCCAGGCGCAGACGACGTTGAAGTACTGGTTGTCGGCCTCGGCCTGCGGGCAGACCCAGACGTCGCCGGAGACCTTCACGGCGGCGAGGATGCCGTAGTAGCCGCCACCGTCGAACTTCTGCTTGGGATGTTCGGCCTGCCAGAGCTTGGCGCCCTGGCCGAACTGACGCAGGTTGCTGGCGCACTTGACCGCGTTGGCCTGCATGCGGGCCTTCTGCAAGCTGGGCAGCAGGATGGCGATCAGCAGTGCGATGATGCCGATCACGACCAACAGTTCCACGAGGGTAAATGCGTGACGTTTCTTGCCACTCATAAGATTCCTCCGCGCTGGGCGGTTCTTGACATGTTGCACAGAACGCGTGACGTGCTTTCAGGGACCTGAACGGGCAAACCCGTCGCAATATTCCTCAACGCCGGCCGCGGCGCGCCTTTTCGAAGGCGACCGACTGGTCGAAAACCTGTTTCATCTTCGAAACCTGATTGCGGACGCGGGCGATCACCTTGGGGCTGGGCCGTTCGGCATCGAAATCGGGGAAGAGCAAGCCGACGCGGGCCTCGATCGTCTGCATGGCCGAGCGGCGGACGCCGGGATCCGGGTCGTTCAGCATCGGCATGAGGTGATCGAAGATCTCGAAGTCGTCGATGTTCGCCAGCGAGCGGATGGCCGCCACGCGGATGGCGGGCTCCGGGTCCTGCTCGAACTTCTGGATGACGGGCATGTCGTTGACGGTGCCGCCCAGGCTGGCGACGGCGGCGTAGCGGACCGCCGAGCGGCTGTCGTTGAGGTAATCGCGCGCCGCATCGGCGCCGTTGACGTTGACCAGCGCGGTGATCGCACGGGCGGCGACGACCGTGTCCTGGCTCTTGGCGTACTGCTGGAGCGTGCCGATGTCCTGTTTCTTGAGCGCGGCGTCCACCTGCTTGATCTCGGGATGCTGCGCGGCGAGTGGGTCGGCGTCGGCGGTCGGGCGGTACTGGAAGTAGAGGACGATGGCGGTCAGTGCGATGAGCACGCTCGCCCAGATCGCCTGCTTCCTGGCCTTGCTCATCTCCGGCTTCTCGGCGATCGAGTGATCGGCGAGGGTGACGGAAATGCCAAAGGCGTTGGCGGTAACCGGCGCGTGGTGAGCCGGCCCGTGGTGCGCGCCGTGCTTGTCGTGCTTGTCATGTTTGTCGGCGGCGCCGTGTTTTTCGGCGGTGGCGCTGGCCGGCTTCGCGGACGCGGGTGGATGTGTCGCCATACTGTCGACCTTCTTTCCAGACGTGCGCCCCGCCCCCCCAAGTTAATAGCCGCGCGCGATGCGCCGCAGGGCGGTGATTCAATACGGTTTCGGTCCCCGCAGTGACAGGCGGACCGGAAATGTTCCGTACCTAATATTACACGAAGTCGGTGCGATTCAACATGAAAAACCGGTTAGGTTGATATTGTCGCGCAAATTACCCTAAATATTCGCGCGTATCGCATCTTGCGGCGGATGCGACCCCCCGGCCGGAAGGTCGGGACTCATGCCCGCCGCAGGGTCAGGTGGACGATCTCGGCGGGCGCGTTGATTCGCAGGGGGAACCAGTTCCCCACCCCGTTGGAGACCACCAGGCTGGACGCCCCCTGCTGGTACAGGCCGGACCAGTATTTATAAACGCGCCCGAACCCGTAGTTGGGCGTGAACATGATCTGGCCGCCGTGGGTGTGACCCGAGAGGGTCAGGGGAATTCCTGCCTGGGCCGCCGGATCAAATGCGTGCGGGTGATGCGCGAGCAGGATCTGGAACGCATCGGTCCGCCGGAGCTCGACCAGGCGGCGCATGTGTGCGTTGATCCCATCGGCGCGCGGGGCGTTGGGAAGGCCCCAGTCCAGGCCCAGCAACTCCAGCTTCTGCCCGCGCAGCGACAGCGTCATGGCCTCGTCCACCATCAGGCCCAGCTCGGCCCGGCGGATGCGGTTGCGGAAGACGGCGCCGTTCTCGAAGAGGTCGTGGTTGCCGACGCACATCGCCATCGGGGCGATCCGCTGCAACTGGCGCAGGGCGGCGACGGCGGGGGGGAGATCGACCAGGTTGAAATCGATCAGGTCGCCGGTGAAGACGATCAGCTCGGGGTTGAGTCGGCGGGTGGCCTCGACGACCGATTCGAGCTCCCTGGGACCGACGAACCGACCGACGTGGGTGTCGGAGACGTGGGCGATGGTCAGGCCGTCCAGCGCCGACGGAAGCTGCGGCAGCCGAATCTCCAGCGGTCGGATGCGGAACTTACCGGCCTGGCTGGCGGATTCGAGGAGCGTGCCGGCGAGGAGGGCCTGGGGGGCGAAAACGGCAGCGGCGGCGAGGATCTGGCGGCGGGTGGGGTAAACGATGGCGGGGCCGGTGACGGAGGGGACGGAAATATCGGTGGAATCGATCGTCGATCGCGCGGGGGTCCCAGCCGCTAAAGCGGGCCTCGCCGGAGGCACGAGCAACCGGGTGAACAGGTTGCCCAGCCAGTACACGCCATATCCGAAGAGCAGGCCGATCAGCGTCACGGGCAGGACCAGCAGGTGCCACATGTAAAGCCACGCGGAGACGGGTTTCCAGAACCCGCCGCCCAGGCCGCGGAGGGTGCTGGGGAAGAGGACCCACCACGCGAGGACCAGGAACTGCCCGCCCAAGAGGAGGCTGAGCAGCGCGCGCCAGATGGTGGCCTTGCGGAGGCGGCGGAGGCGGCGGTCGCCCCACCACCAGAAGGAGAGGTCGGCAACGGCTAACAGGCTGACGATGAGGTAGACCATGCGCGTTGGGTTGGCCCGTAATGGCCCTTACATCGAAAATGGTTTCTCGAACGGACGGCGCCTTAGCCGTCATCCCGAGCGAAGCGAAGGATCTTGCCGCGGGGGGAAGCGATCATCCATTCGCAGCCAGATCCTTCGTCGGCAAAGCCTCCTCAGGATGACGGAGCAGCGGTGGGGCATTGATTCAGCTTACCCCCTGTGGGCGTATAGGCGATTATACACGGTTTGATTTGCTTTCCACTTGCCAGCCAAACGCCCAACGCTATACTTCTGCCCCTCTTACCATTGCCTTGGAGACATCATGGCCATCGACGTTAAGCCCGGGCAGACGCTGCGGGTGACCATCAGCAAGAACATCAAGCGGGCCGCCGCCCGCAAGACCATCGAGCGCCTGTTCATGACGGACGCGAAGCTGGCGGAGCCCCTGGAGGCGCGCAGCCGCAATTTCAAGCCGCTGCCCAAGCGCCGCGGCGGACGCATCTGGACCAAGCGCCCGAACAAGATTCACCTGAAGCTGGCCAAGGGCGACGCCGCCACGGTGAAGGCGACGCCGCAGGCGATCAAGGACCTGGCGAGCGTGGAAGACTTCATCAAGGTGTCGGCGAAGTAAGGATCGGTCGTACTTCGCAAACAAAATGCTCCGGCCCGGTGTGCGATGCGCGCCGGGCCGGTTGTGTTTTCCTATCCGCTCGACCGGGGTTGGGGTGGGGGGGCCGACCGTTTACCCTACGAACTGCCGCGAATGCGACGATTGCGCTTCATTAATCCGCCGACCATCAGCGCGACCGCGATCGCACCGCTCGCGGGCTCCGGCACCCCCGCCGCCACCGCCTGCGCCGCGCTCCAGTCCGCCGCAAACCCATCGGGCGCGCCGGGGATCGCCGGGGCCCCCTGGATCCCGCTCGTGTTGTAATTCTGCGCCAGCGACACCAGGTCGTTGAAATCGACGTTGCCGTCGTAGTTGAAATCGCCGTTGGACCACCGCCGCTGGCCGTCGCTGACGTTGTAGCTCTGCGCCAGCGACACCAGGTCGTTGAAGTCGATCGTGCCGTCGGCGTTGGCGTCGCCGGGCTTGGCCAGGTCCCACCCGATGTCGTCCAGGCCGGCCCAGTCCAGCAGCGTGGCCTTCTTCCGCGTGCCCACCGTGATGTCCGGATCCATCAGCGTTTCCTGCGCCGTGATCCCGCCGACCGTGCTCATCACCCCGAAGTTGAAGTGCTGCGCATTGAACCCCGGGTCGGGCGTCTCGAGCGGCACCGGCCCGCCGTTGAGCGCCACCGACTTGGGCCCGACGAACGGCCCGACGAAATTGGCACCCGAGGGCGTCAGGTACGTGTACCACGACTGCGCCGTGCCGAAGCCCAGCACGTGCGCCAGCTCGTGCGTCGCCACCGTCAGGAAATCGTTCTTGTTCTTGACCGGTCCGCTCAGGCCAAAGTTCCACTGCACCGTGTTGTCGAACGCGATGCTCCCGCCCCAGCGTCCGAAGTCGGTCGGGCTGCTGCCCTGCGCGCCGGCCTGGCCGCGGTACTGCAGGTTGGAGATGAAGGTGGCGTCGCCCAGCCCGTTGCTGTAACCGCCCGGCCCGCCGAAGCCCAGCGCCCCGCCCAGGTTCCGCCCGCCCACGTAAACGCGGATGTTGTCCGCCGGGACCGTCTGGTTCTGGATGGAGGCGATGTTCCCGTTCGCGGGGTTCGAGAACTCCATGTTCCAGGTATTGCTGGCCGACGACGTGATGTCCGTGAGGTGGTCGATCAGGCGGTCGGAATAGACGTTGGCCGCCTGCTCGAGCGCGGCCTTGGCGGCCGGGTTGGCCGTGAAAAAGCCGTTCGTGTCGTACGTGTAGTCGAGCGTGAAGGTAATGTGCGCGCGCGCCGGCGGCGCCACGGCAACGATGACGGCCCCCGTCAGCCCAATCATGACGGCGATGCGACCACGACCCATCTCGAAAGCCCTCCGAGGGGATACGAACATCCAGCGCCGCCGGGCGGCCGAAACGGCGCATGCCAACGGCGTTAAGCCGTCATCCTGAGCGACGCGAAGAATCTGGCCGCGAGGGCATGATCGCCCCGTGTTCCGGCTGGATCCTTCGGTCGTCTGAAACTCCCTCAGGATGACGCTGCGGCCATTCGCGCAACACAACCATCCAGAACGCCCGGCGCCAGGCGGCGCAGAGCGTCCACGCAATCCACATCATGCCTCAAAAGCGCGGCAGGTCAACGCAAAAAGCCAACATGTCAGCCGCGCACCGCGATCTGCCTCACGCCGCGCGGCGCCCGCTTCAACGACTTTTATGACGATCGTAACGCGCATGAGGGGCTCCGGTCGGCTCTCCGCCGGGTATACCGGCGTGGGCGCCTACGTGACCGTCCGCATCCGAATCAGAATTCGCTTGTTGGTCGATTCCACGGGCGTTAAACTTCGCCCCGCCCACGTCGGGGCGTGGGCGGCGTCTGCGTACCCCGTCCATGAGTTGATGCCTTCCGAGATCGAAGAGGGAACCTCCATGTTCGCCAAAACCGGGTCAAGAGGCGGGATTGGGATTGCGCTGTTCGTGTCGGCCGCGGTCTGCGCGGCGCCGGCCGCCGTCGCCGCCGCGGACACGCTCGTCTACCGCGTAAGCGCCCGGATCGACGGGAGCAGCGACTTCCTGATCCTCCACCGGGACACGCTCCAGTGGCACCACGCCGGCACGGTGGCCGCCCCGGGCCGCCAGGCCGGCAACGACGACCCCACGACGATTTCGGCCTGGCTCAACGGGACGCCCACGGCCGACGCCGTCGCCTGGCTCCCGGCCTGGTCCCAGCCCTACCCGAACGAGATCCGGTTCGAGGATTTTTCGTCAACGTTGACAGGCCTGACCCCGCCGCTGCCGGCCGTCGAGCCACTCAGCGTGGACGTGACCACGACCTCCGGCCGTGGGACGGTGACGCTCAGCCAGCTCCCATCGGCCGCGAACGACTACACGCTGATCGCCAAATTCGCCGACGGCTTCAATGGCTCGGCGTTCCTGGAGGGACAGATCACGGTCGAGGTGCCCGAGCCGGCGACGGCCGCATTTGCCGGTCTGGCCGCCCTCGGCTGGCTTGCCATCGGCAGGTCACCAGGCCACCGGCGCGCTCGGCCCTGAGCCCCATGTGCCGGTCACACGGGCGTTCGGCCGCACTCCGGACACCGCTCCGGCGTCGCGCGCAGGTCATAACCGCAGTCGGGGCAAAGCCCGCGCTTCCGGTTTCGCCAACGGCGGACCCGCCCATTCAGCCACAATGCCGGGGCCATCGCAGTTAAGGCGACCGGCAGCCAGCACGGCACGATCACGTGGACGCGGGTTTCGATATAGGGTGGGTCTGTCCTGCTCGTATCGCCGAACGACCATCGTCCCCCCCGCCCTGCGTCGGGGTAGTCGCTTCCGTGGGTGCGCCGCAAGTATCGATCGGTGGGCGATCGTCGATTCTTCCGATAGAGTTCAATGAACTCCGGCGTCGCGTTCGGGGATACGCGCAACCTCACCCAGCCCAACTGGATTCCTCCCCCCGAGACCTCCGCATAACATCCGGTGTATCCCAGCCCATCCGAATGGAACCACTCCCAGGCCCCCTCCCATCCGAGCAGATAGCCCGTCCCCCACAAATATGCGATCGCGATACATAGACCCAGCGACAGCCCGGTCGCGGCATTCCACAGGATGCGGGGCAGGCGTTTCACCGGCTCGGAATTGTACCGCACTCAGGGCACCGCTCGGGTGTGGCGCGCAGGTCGTAGCCACAGATACGACAAAGGCCCGTCGAACCCATACGTCGCCGATGAGAACGAAATGCACCTGTGCATAGCACGATGGCCGCTGGCAGGACCGTGATCAGGCTGGCGGACCAATATGGGATGAGGATGACGAACGTTGCACCACGGTGGTACGAGAACAGTCGTGCACCTACGTTAAAGCGCGCGGGAAGTGCGGTTCGACCCTCTTCCCATCCCGCCGGTAGCAGTGGGATGGGGAACGACTGCCAGACCAGCAACGCGGTCTCCGAACTGAGCACCCGACTGGGACGACCACGGCTCGCGAAGTTGTATCGGTCAAATCGATAGTGACTCCGCACCCACATCGCGACCGTCGCCACGGATAACATTAGCGACAGCGCGGTCACCACTGTCAGCAAGATGTGAAGGAACCACCTCATAGCCTGGGGATCGTCCCGCACTCCGGGCACCGATCCGGCGTCGCGCGCAGGTCATAACCGCATTGACGACACAGCCCCGCACGCCGCCTGTTCCGGCGGCGGTACGACCGCGCCACGCCCCACCCCGCGGCGATGGCCGGCGGCAGGCACAGCGCCCAGAACGGCACCCCCAGCACGAAGTAGCCCCAGCGCAGATGGCCGGTCGTCGCGATCAGCTCGAAGCCTATGCCCCGCCACTTGATCGTGCCCACGCCCGCCGCCGGCTTCCACCGCCGGGCGGCGGTCAGGATCTGCTCGCTGTCCCACCGCGGGGGCGGACGGCCGGCGTAGGCGTCGCCGCGGTAGCCTTCCAAGGTCGGGTTGTCGAGCGGGTCAATGTACGGCGCCGCGTCCCGGTTGTAGCACACGAAAAACGCCGACCCGTCGTAGGCGCGCACCGTCGAGTATTCGGGCAGGTAGCTCCGCACCCAACCCGCCACGCACAGCAGCAGGACCAGCGCGGACGCGAACGTGACCAGCCGAGTTCGCATCGGGCCCGATTGTACCTCGCGCGGCCCCGAGAGCTTCATGACAGCTTCGCCCCCCCGGCCTGCGGACGTCCGCCCCTTGCGATGAACGGACCCGCCGCCGGCCGTCCCATTGTCCCCCCTTCTCCCTGTCTCCCCCTCCACATGACAAGAAAAAGCCTCGGAAGACGGCCATTCGCGCGTGTGACCACACACGCATCGATCACGCCAGCGTATCGGTCGGCACGCTCCCGCATTCCGGACACCGATCCGGCGTGGCGCGGAGGTCGTAGCCGCAGGCGGGACATCGCCCGTACGGAAACTGCCGCGAACGCCTGCGCCGCCTCCAGCGCATCGTGCGCGGATAGAGCATCAGGCCCGACGCGGTGCCCAGCACAAGCGCGACCGCCCACAGCGGCACGCCCGCA
Organism: Tepidisphaeraceae bacterium; assembly: GCA_036558265.1. Classification (GTDB taxonomy): domain Bacteria; phylum Planctomycetota; class Phycisphaerae; order Tepidisphaerales; family Tepidisphaeraceae; genus RYN-433. Next base: position 8,654 of record DATBFY010000765.1, on the reverse strand, counting down.
TACACGTCCAGGCGCCGGCCCTGGCGAGTCCGTTCCCAGCGGAAGAAGAACCGGCGGCCCCGGCCGCCGAAAACGTCGTCCAGCATCCCGGTGAGCACGTCCCTGCCGTTCACCCCACGTCCGACGTGCCAGATCGCACCGGGCGTGAATTCCTCGGGATAACGATAGTACCAGAAGCCCACCCGGTCGGATGCCGTGGCGACGACCACGCCCGTCGAATCGTGCCCCCGGGGCTCGCGCCGATGGATCGCCAGAAAATCCCCCACAAAATACGTCCGGGCCCACAGCGCCAGCACCGCGGCCAGAAGCACTGGCAGCGCGACGCAGATGCTCAGCAGAAACCAGTCCCGCAAGTACCGCACGCGTGGACAACTCCTGATCGACCGTTCTCGATTCAGCGCGCGACGGGGCGCGCCTCGGGCTTGGCGCTCAGGTACGCGATCGCCGCCTCGAGGACCGGGTCGCGGCCGGCGAAATCGCCCGGCTTGGCTGGAACTTCGATGTCGGGCGCGATGCCCATGCCCTCGAAGCACGTGCCGTCGGGCAGCAGGTCGCGCCAGGAGGAGAGGTTTACCACCACGTCGTTGGCCAGCCGCACCGGCCTGGGGTTGCCCGACGCCCCGCGGGAGCGCGCGCCGATCAACTTGCACCCGGGCACGGTCCTCATCATCAGCAGAAAACTCTCGTTGCTGCTGACGCACCGCGGGCCCATCAGCACGGCGATCCGGCCGCGATAACGCGGGCCCTTCGCATTAGGCTCCAGGACGCGCTCGTACGGTCCGTGGAACTTGCCGCCGAAGCGGTTCGCGTTCTTCGCGTAGACGCGGGGCGCATCGACAAAGCACCCGGCGAAGGCCTGGGCCATCGGCTCGTCGCCCCCGCTATTGGGCCGCACGTCGATGATCAGCCCGCGATCCGGGTCGGCGTGCCGAAGGGCGTCATACGCGGCGTCCAGATCGCCGGCATGGCCCGGGTCCCACAGCCGGATCATTACATATTGTGGCCCCGTCGGGAACGATCCCGTCGCAACGATGCTCCCGCGCTCGGTCCATCCGGGCACGATCCGTGGCAAGGTGGAGAGGCTGAAATTTGCCGGCGGGACCTTCCCCTTCCATGGATACAGCACCTGCCCCTCGGCCTCGATCGACAGGTGCAGGTCGTCCGCCGGTTCCAGCAGCTTCGCGACGACCCCGGCAAACTGGAGCGGCGTCGAGGCCCTTTCCATCTCCGGCGTATACCGCGCGAACTGCTTCGCCCAGTCCACGTGCGTCCGGTCGCGGTAGGAGTAATCCTGGTCGATCGCATCCTTCAGGATCTGCACTGATTCCCGGTTTTGGTCGATTGTCAGGCGGGCCGGCTCATCGTGGGAAGACGGCGCGGAGTTCCCGGAGGCGCTATTGGACGACTGTCCGCCCGCGGCCCGTCCGGCCGCCGCCGCGGACGCGCTCGTCTTGAAGTGAATGGGGTACGGCACAGCGGAGAAGCCCCGTTTGCTCATGAATCCGGTGAACCGCGGGTTGTTGGCGCTGCACGTGTACGTGTGGTTCGGCGTGAGCTTCACGGGGAAGACGACCGTCCGGCCGCCGTCCACCCATTTGACGTCGCCGGTGATGTCCGGATACTCCGGTCCGCCGCCCACCAGTGACATGCTGTCAGGATCCATCGGTTGGTCGAAGGTGATTCGCAACTCCTGCGTCGAGGGGTCAACCTCCTTTCCGTCATTCGGTGGCGACGTCTTCACCACATGGGGCTGACCCACCGGCTTCTGGCCCGGCAACGGCGCCGTGCTGAAGGACAGCACGTACGGCGCCGCCGCCTCGCCGGTGCTGCTGACGATGTTGTTGGCGTCTCGCCCGTTATTGAACACCAGCGCGTAGCGATGGTCGGGTTCGAGCTGCACCCGCACGGCCAGCGTCCGGCCATCCGCCCATCGCGGCCGCCCGAGGATCTTGGCTCCCAACGACCCGCCGGTCAGGATCGAATAGCCGTGCTCGGCGTCCATCGCCTGGTCGTAGGTGACGCGGATCTCGCGCGTCTTGGGATCGATGCGGGCGGCGTCCGCTTCGGGAACGCTCTTGATAACCTTCGGCTGGGCGGCGAACGCCTGGCCGACGAGGCACCCGATCAGCGCGCAACACCACGGCACGACTGCTCTGAACGTCCGTTGCATGTCTGCCACCTCTAGCGATTGATGAAGACGGGGTCCCATACCACATGGTGATGAACCCACGGGACCAGCAGGAGGAGGGCGGCCACCACAAGGCCGAGCCCGCCCGCCACCACCCCCGTCTGCCACGGTTCCGCCCTGGCCGTCTCCCATAGCTTGACGGCCACCTTCCCCGCCCCTTTCACCCGAAGGTGCCCGGCGACGTGCGAGAAGCTCGCGAGCCACGACGTCAGCGCATGCGGCGCGTGCGCCGCTCCGTCTGGCGCGAACAACGCGAGCAGCGTTGCCGAAGACGCATCCACCCCCCGCCGGCGGAGGTACGCCCGCAGGCTGCCGATGGCGCGCGAGATCCGCTGCCGCGCCGCGTCGGCGGAAACCCCCAGCCGACCGGCCACCTCGCCCGTGCTGCGGCCCTCCAGAAACCGCAGCGCGATCGCATCGCGATTCGCCCGGCTCAGCGATGCGATCGCGTCATCGATCAGCCCGGCCAAGCGCTCCCGCACCGCCGCCTCGGCCTGGGTCGTCCCCGCCATGCGAGTCATCTCGGCCGCCTTTCGTTCCCGCTCGCGCCGCCGCATTTCCGTCTTGCGGAGGTCCATGGACAGGTTCCGGGTCGTCATGATCAGCCACGCCCCCAGGACCTTGCCCTGCGGGATCGCCGGCGCCTTGCGGGCAAGGACCATCCAAACCCGCTGCGTCACGTCCTCCGCCAGATCGTGGCGCCCGAGCTGCCGGAGGGCGGCCGAATAAACCAGGTTCACGTACCGATCGACCAATTCGGCGAACGACCGGTCGCATCCAGTGCGGGCGAACTGCGCCAGCAGCTTGGAATCGCCCGCGGTCGTGTCGTGTATGGCTTGGTCTTGCATTCGGCCCACTCAATTATTGACGCCGGCCACGCCCCCGTGACACGAATTTTACGGGCCACGAACAACAGGAGGATTGGCGGCCCTCAGGCGATCGTACCGCCCTCACGCCATCGCTCACGCCACGGGCTAGCCGCTTCAGCGGCTAGCGCTTCAACCTCCAAACGCAATCGCCCGCGCGCGCTATCCGTTCCCCACCAACCCCTCCACCTTCGCCGCGCAGATCAGGTCGTTCTCCGAGATCCCGCCGATCGAATGCGTCGAATACCGCACCAGGCAGCGGTTGTAGCCCACCTCCAGGTCCGGGTGGTGATCCTCCCGGTGGCTGATCCACGCCGTCGCGTTCACGAACGCCATCGTCTCGTGGTAATTCGCGAACTTGTACGTCTTGGCGATCTCCTTATTCGCCAGTTCCCACCCCGGCAGCTCGCGCAGCACGCCGCGCACGCTCGCTTCGCTCAGCGGCGGCGTCCCCGGCGCGCACGCCGTACAACGCTTCTTCAACAGATCCGATATCGTCATCTGTGCCATCGCGCACCTCGCGTTCAAGGACTCCCCACAGCCTACGCCAGCCCCCCTCGGTTCATCAATTGACAACAAACCACGGACAACTGACAACTGACCCCCCATGCGTTGGATCATCGGTGACGTCCACGGGATGCGCGCCGCCCTGGAGCGCCTGCTCGAACAGGTCTCGCGGATCGACCACCAGGCACGCTTCTACTTCGTCGGCGATTACGTCAACCGCGGGCCCGACTCCCGGGGCGTCATCGACCTGCTCCTCTCCCTCTCCAATGCTCGGTTCGTCCGCGGCAACCACGACGACATCTTCGACCTGGTGGTCAACGGCGCCGCCTACGCCCAGAACGCCGCCAACGGCGACCGCATGGTCGCCTTCCAATGGTTCATGGAACATGGCCTGGATCAGACGTTCGCCAGTTACGGCGTCGAGTACGCCTGCCTCGCCTCCTGCGCCCGCAAGGCCAAGTTCGACAAGCTGCTGGAGATCACCCAGGCCGTCCCCGAATCCCATCGCCGCTTCGTCCGCGAACTCCCCCCCGTCATCGAAGAGCCGGACCTCTTCATCGCCCATGCCAAGTGGGACCCCTACGAACCCGACATGCTCCCCAACCTCGCTAAGCCCCTGGACGACAACCCCCTCTGGCGTCATAAGCTCTTGTGGGGCCGCTACTCCGAGGAGGAGATCGGCCACGCCAAGGGCTGGCGTCGCACCGGCTACTTCGGCCATACCCCCGTCTACGCCTACGCCGCCTCGCAGAAGACCGGCGAGCTTCTCATGCTCCCGATCGCCGGAACCCGCATCGTCCTGGTGGACACCGGCGCCGCCCTGAACAAGAATGGCCGCCTCACCGCCTACAACGCCGACCAGAACGTCTTCGTCCAGGTCGACCATTTCGCCAATCCGGTCACGGTGACCGCATGAACACCGCCGACCTGCCCCCGCACCGCTTGCAGGTCGCCCTCCTCCAGCCGGAAATCGCCCCCAACACCGGCAACATCGGCCGGCTCTGCGTCGCCACCGGCACCCCCTTGCACCTCGTCCGCCCCCTCGGCTTCGTCCTGAGCGACCGCAACCTCAAGCGCAGCGGCATGGACTACTGGCACCGCCTGCGGCTGACCGTCCACGATGATGACGACTCGTTCTTCCGCGCCGTGGCCCCCGCCAGGGTGTGGCTGTTCACGAGCAAGTCCGACCGCAGCCTCTGGGATGCCCCGATGGCCGACGGCGACATCCTGATCTTCGGCAGCGAAACGCGAGGCATCAGCGACCGGGTAAAAGAGCAATTTCCGGAGAGGCTGGTTCGTATCCCGCAGGCGTCGGGGGAACGTTGTCTGAACCTTGCGACGGCAGTTGGGGTCGCCTTGTATGAAGCCTTACGCAGGATCAGGATGGGGCAGCCATAAGTGCCCCATTTCTCCGGCAGTTTTTGCGTTTATGGGTCCATCCCGGTAAATTCCGACCTAATGCGCTGCCCGTTCTGCGACGCGGACAAAGAAAGCCTCAAGGTGATCGATTCCCGGGCCTGTGAGGGCGGCCGGTCGATCCGCCGGCGCAGGGAGTGTCTGCACTGCACCAAGCGCTTCACCACTTACGAGCGGATCGAGGACCAGGTCAAATTGACGGTGATCAAGAAGGACGGCAGCCGAGTTCCCTGGGATCGTTCGAAGGTGACCGAAGGACTCGAGCGAGCCTGCTACAAACGTCCGGTCGAGGCCGGTGAAATCCAGCGCATCGTCGAAGAGGTCGAGGACGAGGTGTTTCGGGGTCACGAGAAGGAGGTGCCCAGCGCAGCCATCGGCCAACTCGTCTCCGACAAACTCAGACGCGTGGATCAGGTCGCATACGTGCGATTCGCCAGCGTCTACCGCCAGTTCAAGACCCTGGATGACCTGGTTTCCGAGGCCAAGGCCGTCCTGGACGCCCAGCGCTACGACGTCCCGGGACAGGGCCGATTGTTCGTCGAACCCCCCGCCACGACCCCGGCCACCAACGGCGAGGACGCCAACGGTCACGGAGAGGGTGGGAAAGCCCGCAAGAGCAGGCCCCGAGTCGCAAAACCTCAAACGGCCGAGTGAAGGGGAAGGTGGGGGGGAGTCCGATAACACCGGGAGAGCCCACTATGCACCCAAGGATTCGACAACTGGTTAATGGCGCCGCCCGGCGAGGCGCGGCGATCGTGGCGTCGGCGGCAATGGTTATGGCCGGCGGCTGCTCAAAGCAGGATCCGCCCAAGATCACTCGGCCGGCGTATGTCGACCTGGGGCTGAAGAAGGACCTTCCCAGCTACCTCAAGGACACGGTGCTGGAGCGCACCGACGTGGCGAACAATGAGCCGCTGGCGGTGACGTCGTACGGCCTGGTGGTCAACCTGCGTTATTCGGGCGACAGCCGGGCGCCCACGCCGGTGCGGGAGTGGATGATCAAGGAGATGTACCGGCACGGCCTGGGGAGCCTGCGTATCCCGGGCTACGGGGATCTAACGCCGGAGCGCGTCCTGGCGGACAAGCGAAACGCCCTGGTGATCGTGGGGGCGTATATCCCGCCCGGCGCGCGCAAAGGGCAGCGGGTGGACGTCGTTTGCCAGGCGCTGCCGCAGAGCGACACGGCAAGCCTGGCGGGCGGGACGCTTTACCAGTGCGAGTTGCGCCTGGACGGGGCCAACCCGCTGAATCCGGGCGGTTCGGTCAACAAGTTCGTGGAGGCGCGGGGGCCGCTGTTCATCAATCCCGCCTACGCGCTGGAGACGCCCAAACCCACGGATGGGGGCGGACGGTCGGGGGCGCGGACGGGGTCGGTGCTGGGGGGCGGTATAATGACGGCGGATCGGGCGGTGCAACTGCGGTTGCGGACCCCGCAATGGAACATCTCGCGCGCCGTCGAGCAGACCATCAATACACGCTTCCAGTCGGTGGCGGACAAGCCTCGGCAGGATGGGCGGGGCCTGTGCGTGGCCGAGGCGCAGGACGAAGGGTACATCAACCTGTACGTGCCGGTGTCGTACCACGGGAACTGGGAGCACTTCGTCAGCGTCGCCAACCACCTTTACGTGGGCGTGAATCCGGGCACGGCGGCAATCAAGGCGCAGGAACTTTGCCAGGAGGCGAAGAAGCCTGGGGCGCTGCTGGAGGACATCTCGTACGCGCTGGAGGGGCTGGGGCCGGTTGCGCTGCCTTATCTAACCCCCCTGCTGGCCAGTCCCGAGCCGGACGTGCGTTACGCGGCGGCGCGGGCCGGGGCCTTTCTGGGGAACATGGCGGCGGAGGACGCGCTGATCAAGATCGCCCAGACGGCGGGGCACCCTTTTCGGGTGAACGCGATTATCGCGCTGGGCGAGCTGCCCAACGATGCGGAGATGGACCGCGCGCTGGCGACGTGCCTGGATTCCGACGAGTCACTGGTCCGGATCAACGCGTACAAGGTGCTGGCGGCGGCCGGGGACGGCCACGTGACCCCGATGCGGATCGGGGATAGCTTCTGGCTGGACGTGGTGGACTCGAAGGGCCCGCCGCTGATCTACGCGACTCGGACGGGCGAGCCGAGGCTGGCGGTGTTCGGGGCGCGGACGGGCCTGAACGGGCCGCTGACGTTCGCGGCGTTCGATACGCAGCTCACGATCACGACCAACTCGCAGAATCCCGGGGTTCTGTCGATCTTCTACCGTGGGGACGAGCTGCCGGCGCCGGTGTCGACGCGGTCGCATGCGAACGTGGCGGAGCTGGCGGCGCGGCTGGGCGGGTCGGGTGATGAACGCCTGCACTTCAGTTATGGAGATATCGTCGGCATCTTGCAGTCAATGGCGGACTCGGGGAAAGTAGCGTCTGCGTTCATGCTGCAGGATCAGCCCGGTGTCGAGGACGCGTTGGTCGAGACGCCGGACGGGACCGGTGGCGGTGGGCGACCGGTGGGCGAGCCTGCGCCCCGGGCGGACGTCACCGCCCAGGCGCCGCCAACCGTGGGAGTCAATGCCGACCGGCCGACAGGAAATGGAGCTCCGTCGGGCCGGCCGAACTGAACGTGATGTCGGAAGGATGAAGGCTTGAGGATGAAGGCACCGGCCTTGACGCCTAGAATTGGGCGTCGCTCATCCTTCCTCATCGTGCGATTGCGCCCTTGTTTTCCGGGTCAGGGAGGACCGTACCCGCATGCGTCTCAAGAAGCTCGTCCTGAACGGTTTCAAATCCTTCGCGGACCGCACCGAGTTCGTCTTCGATTCGCCGATCACGGGGATCGTCGGACCCAACGGGTGCGGCAAGTCGAACGTCGTCGACGCCTTCAAATGGGTGCTGGGGGAGCAGTCGGCCAAGAGCCTGCGCGGCGACGCGATGCTGGACGTGATCTTCAACGGCAGCAGCGTCCGCAAGCCGGCGGGAATGGTCGAGGTCGTACTTGTCTTCGATAACCCCAGGCGGGACGACGGCACGCGACTCTTGAACGTGGAGACGGACGAGGTCTCGGTGGGAAGGCGGCTCTTCCGGGACGGGACCAGTGAATACCAGCTCAACAACGCGTCGTCGCGCCTGAAGGACATCCGCGAGCTGTTCCTCGACACGGGCGTGGGCGTGGACGCCTACAGCGTGATCGAGCAAGGACGCGTGGCGGCGCTGCTCGAGGCCAACCCGGCGGAACGGCGGCTGATCTTCGAAGAGGCGGCGGGGATCTCCAAGTTCAAGCAGAAGAAGAAGGAGGCGGTGCGCAAGCTGGAAAAGGTGGACCAGAACCTGGTGCGCGTGAACGACATCGTCGAGGAGGTCGATCGGCGGCTGCGGAGCGTGAAGATACAGGCCGGCAAGGCGCGGTCGTACAACGAGTACTCGGCGCGGCTGCGCGAGCTGCGGCTCCAATACGCGTTGCAGGAGTATCACCAGCACGCGACGCAGCTCACCGAGTTGGAAGCGAAACAGACCGAGGCAGCGGTCAAGCTCGATGAGGTCTCACGCGAGCTCGCCGAAGCGCAGAATGGACTGGCAGTCAACCGCCAGGAGTTCGAGGAGCTCTCGCAGCAGAAGCAGCGCACCGAGCACCAGATGGTGCAGGCCAAGACGGACGTCCATTCGGCCCAGCAGCGACAGCAGTTCGCGCAGCAACAGCTCAAGCAGAT
>DATBFY010000764.1:0-12105 GCA_036558265.1 Tepidisphaeraceae bacterium | reverse complement strand
CGGGCTTCTTCGAGGAACTGCTCTTCCGCGGCCCGATCCAGACCGCGCTGCTGCGCAAGGCCTCCCCCGCGTTCGCCATCGTGATCACCGCCTTCGTCTTCGGCGCCGCCCACCTCGACCTCCACGGGCTCTTATTGCGCACGATCCTGGGCATCGTCCTGGGCTACGTCGTCTGGCGCACCGGCTCGATCTTCCCCGCCATGCTCCTGCACGCGCTTTACGACAGCACGAGCCTGGGCCTGGCCGCCTGGCACCTGCACCGCCTGGGCCCCGAAGGCACTCCCGCCCTCTTCGACACCGGCGTCGCCATCCGCGTCGGGGTCGGCCTGACCCTCGCGGCAACCGGCTTCTGGATGCTGTGGCAGATCCGGCCCGCCGCCGCTCCTGCCCCCTCTCCCGGTACTCCGGGAGAGGGCTGGGGTGAGGGTCTTCGCCAGACGCCATAAGATTCCGGAGCCGCACCCCGCCACCGCCGGGCAGCGCCGCCGAATCCGGTAAAATCATCCCCCGTGGCTGAGATCCTCTCCTACGGCTTCGCCGAGCGGAACGCTCGCCACCGCCTGTGCGTGCTCGGCCTGCTGGCCAACCTCTGCATGCTCGGCGCGATCGTCTTCCTCCTCAGGGCCGGCATCTCCTCCTCCCTCTGAACAGGATCCACGCGCATCGTGCCCCGCATAAGCGCGCGCGCCGGTTTTCACACGCCAACCGTGGCGCTATGCCTGCACGGGCTCATCGAAACCAAACGATTGCCCGTCACCACCGCTGTTCGTTTACGAATAGCAAATGTTTTTCGAGTGCCGCCGGCCACCCGAGGCCCTACAATCAAGCCGGAAGGATAGCGCGGCATGAGCGTTTGGACCCTTCGATTCACGGTGGCGCTGGCGGCGGTGGGGTTGCCGGCGGGGGTCGCCTGGGGGCAGTATCCGGCGAGCAACCAGGTGGGGCAGGTCGGCCAGGTGGATACCCGCGTCAATGGTGAGATCTACGGCAACATGGGGAATGCCGATCGATATCCGATGCCGCAGCAGATGCGGTTGTTGCCGTCGGAGGAGCGTTACGCGTTGTGGCGGTCGGGGGCGCTGCCGTCGGAGATCCAGATGAACCGCGCGGCGTACGGACCGCTCCCGCCGCAGGGCTTGATCAACTACATCCCGAGGCGGTCGCCACTGCAGGAGGCGATGCGGTTGCCGGCGCCGCAGCTTTACAACCCGGCGTACGATCCGGCGGTGGCGCGGGGCCGGCAGGTGGAGGGGCAGCTTCCGGCGCCGCCGGGCGGGTTGCCGCAGAACCCGGGGGAGGCGGTTCAGGCGTCGATGCGCATTCCCGGGGCGCTGAACAACGGCGGACCCCTGCAACAGCCTGCGCCGCAACGCCCGCAGCAGGTGCAGCAACCACAGCAACCGCGGACGGGACAGCAGATGCCGCCGCCCACCTTGCGGCCGCAGCAGCTTCCGTCGGGTCAGGAGCAATCAGAGCCAGCGCGGCGGATGATCCCCGGCCTGACGCCGGTGCCGGATTCGCCACTGCCCAACGATCCGCTTTTCCAGGGGATTCCGTACGATCCGAACGCGACGGAAGGCGCGCGATGGCTGTCGCATACGCTCAATCGGATCCCGGTGCACGACGCGACGTTGTCCAATCCGCAACCCAAGCAACGACAACCCCAGCAACAACAACAGCAAGAACCGGCGCAACCGCCGCGGCAATGACCGCCGTGGGCAGGCCTTGCCCGAGACCTGATCGCGAGGACCGATATGGAAACCCGGAGGACGATCGTCGTCGCCGTTCTGGTTCCGCTGACGGCGTTGTGTTTCCGCGCCGTCGCACAGCAGGGGGGTAGTGGCGGCGGCCGCGGTGATGGCCAGGCGGAGCGGCGGCAGCCCGTAGCACCGGCGCCCGCGATCGATCCCAAGGCCGATGCGCTCCTGAAGAAGATGGGGGAGCAACTCGCGGCGGCCAAGCGGTTCAGCTTCCAGTCCCACGCGATGATGGACCAGGTGATGGAGAACGGCCAGAAGATCCAGGTGGCCCGGAACCAGCGCGTCGCGGTGCGCCGGCCGGACGGCGTGGCGGCGAGCGTCGTCGGGGACCTCGAGGATCTTCAATTCTGGTATGACGGCAAGCAGGTGGCGCTCCTGAATCGGGCGAGCCACACGTACGGCATCGCCGGCGCGCCTCCCACGATCGACGCGACGTTCGACATGCTGGCGGAAAAATACGGCCTGGCGATCCCGCTCGCGGACATCCTCTTCGCCGACCCGTACAAGACGCTGATCGCCAACGCCCGCGTCGGCCAGTACCTGGGCATCGGCTACGTGTTCGAGGCGCGGTGTCACCACCTGGCGTTCCGCCAGCCGGGGGTGGACTGGCAGGTGTGGATCGAGGACAACGAACAGGCGATGCCACGGAAATTCGTGATCACGTACAAGGAGAACCCATCGCAACCGCAGTACGTGTCGTTCCTTTCGAACTGGAAACTGTCGGCGGACGTGCCGGATTCGGCGTTCACGTTCGCGGCGCCTCAGGATGCCAGGCGGGTTGATTTCGGACCGGCCGCACCCAGCTCGATGGCGCAGCCGGCAAAGTCCCAGGAGCCGTCGACGGAAAAGAAATAGGCGTCAAGCCGCATGATCACCGGATCCGAACGTGAGCGGGTATTGCAGCGCGTCGCCGCGGCCATCGCGGTGTCCCTGGCCGCCTGCGCCGTCGCGCAATGGCAGGTGAACAACCAGGTCGGGCAGGTGAACCGCCGGGTGGGCGGTGAGCTCTACGGCAACATGGGGACGAGCGGGACGATCCGGTACTCGGCGTACCAGACCAACGTGCTGCCGTCGGAGGCGCGGTACGCGACGTGGCGGTCGGGGGCGCTGCCGTCGGAGGTCCGGATGAACTACAACGCCGTCGGCCCGCTGTCGCCCAACGGCGCGATCAGTTACGTCCCCAAGCCCTCGCCGGTGCAGCAGGCGATGAAGCTGCCCGAGCCGCAGCTTTACAACCCGGCATACGGGATCTCGTCGGGCGCTGTCGGGGGAAATCAACTGCCCGCGCAGCCGGGATTCGCGGCCTCGTCATCGGCGTTCATGTCAGGCGGGACGGGAACGATCCGGTACGCCGATCGCGCGCCGGCCGCGGCGCCGATGTCGTCACGGTCGTTGTCGCCCACCGGACCGATCGATGCGCGGGTGAACGCGACGGTTCCGTCGGGATACGCGCTTCCATCGCAACCGATCGGGTCGAACGTCACGCTGGACATCGGGCCGGCGACGTCGGGCGCGCTGCTCCTGTCGCGCTCGCCCCTGAACACCGCGGGATCGGTGCGGTACAGCGAGATGTCGGAATCCAACAAGAAGTGAGCCCAGGAAACATGAAGATCGCGGTCGTGCGACGGGCACGGTGCCGCACCCCGGGCAGCGGCCGGGGCTGCCCCGCATGTCGTATCCGCAGGCGACGCACAGACCGTCACGGAGGCGTCTCTGCTTGCGCTCGATTCGCAAGCTGAGGGGCAACCAGAAAAAGATGGATAACACGCCGATCGCCGGCGACATCCATTGAACCGTGGGATTGAGAGGGGCCCAATCATCGATGACGTCGACGACGACGGTCGCGAGCGTCACCAACGCCGCGACAGTGGCTATCGGGTGATGGCGGAACGGCGCAGCCACGCGTTGGAACCAGCGGCGCTGCATTGCGCGAGAAAGTCTACCCGATCAATGCCGGCAATTCTTCGATCTCCCCCGCGCGCGCGCCGGGAGGGTGGACGGCTTCGCGGGACGCCGTCGGCATCAAGCCGGAATGCGGGCCTCGCCACACTCGGGACACCTATCGCTCTCGGAATGCGATACATCGTACCCGCAGCGCGGACAGAGCCCTCGCCCTTGCCGCCTCAACCTGAGGAACGCGATCCATCTCCGACGGACGATCAGCGCCGAAGGCAGGCCGGTGACGAGCATCATGGGCCAGAGCGGGAAAAGGACAAACGTGTTTGCCGCGTACTCTTCCGGTGAGTCTTGGAAATCGGATGCGGCAACGAATCCCATGCGGTTCCAGATGCTGCCGCCCTTGAACATGCCCTTAAGGTCGTAAGGGACGTCCGTCTCCCAAAACGTCCCGTCACGGTCATTGGTAAAATCAGGGACGAGTTGCTCGATGTATGCCTGGTTCTTCAGGATCAAAACGCCACGCCTGAATAAGACGTACCCGCGCGAGGCCTGAACTTGAGTAGTCGCGACACTCCAACTGTCGTTAGCGCGCTCCTTGCGGACAGAGCGTACTGAATCGGACGCGAAGTAGCTTTGAATCCAGAGCCCGGCCGCGGCCGCGCAGAGCAGCAATAACAGGATCACGCCAGCCTTCGGCAGGACGCGCAGCAGCCGTCTCATGGGAAGCTTAATTGTAACGCCGCGCGTCGCTTGGGCTTTCGTTCGGCGGACATCAGTTGGAATTCCGGCCCATTGGGGCGCTGCCGGCGCTGCCCCAAACCCCGCCGACACCGTCCCGCGGCAACCGCGCACCCATTCACTCCGAAGGGGCGGGAGACGCGCGACCGAGCACCGCCCCGCCTCCGCGCAAACATTCCGACGTTTTGTTGCGCTCCCATGACGCGCGCGGCGCCACCCCCTCCATGCGAAAAATAAAAAAGATTTCACCCGAAAACCCCAGCAAATCCCCACCTCCCGCAACCTCGATGGCGCCCGAAGCGTCACCGGCGCGCAACCCCGCGCCTTCCTGTAGAAGCGCTCATTGACAACCGAATACTCCCGCACCGACCGCCGCGGAGCGGCGATAGAACATAGCCCACGGCGTAAGCCGTGGGTATTAAATGCAACCAACGATCCGCCCCGTAAGGGGCGACAGAAGCGCACCCCAGGGCCAAGGCAGGGCCACCGCGGGGCAATCCCGGGGCCACAAACCGTCGCCCAGGGGGCCGCTTTGGGGTCGGTTTTTTCCACCCGGGATTCTCACAACCCCTTTGACCCGCCCCACTTCCGGTTCTCGCGCCGCGCAACCCATTTTATTCTCGCAGCTCGGAGTTCACGCTTCAGCGTGTCTTCAACTTTGCTGGTGCGGTTCGCTCCGGCGGCGGGGAATTTTTGATCGGTCAAGCGTGAAGACATGAAACTGCTCTGCCGAAATCCTTGTCTGCCACGAGCGACGTCATCCTGAGAGCCTGTAAAGAAATCCCGTGGCACGGGCGGCCCGCCCGTGTTTTTGCCGCGCCAGCGGCACTCCTGAGACCCCTTTTTCAATTTGTTCACAAACTCTGAGGAGGTTCGACCGACGAAGCGCCTGCCCTGAGCTTGTCGAAGGGATCTGGCCGCGAATGGACCGATAGCTGCTCTTCCGGCAAGATCCTTCGGTCGTTGAAACTCCCTCAGGATGACGGGCGTTGCGAGGATTTCAGCAGAGCAACGTGATGCCGTCACTTCTGGATCGCCGGCTCTGGCTTGCCGTTGGTAGTCAGGATCTGGAACTCGTGCACGCCGTGCGCAAGGCGGCTCTTGTAGTTCCAGACGAGCTTTTTCTCCGAGGTGACCTCGAGCATCTTGACCTCGTCCGCGCCGGCGGCGCCGTAACTGGTGACGACGGTGTTGCCGTTGGCGAGGCGCTGCACGCCGCACGCATCCTTGATCAGGGGTTGCGGCAAGTCGGCGTTGGCCAGGCGCCAGACCTCGTGGGCATCCTTGTCCACCTCGATCACCAGGTTGCCGTGCGTGCAGGCGACCAGCGTGTGTCCGTCGGGCAGGCGGATGGCGGTGAAGGGCCAGCACTCTTTGGGTTCCTGCGGCGTGTGATATTCCCACACGATCTTCCCCTCTGGCGTGTACTCGCGGACGGCCTTGTCCAGGAGGTGGGGAACGAGGTAGTTGCCGTTGGGCAGCTTGCGCGCCATCCGGGTTTCCATGTGGGCGTCGGTGCTCTGGCAGCGGAGTGGGAACTCGACGTGGATCTTTCCCGCGCGGTCGATTTCGAGGAGGCGCGGTTTGGATCCGGCCTCGGTGGTGACGATGTGGCCGTCATCGCCGACCAACTGGGCGCTGTTGACCTCCGACTGGGTGCCTTTCCAGGAGAAGAGGGTCGTTGCGCCGTCGTGGGTGAGCTCGACGATGCCGCCACCCGGAAAAGCCTTCGACTTGCTGACGGCCAGGAGAAGGTTGCCGCCCACGAGGACATATCCGTCGCGGGTGTTGTAGGGAACGGCAACGATCGGCTTGCCGTCCTCGCCGATGATGGCGGTCGTGGCGCCGCAGACCAGGAAGGAGTGGGTGATTCCGGTCGGCGAGGTCTGGATCCCGGCGGGCGGGCCATCATCGGCTCGCGACGGATACGCCACGCAAAGCAGCGAAAGCACACTGGCAAGCCTGAGAGCTTGCCAGTGCCACCCGATTTGGGTCATCGTCATGTTCACGAAATCTATGCCCCGATCTTCAGCGTCCGATTCTGCTTGGCGGCTTCCTGGGCGGTCAGGATCACATCAAGGGACTTGTAGCCCTCCCAACCGTCGATGGCAGGGGGCTTGTTCTCCAGGATGGAGCGGGTGAAGCTGTCGATCACGCCGCTGGGCACCTGCTTGATGTTGGTGGACATCTCGCCGACCTTGTGCATTTCGCGCTCGCCGTTCTTGTAATCGACGACCACGCCGTAGGTCGGGTCAACGCCCAGGGAGAGCACGCCCTTCTGGCAATAAAGGACGGTATAGTTCTCCTCGACGCCGTAGTTGGTCCAGGACAAGATCATCGAGCCGATGACGCCGCCGCTGGTCTTAAGGGTGAGGAAGGCGTTGTCGTCGAGGGCGATGAGGTTGCCCTCGGCGTCGCGCTTGTCGAGCGTGGTGATCATGCCGCCGACCTCGCTGAACTCCTGGTCGAGAAGCCACCGCATGAGATCGACCTTGTGGATGCCCAGGTCGCCCGTCACGCCCATGAAGGCCTGATCCTTGCGGAAGAACCAGCTCTTGGCGGCGTCCACGCTCCAGCCCTCGGGGCCGGGGTGCTTGAACGCGGTGCGGAAGCTGAGCACCTTGCCCAGGCGCCCGGTCTTGAGGATCTCCTTGGCGCGCACGTGCGGGGGCATCAGGCGCTGGTTCAGGCCGAGCATCAGGAACTTCTTGTTCTTCTCGGCGGCGTCGATCATCGACTTGGCCTCTTCGCGGCTGACTGCCATCGGCTTCTCGCACAGGACGTGCTTGCCGGCAGTGAGGGCGTCGATGGTCTGCACGGCGTGCAGCGAGTTGGGACCGGAGACGACGACCGCGTCGAGCTCGCCCATCTTGAGCAGGTCTTTGTGGTCGCAGAAGGACTTGACCCCGTAGCGCTTGCCCAGGTCGTCGCAGCGGGCCTGGTTGGCGTCGGCGATGCCGATGAGGACCGAATCCGGGTTGGCAACGCATTCCGGAATGTGCCGCCTTTGCGCAATGGCCCCGCACCCGATCACTCCGTACTTCACCGGCATGTTGTGTTCTCCTCGCTCGAAAGTGACTCGTGGGGTAACCCGCGGCCCGCGCCAACAGCGCGCGGACGCGTCACCCACGGGCTCAACTTTTCCGGCAAGGGGGGCGTATTGTCAAGTTTGGCGGGAATTCGCGGCCAAAAGCACCCAGAAGTGCCTCACTTTGCGATGCGCAGCTCCTGTTCGAGCAGCCGCCGGGCCTCCCGGAGCTGTTCGTCCGCCTGCTGGAACTGGCGGTCGATGAACTTGCGCTCGTCGTCGTTCAGACCCTGCGGGTCGCGGAACATGCGGGTGGGGTCGATCGGCTTGGGGTCATGACGGAGCGGGTGGATGAACAGCTCGTTCGCGGGCACGCGCTCGCCAAACTTCAGGTCTTTTGGCACATATTTCTTGTAAAGCACGTATTCTTCGGGGAAATCCCGCTTAAGTGAGTCCTTATCCGCCGCCGTCGTAGTCCGTGTGACATCCGCGCCGTCGATCCGCTGGCGGGTGATGATCGTAATGCCGGCGGTCGTCTCGCGGATGTTGATGCTGGTGTCGCCGTCGTTGGCGTTGGTTTCGCGGACCATGCGCCCGGCGGCTGCGTCGGCGGCAACGGCCGCGGGCTTGTCGCCGATGCGGTCGAACGACGGGCGTGGTTTGGGAGCCGAGCGTGCGGGCGCAACGCCGCCGCCCCCGCCGCCGCCGGTCCGGGTGCGGATCTGGCCTTCAAGGTTGTCCGAATCGGGCGCGAGGGCGCCGGGTTCCTTCGCTGCGGGCGGCGGTTGCGCCGGGAGCAAACCGCCGGTGCGCGGCCACTGCAGGTCCTGCTCGATCTGTCGGGCGATCGCCTGGGCGCGGGCGACCACCTCGGCGTCGGGATTCTGCCGCGCAGCCTCAAGGGCCGGCAGGGCGGCGCGGCCGATCGCGCGGAGCCGCTCGCTGGCCGCCTCGCGCGCCTGCGCGTCGTTATCGCCGAGTTGTTTCACGAGCGCGGGGATGTCGTCTTTGGCCGGCGGGGCCGCCGTCCGTTGCTGTGCGAGGGCGGCGAGCGGCACGACGAGCGCGATCCCGAGCATGGGCGCAAGAAGATTTCGCATCGCGGGTCTCCTGTTCAGGAGACATGACGACGGGTGTCGTCAGGATCTAACGCCCCTGGGCATTTGCCGGGCATGGTGCAGCCGATGCCAAGCGACATGATTGCCATTGTCGCGATCATCTCGAGGGCGGGATGGAGGATGCGATTCGTCGGCAGCGTGCCCGGCAGGCGCATCATCGAACGGGTATATTATCCCGATGCCCAATCCCGTGGCTAACGCCCGTTCGCTCGTGCAGGTCAGCACGCCCGCCGACAAGGCGCCGCGGGTTTATCTCGAGCACCTGGACCAGCTCTGGTTCCAGCTCACGGGCACGCTGTGCAACCTGACGTGCACGCACTGCTTCATCTCCTGCTCGCCGGATAATCGGTCGTTTGGATTTCTGCATTATGACAAGGTGCTCGCGACGCTCGCCGAATCGAGCCGCCTGGGCGTGAAGGAGTACTATTTCACCGGTGGCGAGCCGTTCATGCACCCGCGGGTGCTGGACATCCTGGAGGCGACGCTGCGCATCGGTCCCGCGACCGTCCTGACCAACGGCACGCTCTTTCGCGAGAAGACGGTCCAGCGGCTGCGGGAGATGCGGGAGGGCTCGATCTACTCGCTGGAGCTGCGCGTCAGCATCGACGGGGCGGACGCGGCGTCGAACGATCGGATCCGCGGCCAGGGTTCGTTCGCGCGCGCGATGGAGGGCGTGAAACGGCTGGTCGATGGCGGCTTCCTCCCGATCATCACCATGGCGCAGACCTGGGACGACGCCGACGCGCCGGCCGTCTACCAGCGCATGCGCCAGGCGCTGTTGGACCTGGGTTACACCCGCCCGCGCGTGAAACTCTTGCCGTCGCTCAAGATCGGCGCGGAGGCCCTTCGCGACCGGGGCTACCGCGACGACGAGCGCGTCACGCCCGAGATGATGCACGACTACGACGCGTCGCAACTGATCTGCGCCTACAGCCGGATCGTGACCGACCGCGGCGTGCACGTCTGCCCGATCCTCATCGAGCAGGCCGATTCGGTGCTGGACCAGTCGGTGGAAGCGGCGATGAAGAAGGACTATGCGATCCGCCACCAGGCCTGCTACACGTGCTGGCTTCACGGGGCGATCTGCTCGAACGCGTCGTCGGTCCCGCAGGCCAAGGAGACGGCGACGTAAGACGATCCTCACCCGCCCTCACCCGGCCCTCTCCCACGGGCGTTGCGCGTGTCTGCTATGAATACCCAAGGTCGCCAGCGGGCGAGGGAGAAAAACGCCGCCCGCGGGATAGGGAGGACGCCATCACGCGCCCGCTTCATCCAACGTCCTCACAGCGTCCCGGTCCAGCTCGAGCCTCGTCGCCGCAACCAGGTCGTTCAACTGCCCCAGCGACGTCGCGCTGGCGATCGGGGCGGTCACGCTCGGGCGGGCGATCAGCCACGCCAGGGCGACCTGCGCGGGTGTCACGCGATACCGCGCGGTGACGGTGTCGAGCGCGGCGAGGATGCGCCGGCCGCGGTCGTTGAGATATTTCGTCATCCCCTTACCGCGCACGCTCTTGGACAGATCCGCCTCGCTGCGGTACTTGCCGGTCAGGAAACCGCTCGCCAGCGAGAAGTAAGGCAACACGCCCAGCCGCTCCTTCAAACAGAGCGGCTCGAGCTCGGCCTCGAAGCCGGCGCGCTCGATCAGGTTGTAATGCGGCTGAAGGCACTCGTAGCGCGGCAGCCCCTTGTCGCCGCTGATGCGCAGCGCCTCGGCCAACCGTGGCGCGGTGTAGTTCGATGCGCCGACCGCCCGCACCTTGCCCTCCTTGATCAAGTGGGCGAAGGCGGACATCGTCTCCTCCAGTGGCGTGCTCGGATCGTCCTGATGCGCCTGGTAGAGGTCGATCGTGTCGATCTGCAGCCGCCGCAGCGACGCCTCGACCGCCCGGAGGATGTAGGCCTTCGACAAACCCTTCTCATTAGGCCCCATCTCCATCCCGCACTTGGTGGCAATGAGTACCTTCCCACGATCCGCAGCCGAGCGCCGGCGGAGCCACCGTCCGATGATCGTCTCCGACTCCCCGCCCTGGTTCCCCGGCTTCCAGCGGGAGTACATGTCCGCCGTGTCGATCAGGTTCAGTCCCGAGTCGAGGAAGGCGTCCAAAATCGCAAACGAGACCGGCTCGTCGATCGTCCAGCCGAAGACGTTGCCGCCCAGGGCGAGGGGAGCGACTTGCAGATTCGAACGGCCGAGGGGTCTGAGCTTCATGGGCAAGGTTCTCCTTCGGTCAGAACCTTAGCGCATGGGGAAGCATCGTGGCAAGGGAGCGGACTCGTAGCACGGGCAATTTGGCAGTCATAAGCCATTTTTCTTTCATATCTTACGTCGAAACTGCCCGGTTCGTCAGGGATTCGCCTCTTGACGATGTCCAGCGGTTGTCTAGCGTATTGCTCACTGTGACCGCCGAGGCCCCGCCCGGGTTGACATCGGGCGCGGCGCGGGAGACCCAAGGGTTCGTGCGGGTTCGTACCGCTCGGACCGGGGGCGAAGGGACTCACAAAAGTCCCGGGGCACTTTCAAGCCCCAGCCCGTCAGCTAATCCCGTAGGCATGGGGACCGCCCGTGTGGCGCCCCTGAATTGAAAGGGCACAACGCTAGCCCCCTCTGGGCACACTTCCCCACGCGCGCTAACGCTGTGCTTTCCCCGACGCGGAGCCGCCGCGCGCCGATCGTGCGCGCGCCTGGCCGCGCCTCGCGTCCATTGGGCAAGCGCCCAAGGCCAATATGCACCTCGAAACCAACGGGAAGGAAAAGCCCCAGGCTCTGGCTCTGCTCGCATCCGAACGACCCCGAAACGTCTCCTGGCTCCAGGCCGGGGGACTGCTCTTCGGCGACTGGGGCACCAGCCGCCTCTACGTGCTGGGCCTGGCGTTCTTCTTCGCCGGGCGAACCAGCTTCTACCTGATCCTGGCGATGAGCGGGCTGATCCTGGCGGTCGGCTGGGCGTACACGCAGATCTGCCGCATCTACCCCGACGGCGGCGGCGTCTACACCGCCGCCAGGCACAAGAGCCGCACGCTGGCCGTCATCGGTGCCCTCCTGCTCTTCGCCGATTACACGGTGACGGCGTCGCTCAGCTCGCTGGAAGCGTTCCACTACTTCGGGCTGCCACTCAAGAAGCACGTCGTGACCGCCGATGCCGCCGCATCGGATGCGAAGGTGCAGGACGCCGGCAACGCCCTGGACGTCCACCGCGATTCGGGGCCCTCCACCGCCGACAAGCTGCTCTCCGTCGATTCGCCGGGCCTGTGGGCGATCATCTCGATCCTGCTGATCGGCGCCTTCAACCTGATGGGTCCCAAGCACACGGGGGCCTTCGCCTTCGCGGCGGCGCTGGGGATGATGGTGATCACGCTGGGCATCACCTTCGCCGCATTGCCACAGATGCACTGGCGCGAGCTGCCCGGGCGCATCCCGTCGTTGTCGGAGACGCTGCACAACCAGCCGGCCCACCTCTGGGTGGCGTTCGTCTCGATCGTGCTGGCGCTCTCGGGCGTGGAGGCGATCGCCAACCTTACCGGCGTGATGAAACGCCCCGTCGCCCACACCGCGCGCAAGGCC
>DATBFY010000763.1:0-12321 GCA_036558265.1 Tepidisphaeraceae bacterium | reverse complement strand
GAGGCGCCCGTGCTACGGGCACTCGCCCCGCCGTGTCCGTCTCATCCTTCCCCCTTCATCCTTATCCCGCGATGATCCCCCTCACATACCCCACGCACTCCGCCAGCCCCGGCACCACGTCCGCCATGTCCTTCTCGTGCTCGAAGCCCACGTGCCCCTGGAAGTTGATCTTCCGCAACGCCGCCAGGATCCCCTTGATGTCCAGGACGCCCCGCCCGCACTCCACCGTGCTCGGCCGGTCCAGCCGCGCAACGTCCTTCATGTGAATGTCATACACCCGCGGGCCGATCCGACCGATCGCCTCCGCCGGATCCGTCCCCGCCCGGGCGCAGTGCCCCACGTCGATGCAGCATCCGATCCGCGGGTCCAGGTTCGCCACCGCCTTCATCACGTCATCCGGCGAGGGGAACTTCTTCTTGTCCTCCGGGCCGTGATTGTGGATTGCCACCTTGATGTCGAACTCCTTCACGAGCTTCTCCACCAGCGGCAGCGCCACCGGATCGGGGCTGGCCACCATCACCGGCGCCCCGATGTCCCGCACGTACTCGAACGCGTTGCGGACCTGGTCCTCCTTGTTCGACAGGCTGATCACCCCCGCGCTCAGCGGCGTGATCCCCGCCTCCTTGAACTTTGTCGCCACCGCTTTCCGCTCCTCGGTCGTGCTCTTGAGCGGCAGGTGAACCTCCTTGATCGAGCAGTACGGCAGCCCCATCCGCGCGATCCACTTGATCGCATCATCCACCTTGTACTTGCTGAACGTGTACGTCGCGCAGCCGATCTTCAACCCGCCCCATCGATCACCCGCCGGATGCTGCGTGATCTCCGCCGCCGATGCCAACCGCCCCCCGGCCAGCACGCCGACCGCCCCCGCCACGCCACCCAGCAAAACCCCTCGTCGAGACCAATGACCGCTTTGATTGGACATGAGCGCTCCTGTGAAGATTCGGATGATCGCCATAACATACCGAAACCGCAATCGTTTGTTCGATCCGCCCGCGCCAAGATCCCGTCATTTTGATGCGCGCTTGTGACGCGCGCGGCGCAATTTTTTTTTTCCGAAAACCAAAAAATCTTTCGCGCAAAAACCCCCGCAAAACCCCTCCTCTTGTTATCTTGATGGCGCTCGCTGCATCATTGGCGCGCAATTTTGCGCTTTTTTACGGAGGACCATCCATGCGCGCACACAACTTCCTCCCGCTCCCGGTCATGGCCCGGACCTGTCCTCTTCTTCGTGGTTCAATCCGGCGGCGCAAAACGAACCCAAACCGCTGCTATCAAAGCAATCCTGCTACAAAACGCTACAACCTGCTACAACTCGCGCAATTCGCATCCCCCCTTTTGCCTTTTGCCCTTTACCTTTTGCCTTCCCTGCCCCCTCACGTCCCCGACCACGGATCCACCCGATCCTTCCGCACCGTGTCGTTCCCCGACCCCCCATCCACCACCGAATCCGCCACCCCATCCGTCGCCGTGATCGTGTCCGACCCGTCATCGCCCTTCAGCACGTCCACCCCGGCGTTCCCCAGGAGGTTGTCATTGCCCGAGCCACCCGACAGATTGTCGTTCCCGCCGCCGCCGATCAGCGTGTCGTTGCCGTTCCCGCCGTTCAAGACGACCGGTGTCGAAAGCCCCGATGCGTCCAGTCGGTCGTCCCCGTCGAAGCCGTTCACCACGATCCGCTTGACCTTGTTGAACGGCGATCCGGCCACGCTCTTGCCATTGCCGACCACCGTCAGCCCCCGCGACGACAGCGCGAACGAGATCGTGTCGATCGTGGACGTGCCGTTGACCGTCAGCGTCCCGTTCGACAGCGCCGCCGTCACCACCGGCCCCGAGCCGACCGGCGCGCTCACCGCCCCGCTGACCGCAAAGTTAAAGGGGTTCTCGTTCGAATCATTCGTCGAGAACTGCACCTGCCCCGAATGGTTCCCGCTCGCCCCGGTATTCAGGCCGACCGTGAACGACGTCATCTCCCCCGGCGCGACCGATCCCGCCGGCGCCGCCACCAGCGTGAACCCGCCCGGCACCGCAACCGACCCCAGCGTCAGCGGCGCGTTGCCGTCGTTGCGCACGCGGAAGGTTCGCGTGGGCGTCTTGCCATCCCGCCGCACCGACCCGAAGCTGATCGGCGTCGCCAGCCCATCCGCGATCGCCTGCCCGCTGGTCATCAGCACCGAGATCTCGGGCTTCCCGCCCGGCGCCCCGGCCGCCACCGCCGCAGACACGCCGAAGCTGAACGGGTTCTCGTTCGAGTCGTTGGTCGAAAACGACACATCGCCGGACTTGTTGCCCAACCCCGACGTCGTGTCGATCGCCAGCACCAGCGCGTCGATCTCGCCGGGCGCCAGGCTGTCGGGGATGCCGTCCAGCACGACGAACCCGCGCGGCACCGCCAGCTTGCCCAGCGTGAGCGTCGCGTCGCCGTCGTTGGCGATCCGGAACGTCCGGGCGGCGCGGCTGAACTTCGAGTTCGCCCCCGCAGTCCCGAAGCTGAACGAGCTCGAACCGTCCACCACCCCGCGCAACTGCCCATGCTGGAGCGCGTTGAGCGTGATCTCCGGGATCGGCTTGTTCTCCACCCCGATCGCCCCGGTCACGCGGAAGGTGAACGGGTTCTCGTCCGGGTCATTGGTCGCGATCGAGACAAAGCCGGTCTTCGTGCCCGGGCTGCTCGTGTCGAGCTGCACGGTGAAGGACGTGCCGTCGCCGGGCGCGATGCTCGTCTTGTCCGGCTCGGCGAAGAGGACGAATCCCGCCGGTACGGTGATCTTGCCCAGGCTCAGCGTCGCCTTGCCGTCGTTGAACACGCGGAACGTGCGCGTCGGCCCCCGCGCGCCGACCAGCTTGTTCCCGAACTCCACCGTCGAGTTGCCGTTGTCGATCGGCCCCGCCGGGGCGCGCAGGTTCACCGTGATGTCCGGCGCCGGCGGGGGCGGCGGCGCATTGACCGTCCCGGCGATCGCGAAGTTGAACGGATCCTCATCCGGGTCGTTGCTGCTGATGACCACGTCGCCCCCCTTGGCGCCGGCCGTGCCGGTGTCCAGGCGAACGGTGAACGACTCCGACCCGCCCGCCGCGATCGGCCCCACCAGCGGGTCCACGATCGTGAACCCCGCCGGCACGCTCACCCCGCTGATCGACAGCGCCCCGCTGCCCGTGTTCGACACCGTAAACGTCCGCGTCGGCCCGCTCGCGCCGCGGTTGACCGCGCCGAAGTCGATCGGCGCGCCCTGCCCGTCGGGGATGTTCGTGCCGCCCATCGTCACCGCGATGTCCGGGATCTGCGGCGGCGCGGGCGTCACCGTCGCCGTCACCGCGAAGTTGAACGGGTTCTCGTCCGCGTCGCTGTTGGCAAACGAAACCTCCCCGCCCAGCGTGCCCGCGACGGACGTGTCCACCTGCACGGTGAACGACTCGCTCTCGCCCGGCTGGATCGGCCCCTGGAGCGGGTCCACCAGCAGGAACCCCGCCGGCACGCTGACCGCCCCGACCGACAGCACGTCGTCGCCGTCGTTGCGCACCGTGAACGTGCGCGTCGGGCCGGTCCTGCCTTGGCCGACGCTGCCGAAATCCACGGTGGAGACGTTGTCGGTCAGCGCGTTCTCGCCCAGCAGCACCGTGATCTCCGGCGCGGGGATGTTGATCCCCGATTCGATGCTGTCGAACGTGTCGCCGGGCTGGTCGGCCACGGCGTTGTCGTTGCCCGTGCCGCCGTCGAGCGTGTCGGCCTCGCCGTCGTTGGCGATGAACGAGTCATCGCCCGCGCCGCCGGTCATCGTGTCGTTACCGGGCCCGCCGGTGAGCACGTCGTCGCCGGATTCGCCTGCGAGCGAATCGTCGCCCTGCGCCCCGTCGAGCGAGTCGTTGCCCAGCCCGCCGAAGATCGTGTCGTTGCCCTTGCGGCCATCGATCGAGTCATCGCCGTCCGAGCCGGTGATGAAGTCGTTGCCGCTGCCACCGACGATGCGCTCGACATCGACCGCGATGTTGTCCCCCTCGGCGTTGCCGCCCTGTTCGTTGGCGACGCCGTCGATACTCAAGGTCAAGTCCGCCGTCTCGAAGCGGAAATCAGCGGCGTCGAAGCCCGCGCCGCCGGAATAGAGGTCCGCCCCCTCCTTCCCGTCGAGCGTGTCGTTGCCGTCCCCGCCGTCGAGCGTGTCGTCGCCATTGCCGCCCAGCAGCGTGTCGTCACCCGCGCCGCCGATAAGCGTCGTGCCGGGGATGTTCGCCCCCACGCGCACGGTGTCGTTGCCCGCCCCACCGTCCAGGATGATCGCCGCGACGTCGCCCGGGTCGAAGACGCCGTCCTGCACCCCGTTGAGCGTGACCGCGAGCTGCCCGTCGCCGTTGATGTCGATCCGCAGGTCGTCGTCGCCGCCGGTGCCGCTCGCGCTCAGGAGGCCGTTGTCGTCCACCGTCGAGGAGAGCAGCCGCCGGGGCTCGAGGGCGTCGAGCATCGCCAGCATGGCTTGGTTCAGCAGACTCGAAGATCGGAAACGGCGGCGGCGGCGGCGGCGGGCCCGGGACATGAAAGCGTCCTCCTCACTCGTACGGCAGGTCAGAACACGAGGCAGCCCAAAACGAGGCAGACCCGCCAATGTAGTGTGGCCACAAAGCCCCGAACAAGGCCGCAAATTCGGATCGCAAGGGATTACCATTCACGTATGTGAACTGGTGCACACAAGGCGGTGGGACGGAGCGGGCTCAGGTGGCACGGGCGGCCCGCCCGTGATTGGCGGCCGCGCAAGCGAGAAGCGCGACAGCAGCGTACGCGGTCAGGACCGCTTGAATGCGCCTCGACGAGAAGAGCCCAGCCGTGAAGCGGCCCCGCCGGTCGTCACGTCCCCGTCCAGGGGTCCACGCGATCCTTGTGCACCAGGTCATTCCCCGCCCCGCCGTCCAGGAGGAGGTCGGCCAGGCCATCCGCCCCGTTGAGCGTGTCGTCGCCGTCCTCGCCCTTGAGGCTGTCGAGGGCCGCGCCGCCGGTGAGGACGTCGTCGTTGCTGCCGCCCAGGAGGGTGTCGTTGCCGTCGCCGCCGTCGAGGTTGTCGTCGCCGGCGTTGCCGTTGAGGGCGTCGTTCCCGCCGCCGCCGATCAGCGTGTCGTTGCCGTTGCCGCCGTTGAGCACGAGCGGGACCGAGACGGCCGATCCGTCGATGCGGTCGGCGCCGTCGTTGCCGTTGACGACGATGCGGGACACGCCGTTGAATGGCGAGCCGCCCACCGTCTTGCCGTTGGCGACCACCGTCAGCTTGCGGGATGAGCCGCCCAGCGTGATCGTATCGATGCCGCTGGTGCCGCTGACGGTCAGCGTGCCGCCGGAGAGCGCCGCCGTGACGCTCGGCCCGCCGCCGACGGCCGGGGTGATCGTGCCGACGATCGCGAAGTTGAAGGGGTTCTCGTTCGAGTCGTTCGCGGCGAACGAGATCTGCCCGCTCTTCGTGCCAGCCGAGTTGGTGTTCAGACGCACCGTGAAGCTTGTCGTCGCGCCCGGCAGGATCGGGCCCGCGAGCGGCGCGACGACCGTGTACCCGCCGGGCACCGAGACCGAGCCGACGGTCAGCATGCCATTGCCGTCATTGCGCACGCGGAAGGTGCGCGTCGGGGCCGTGGCGTTCTGCTGCACCGTGCCGAAGCCGATCGCGCCGCTGGCGCCGTCCACCACGGGCGTGCCGTTGGTCATCGTGACGGTGACCTCGGGCGTGCCGCCGGCGCCCGGTTGGCCGACCGTGCCGCTGATCGCAAACGAGAAGGGGTTCTCGTTCGAGTCGTTGGTGCCGAACGAGACGGATCCGGACTTGGCGCCCATCGAGCCGGTGGTGTCGAGCGCGATCACGAGATTGTCGGTCGCGCCGGACTTGATCACGCTTCCCAGGCCGTCGAGCACGACGAACCCTTTGGGCAGCGAGACCTTGCCGAGCTTGAGGTCGGCGTTGCCGTCGTTGGCAACCACGAACGTGCGCGCGGCGCGGCTCATCTTCGAGCCTTGGGCGGCGGTGCCGAAGCTGAACGACGACGAGCCCGTCACCACGCCGCGAAGCTGGCCGGACTGCACGGTCTTGAGCGTGATTTCCGGGATCGGCCCGGTGCCGACCGAAACGATCGCGCCGGTCACGCGGAAGGTGAAGGTCGCCGCACCGGGGTCGTTGGTCGGAATGCTCACCAGGCCCGTGTACGTGCCCGGCGCCGCCGACGTGTCCATCTGCACCACGAACGATTCCGACTCGCCGGGCTTGAGCGGCCCGACCAGCGGGTCGATCAGCTTGAAGCCCGCGGGCAGGACCACGTCGCCCAGCACCAGGTCGCCATTGCCGTCGTTGCGGACGCGGAAGGTTCGCGTCGGGCCTTTCGCGCCGACCTCGCGGTTGCCGAACTCGATCGAAGTATTGCCGTTGTCGATGTTCTGCGCGGGGGCGCGGAGCGTCACCGCGACCTTCGGCGGCACCACGACCGGCGCGACCAGGCCAGTAATCGAGAAGTTAAAGGGGTCTTCGTCGGGGTCATTGCTGTTGAACGTGATCTGGCCGGACTGGGTACCCAGCGCGGATGAATCCAGGCGCACGGTGAAGGTATCGCTCTCGCCCGGGTTGAGCGAACCGGAAAGGCCTTCGACCAGCGAGTAGCCGGCGGGCAGCGACAGGTTCGACAGGTTCAGCACCGCGTTGCCGTCGTTGCTGACTGTGAAGTCCAGCGTTGGCCCGGCTGCGCCCTGGGTGACCGTGCCGAAGTCGATCGGCGTGGTCTGTCCGTCCGGCACGTCCGCGCCGTTGACCGTCACGCCGACATCCGGGATTGGCGGCGGGGCGGGGTCCACGTTGGCCGTGATGCTGAAGCTGAACGGGTTCTGGTTCGGATCGGTGTTGGCAAAGGAGACCACGCCGGACTTGGTGCCCGCCACCGACGTATCGACCTGGATCGTGAACGATTCGCTGGCGCCCGGGTCGAGCGGACCGACCAGCGGGTCGGCCAGCGTGAAGCCCGCCGGCAGGTTCACCGTCCCGAGGATCAGCACGTCGTTGCCGGTGTTGCTGACCGTGAACGTGCGGGTCGGGCCGGTGTCGCCCTGCGTCACGCTGCCGAAGTCGATCGGCGTGGTCGAGTTGTTGGCGACCGGGTTGCCGCCGATCGTGACCAGCACCTGGGCGGCGGGCAGACCCGTCTCGATGCTGATGAAGATGTCGGAGCTATCCACGTCCGACGCGGTGTCGTTGCCGTCGCTGCCGTCGAGCGTGTCGGGCCGGCCGTCGTTGGAGAAGAAGGTGTCATTGCCGTCATTGCCGGCAAGGAAGTCATTTCCCGCCCCGCCGACCAGGGTGTCGTTGCCGTCGCCGCCCGACAGGGTTGCATTGATCGCCACACCCGCGAGCGAGATCGAGTCATCCCCATCCAACCCGCTGACCTGGATGCCGGCGGTGATCTGTGAGGCGTCGAACGTTCCGTCCGGGTGACCATTGAGACTGACCGTAAGAGCGCCGCTGGTGATGGCCAGGGAGATGTCGTCATTCGCATTCGTCCCGTCCACCGTAAGCAGGCCGGCGTCGAGAGTGGACGCGAGAAGCCGGCGGGACTCCAAGGTATCAATGGCAAAAACTGCGTGCTGAATGACGTTAAAACGGGACCGCTTGCGGTCGCGGCGGGGTTGGCGCACGGCCATGGGATACATCTCCTGCAAACTTCTCGTCGGTGGGTTGCCCGAAACTTGCGTGAAACGGCGTCCCTCCACTGGGCAACGCGATGCTCGCCCACTTTAACGCAGGTCGAGCGGACTCGACAAATGCCAAGCCTCGCCCTGCACAGACGCCGCAGAGTCAGAAGGGATAACACGGGGGGTTAAAACGGGTTAGAGGGGCGATCGGACAATTCCTCAATCGCCACGCGGACGGGGGTTGGATTGCGATGCATTGCAAAATCGTTGCGCCGGCTGCAAATCAATTGGGCGGCGAGACTTGGATTAAGCGATCGGGCGGCTTGGGAGAGCGCCGGAATTATTCAGAAACCATCAAATTTGATTGACCGTAGTGTGGGGTGAGGTTACGTTTTCTCGGGACCGGCGAAGGCGGACGCCAGATCTTCAAACGTTTGTGCAACCTGGACGTGTCACCCGTGAGTATCCGCCGCCCATCGCGCGCGGTCAGTGGTTATCGAGGGCGTCGATGACGACTGACGGTTCCCGCACGAAGTGAAACGGGTTGATTGGCGGAGCAGTCAGGGCCGTTGGCGCGGTGATCGCAGATGCCGCGCCAACGTTCACGCGCGCCGCGCTGTGCCGGTAACGCGCGGCCGATGTGCGTGATCCTGGAGGGAACTCCTTGAACGGTGTCGTTATCCCGCGCGCGCACACGCCATGCGCATCTGGCGCACCGCGGCCATCTCATTTCGAATTCATGAATTGTTCATGCGGATTGCATTATGACTGCACGACGAGGGCGTGAAGTTCTGAGCATGATCGCACCGACCGACACCACCCGCGCCGCTGGTCTGGGGCGCGGTACAAAGGGTTTTCCGGTCCACGACCGGAAGCGCGGGAGTCGCCGCGCGCTGGCGCGGGCGGCGCGGTGGGGGGTGGAATCGCTCGAATCGCGCGTGCTGCTGGCGGCGGGCGATCCGGTCATCAACGAGTTCCTCGCGAGCAACCTGAATTCCCCTCTGCTCGACGATTACGGCACCCGGCAGGACTGGATTGAGATTTACAATCCCTCGACTTCTCCTGTTAACCTGGGCGGCTGCCACCTCTCGGACAGCAAGGGCAATCCAGGCAAGTCCACGTTCCCGGCCGGGACGACGATCGCGGCAGGGGGGTATCTGGTCGTCTTCGCAGACAGCCGCCCGCCGACGTCCGGCACGACGATGGTCACCGGCCCAGGCGGGAAGCTGCACACGAATTTCTCGCTCGACGCCAATGGCGAGTACCTGGGGCTGACCAAGTCAGACAACACGGTCGTATCGGAATATGACCCGTTTCCCGGGCAGGCGGCGGACGTCTCCTATGGTCTGGGGACCCCGACGAAGATCACCGCCCTGACACTGGTCGGCTCGGGGCAGGCCGGGGCCCTGGCCTCGGTCCTGATTCCGACCGCGGCCAGCGACCTGCCGGCGAACTGGAACGCGTGGGACTTTAACGACGAGGACTGGCCTATCACTGGCCAGACGGGGATCGGCTACGACAACGACTCGGGCGCGTCGAGTTACGATTCGGTGATCCAGACCGATGTGGGGTCTCAAATGTCGGGGGTGGGGAAGAATAGCTCGGCGTTTGCGCGAGTGGTGTTCGAAGTCTCGGGGGTTAACGATTTCACCTCGCTCAAGCTGCGGATGAGGTATGACGACGGCTTTGTCGCATACCTGAACGGCATGAAGATCGCGTCGGCGAACGCGCCGCAAACGCCCGCTTGGAACTCGGCGGCGACGGGGACGGTGGCGAAGAACAGCGGGTTCGTCGATATCGACGTTTCGCAATACCTGTCGTCGTTGCGGGCGGGTAAGAACGTGCTGGCGATCCAGGGGTTGAACGACTCGGCGACGAGCCCCGATTTCCTGATCATGCCGGAGCTGTTGGGAGACCGGCTGACCTTCGGACCGGCCCAGTACATGACCACACCCACCCCGGGCGCCGCCAACAGCGCGGGGGCGCTGGGGCGGGTGTCGGATACGGAGTTCAGCGTCGATCGCGGGTTTTATGACGCGCCGTTCGACCTGCGGATCGGCTCGGATACGCCGGGCGCGACGCTCCGCTACACGACGGATGGCTCGGTGCCGACGCCGACGAGCGGCACGGTCTACACGGGCCCGATCCGGGTCGATCAGACGATGACGGTGCGCGCGATCGCGTACAAATCGGGGTACATCCCGACGGACGTGGACGGCCAGACGTACATCTTCCTGGACCAGGTGCTGGAGCAGAGCGGCGCGGGATTGCCACCGGCGCTCAACTGGGGTCACGCCGGGCCCGACTGGGCGATGGACCCGACGATCGTCAACAACCCGGAGTACGGGGCGGAGATCAAGAGCGACCTGGAGTCGATCCCGAGCGTGTCGCTGTCGATGCCCTGGAACGACTGGTTCGATCCGGACGGCAGCGGCTTGTACAACTCGAACGACAACCGCGTGGACCATGCGACGTCGTTCGAGTTCATCAATCCGGACGGGAGCAAGGGGGTGGGGACGACGGCGGCGGTGCAATTGCAGGGGGGGAGCAGCGACATCGATTGGCGCGACGACAAGTTGTCGCTTGACGTGAAATTCCAGGAGCAGTTCGGCGAATCGAGCCTGAACTACGACATCTTCGGGCCGGGCAGCGGGGCGACGCAGTCGTTCGATCACCTGATCCTGGACGCGATGTTCAACAAGTCGTGGACGTACGGCGGCGGGGTGAACCCGCAGAACCAGCGCGGCGACGCCGAGTTCATCGTCGATCAGTACGTGGCGGACCTGATGAACGCCTCGGGGGCGGGGGTTTCGCCGCACGGGCGTTTCGTGAACCTGTACCTCAATGGCCTGTACTGGGGGATGTATTACCTGCACGAGAAGCCGGACGACAATTTCGCGGCGTCGTACTACGGCGGGGCGAACGATGACTACGACGTGCTGAAGCACACGTCGTCCACGGTGGTGTCGGGATCCACCACGAACTACAACAAGCTGCTGACCGATGTGCGCAAGGACATGTCGGTGGCCGCCAATTACCAGGCGGTGGTGAACGAGCTCGACATCAAACCGTTCATCGACTACATGATCGTGAACTTCTACGCGGGGAACACGGACTGGGCGCAGCACAACTGGTACGCGTCGTTCAACCGCAACGAACCGGGCGCGAAGTGGCACTTCCAGGCGTGGGACTCCGAGCACTCGATCGGCGGGGGAGACGATTCGATCGCCAACGCGCTGGGCACGAACGTGGTGGGAAAGAATGACTCGGGCGGGCCGACGGAGATCCACAGCCGCCTGCGCTCCAACCCGGAGTACCGGCAGCTCTTCGCCGACGAGGTTCAGCGCCTGCTGTTGACGCCGGGGGGGGTTCTGACACCGACCGGCGCCGCGGCGCTGTGGCAGGCGCGGGTGAACGAGATCAAGGGGCCCCTGGTCCCCGAGTCCGCACGCTGGGGCGACAACTGGAGTCCGGGCGCGCCCTTCACGCGCGACGGCTGGCTGGCGGACATGAACACGCTGCTGACCAACTTCTTCCCCAATCGCACGAACACGCTGATCACGCAGCTCAAGGGGCAGAGCAACAACCAGGTTTACCCGAAGAACACGAACGCGCCGGTCTTCAGCCGCTATGGGGGCACGTTCGCGGGCTCGACGTCGCTAACGATCACCAAGCCGGGCGGGCAGGTCGGGACGATCTACTACACGACCGACGGGAGCGACCCGCGGTTGAGCGGCGGAACGGTCAATCCCAGCGCGATCTCTGCCGCGACCAGCGCGACGGTGAACATTCCGACCAGCCGCCGGATCCGCGCCCGTATCCTCAATACCAGCGGCGAATGGAGTGCGCTGGTGGACGCGGCGTTCGTGATCGGCAATCCGCCGGCGCTGCGGATCAGCGAGATCATGTACGACCCGGCACCCCCGCCCGCGGGCTCGCCGTACACGGCGGACGATTTCGAGTACGTCGAGCTGAAGAACACGGGGGCGACGGCAATCGATCCGAGTGGCTTCACGTTCACCAACGGGATCAGCTTCACGTTCCCGGCGGGCAGCGCATCGATCCCGGCGGGCGGGCGCGTGGTGATCGCGAAGAACCCGACGGCGTTCGGGACCCGTTATCCGGGCGCGGCAGTCCTGGGGCCGTACACGGGGACGCTGGATGACGGTGGCGAGCAGATCACGCTGGCGACGCCGTTCGGACAGGTGATCGAAGACATCGTCTACAACGACGGCTGGTATGGCGCGACCGACGGCGGCGGGTATTCGCTGACGGCGATCGACCCGGCGGCGAGCGACGCGGTCATGTCCACCGCGGCGGGTTGGCGGGCGAGCCAGGTGGGCGGCGGCACACCGCGGACCGGGGCGGACGACGCGTTCAACTATCTCACGCAGAACGCGGTCGTGATCAACGAGGTGATGGCCGACGCGGCCGGAAGCGGCGCGACCAACTGGATCGAACTTCACAACACGACCGGCGCTGCGATCGACGTCGGCGGGTGGTGGCTGAGCGACACCGACGCCGACCTCCGCCGCTGGCAGATCCCGGCGGGGACGGTCATCCCGGCCAACGGTTTCGTCTCCTTCAGTGAGATCGGCGGGTTCGGCGCGGCGTTCGCGCTCTCGGGCCAGGGGGCCGACGTCTACCTCACCAGCAACGACGGCGCGGGCAACCCC
>DATBFY010000762.1:0-13227 GCA_036558265.1 Tepidisphaeraceae bacterium | reverse complement strand
TCAGTCTGGGTCGGGTGTCGGAACCCGGCCGCCGCCGACCCTCTCTCGCAAGCGTCCGAACGCGCCGTCGCCAATGTCGCCACCCCACAACCGGGAATGCCGGATGCCGCCTACGGATTTTCGGAAAACCCCGTGAGCGCGGAGGGTGGATCGCAATATACCCCTCGTCAGGCCACAAACTGGGACGCCGGGGCACGGAAATATCAGTCAGATGTCACGGTCCGTGCGCCTGCGACCTCGGCGCAGGAACCAGCCACCGACCGCGATTATTCCCAGGACGGACGGTTCGGGGACCAGCGATTGGACAGCGGCCAGCGCCGCCGACTGATCGGAGGCCGACGCGTCCTTGTCGAGCAGGAAATAATACGGTTCCGAAGGGCTTACGCCCGCCTGGTCCGTGCTCAGTTGCAGCGCCAGCAGGTAGACGCCGTCGTCACTGGGCGTGTTGGGCGACACGCCGTCGCCCAGCAGGCGCCAGCGGATCGTCTTGTGCTCGTCTGGCATCGCGGTCACTGCCGCGAGCGCGACGCTGCCGAACGGGCCCGAGTCCGTTGTTACGGTGGACGGTGTGAACAGCGCGCTGGTGGACGCCTCGACCTGCGCGGCGCCCGGATCGACGAAGCCCGAGCCGTTCCAGATCTTCAACCCGTCGAGGTAGCTGACCCGCAGGTTCGATCCGGCGGCGAACTGACCGTCCAGCAGTGCGATGCCCGGCCCGGTGAACGGGGCATCATCATGGTTGGGCTCGGCGTACCATCCGTCATTCGCGTCCCCGAGCGAGCGCTGTCCCAAGGGGATCTCGAAGACGCGTTGGGCGGCCGTCGGGTCCTGGTAGGGTTCGTCCAGGAACAGCTCGTGAGTGACGATCCGGCCGTTCTCGACGCCGGCCTGGATTTGCGGGCCGTGGGCATACGCGCCCGCTGGCAGCACGAGCATCAAGGCGGCGGCGAAGGTAAGGCGATCGCGAAGCGAGATCATCTCTGCTCTCCTCTTAAACAGTTGGTTGATTGCAGTTCGGCCTGGACCGGCGATCTCCACGTCGGACTCGGCGGGGCAGTAACGATGCAGTTAGAGCGCAGGCGATCGATGCCGCGCCGACGGGTTCGGGCACCATCGACCCATCGGGCAGGGGCGGCGGCGCGGCGGACGCGATGCTGGCACCGTCGGCCCGCCGGCCGTAGTTGTCATAGAGCAGGCGGAAGTCGGCGATGTCCACCACGCCGTCGCAGTTGAAGTCCCCGTCGGCCCAGCCGGGGTCGCCCTTGCCGAAGCCCAACTCGAGGTGCTGATAGTCGGCGAAGTTCACCACCCCGTCGGTGTTGGCGTCGCCGGGCAGGACCAGCGTCTGGCCGGCGAGGGCGGCCGCGTCGTTCAAATCGGCGTCGGCGGCGTTCTTCCCCAGGAGCAGGAAGAACGTGTCCGACGGGTCGTAACCGGGCGAAGTGAGGCGCAGCGGGAGGACGTAGATGCCGTCGGCCCCGCCGCCTGCGGTCTGGCCGTCACCCAGCAGGGTGTAGGTGAGGTGATTGTGGTCGCCCGCGCCGCCGTTGTAGGCGTAGGCGAGGTCACCGGCGACGAAATCGTCCCCGCTGACCTTCGTCTGGAACAACTCATTCGTGACGGCCATCTGCGGGACCGGCGGCGCGGCGCCGAAGTGGTTCGCGACCGTGCGGAACCGCGCCGCCCGCGAGGCCGTGGCCGGGTCGTACCAGAGCAGCGGGCCGGTCATGTCGTAGCTGAAATTCGTGTTGGTCGGGATCGAGCCCCCCGGCACCTGCTGGTAACCCGGAAAGTCGGTGTCAAAGACGCCCGAGTCGTCGGCGAGCGGCTGGGTGAACACTCGCGCGCGGCCGTAGGCGGACGGGTCGCCGGGCGGGTAAGCGCCGGCGTAGGTCGTCACCTGCCCGCCCTCGACGTTGACCCAAATGCGCGGGCCCGGGTGGGCGGACGCGGCGACCGGCGACAACGCGAGGACCGCGAACACGCTCCGCACTAGGTACGACCGGCGATACATCACCTCTCCTGTCGATTTAAAAGGTCCCGCGCGGCCAGCGCTCTCTTAACGGGCTGCCGCGGGAATGAACCGGTTGTTGTCCGGATCCACATACACGTCCCGCAGGGGCAGGGACTCGGCGTGGCCGTCGAGGAAGCTGTAGTTGAGCACCCCGTCCCACCCCCCGCGCGTCCCGCCATGTCGTCCGACGGGCATCTGCTGGGCGATGCGATTCAGCGTCGTTTGCGGGGCCATCGGTGAGTAGAACTCCTGGACGTGGATGTGGTCGGCAACGGCGTAGTTGCCGGTCTCCGCCAGCTCCACGAACTGGATCACCGCGGAGGACTTGGGGACCTGCGAGATCAGCTTGAACGGCATCACGCCCAGCGGGACGTGCGTGGGCGAGACGTAGTTGTTGATCCCGTAGCTGGTCAGGCGGTTGACCGGGGTGGCGAAGTCGGTGAACGGGGCATCGAAGTACGGGCTCTGGTCCGACGGGCAGCGGCGGATCAGCGCATGGCCGGCGTACGGCTCGAGCAACCCGATCCACGACCCCTGCACGTCATAACTCCCGTCACCGGCCTCGACCAACGCGTTCTTGAGCTCGGCGGCGTAGGTCGTCTGCGCGACCGCGAGGCTGCGCAGGTTCGCCAGGCACTTGGTGCGGTTACCGGCCTGTCGCGCCTTGGAAAGGACCGGCAGAAGGATCGCGATCAGCAGTGCGATGATGCCGATGACGACCAGGAGTTCGACCAGCGTGAACGCCCGGCGGGCGGAAGGCCGGCGGGCTCGGTGACGGCGCGCGATCGCGCACATGGGGGCACCTCGCGAATGGGGCAAGGTCACGGTCGATCACCGCGCATCGGTCGGGCGCGCACGCCCGACGATCGCGCGCGGCGACCGGCCGGTCATTAAACGAGGGGACGGGTGTGTTCAGGCGTCGAACGGCGGGGCCCGGCCGAAGTAGGTCAGCCGCACGCCGGGCGAGACCGCGGTCTCGTGGGCAACAGGGGGGTGGGTGCAGAGCAGTTCCAGCGGGGACGGAGTCAGGTCGATGACCGGGGGCGGGCAGATGCGGGCGGCGAAGAAGCAGATCGCGCAATGCGCCTTCTGGGCGGGCGTGGGCGACTTGCCCCGGCCGGCCTCGCGGCCGTCGCGCGCACAGCACGAACGACCCGGCTCGCCGGTGGACTCGCACGACGACGACCAACCCGGCAGCGTGACCACGCCCCGCGTGTGGCCGGGGACCACGGCGTTCAACCAGATCGCCTGGAAGGCGACGAAGAGAATGCGAAGGCTGCGCGAACCCACGAGGGCAAACACGCTAATGCGTGCCGGGCGAAAGTGCAATGCAAATGTCCATTAGGGCGCGCGCGTCTTGCGGTAACGCGCCCTTCGTGTGCGGCGGCGGCGGCGGCGGTTGTGCCGCCGGGATCAAGCGAACCTCAGGGAAGGGCGGAGACGCCCAAGGTCTCCCCACGATCGTCCGACTTGTGCGTGATCGCACGGGTATACCACCGATGGTTGAAGACTCGTAGATGGGGCGATGCCGGCGATGCCCTAACCCCGATCCGGAATCCGTCACTGGGCCGCTATAGTAGGTACTTATGAGGCTGCCACTCCTGCGCGGCATGCCTGCGGTCGAAAGGAGAGTCGTGGTCATCGTCCACTTCGATCGGGTCCGGCGGTGCATGGCCGCCGGCGGATTCCCGCACGCGAGCGACGCGGAGGTAGAGCGGTTCCTGCTCCGAGCCGGTTTCCTCCGGGCGTGCTGTGGGTGGAGCGCGACTTCCGCTGCCCTCGCGTGCCTGGCACCTGACCAGTACACGCCCGCCGGGGCAGCCCAGCGGTGTGCGCGGGTCTCGCGGCGGCGGCCTCGAGGGATTGGTGGGCGGGGTCATTCACGCAAACCGCGCTCATAGGTCGGCGTGTCCGTCTCCCGCCAACGCCCGGTGGGTCGCGTCCTTCAGGCGGTCGCGGACGATGGGCTTCGGATTGGGGGGGTTGTTTGTCAAAGGCCGATTCGCCATGAGTGAGCTTCGCGACGCAGTGCGCAGCGCGTTGGCGGTCGTGACCACCCTCACCCCGCGACCAGCCCACGCTCGGCTCGACGCCGGCCACTACCTGGAGGTGCGGCCGGACGGCACGGTCATGGTCATGCTGCGGGACGTGCGGGTGTCACGAGTGTTCCTGGCCGAGCTGGCCGACAAACAGATGGTCGAGCAGGTCAAACCAGGCTGGTGGGCGATCAGCGCACGCAAAAGATTCTCGACTGGGTAGAAATGCCTAAGGTTGACAAGCCGTTGACCCAATCGCTAATTGCATGGTCTGATCCTGACGAATGGATCATCCACGTATTCTGGTGGTCGATGACTGCGCCGAGTCCTGTGAACCGTTGGCGAAGCTGTTTATCGCGGCGGGGCACTCCGCCCGATGCGTCTATCGCGGCGAAGCGGCATTGGCCTTTCTGGCGACACATGTACCCGACGTAATCCTGTTGGACGTAATGATGCCCGGAATGGACGGAGTGGAGGTTCTGCGGGCCATCCGGAGCGACCCTCGGACGGCGACCGTCCCCGTCATCGTGTGCAGCGCGGTTTCTGACCCGGCGTTTATCCGGTCCGTGCGCGCCCGAGGTGCCAACGATTACTGGGTCAAGACCGCGATCACGCCCGTGGACATGCTTGTCCGACTTCAGCCGTATCTCGGGACGCGCGAAACCGGGTCGGTGGTTTTGCCTGCAATAAAATAGTTAAGGAAGAGCCCGATGCCGGTCTGCGGTATTTCCTAATTGCAGGGATTGAACGTGTCCGCATATTCGCTGGGATGACGCCTGCGGAACTGGTGAGGCTCGCCGAGCATCGCAAACGCAACCGCGAGATAATCCTGCGGAGTGTCCCCTCCCCGTCCACAATTCAGTTGAGGAGGGCGACGATTTCCTCAAGCTCCCAAAAGTGGTCGCTCAAATACCGCTTCCATCGCGGGTGTAACCCTCAACGTCTGGTGAACCCGGTAGAAGATATAGTGCATGTTGTAGCGTAGGCCGATGGGCGCGCGGCTAAGGGGCGTTGCCACGCGGGAACTGATGCCCGACGAGGAGTGCGACATGATCGGTGTAATTGTGACATTTCGTTCGGGAGACAACTTTGACGAGCAAGCCGTCCGGAAGATCGCCGAGACCGCCCGCGCAAAGTTTGAAGGGATGCCCGGGCTTCGCTCGAAGGCGTTCACGTTCAGCCCTGCGAAGCGCGAGGCCGTGAACATCTACGTCTGGGATTCAGAAGACGCCGCCAAAGCGTTCTTTAGTGATCAATTGCTCGAGCGCGTGACCGGTCTCTACGGTGTGCGCCCCTGCGTCGAGTTCGTGCAGATCGCCACGCTCGTGGAAAACACCGGCACGTGACGGGCGGAGCTTCGGCTCCGTTCGAGCGTGATCCTCACCTGTGAGCACCCGGATGCGCCATGCCCGCCCATTCCCTCCTTCTCCAGCAGCGAGTTCATGACCAGCAGTGAGTCACCGACGATCTGTCGCTTCTTCCAGCCGAGCGGCTTCTTGTGTTCCTAAAGGTTGATCGCGACCCGCAGCGGTGGGTTCTCGCCGAGACCTGGCGAACAGAGGCAACGATCTCCCTTCCGGCGCCGGGCGGTGGTCATCGAGGATGATGCGGGAATCGTACCGCTAGCGGCGGCGGTGCGTCATCGGAGCATCTCCGCACATAAACGACGCAGCCGCGCCGGTCTGTGCCCCGCCTGCGGTTACAATCTGACCGGCAATCAAAGTGGAACCTGCCCGGAGTGCGGGACGGTTTTGTGAAGTGAATGATCCCCGTCTGTTCGTTGCTCAACGATCTGCCTTCCGTTCGGCATTGTATCGCTTTCGGGATTGGCATACGGTCGATCCCGTGATCTCGACCGACCTCACCCCCGAGCAGGCCAAGCACATCGGCGAGATCGTCCGCCGTCATCTGGCCTACTTGGGCGAGCTCCGCGCCCGAATGGAACGGGTGTGGCTGGGGAGCGACCTTCGTGATCAAATCGACCCACGAACGGTCAAGACTGACTCAAGATCCGACGAGCGTGGATCATGAACTTACGAACGGGCTTCCTCCCCTTAGGGCGTCACGTCGCCCTTGTGCGAGTCGGGGCTGAGGAATTTCAGGTAGGCGACGAGATCGTCGAGTTGAGCGTCGGTGATCTTGTCCCGCATGGCGGGCATAATGGGAGGGAAACCCTTAACGACGCGCTTCTGCGGATCCAAGATGGATTCGCGGAGATAGGCCTCATCAACGACGATCCTCGATCCGTCGGTGAGGGTCTCTTCTCGGCCCAGCAGGTTCAAATGAGTGGGACCGATCAGTCGCGCGCCGTTGGCTGAGTGGCACGTGGCGCACAACATCGTTACGTAAAGTCTCTTGCCGCGCTTCACCGCTGAGCTTGCCCCTGCGAGTCCCTCCTGGGCCTTGCGCGTAGCGGGCCCTGCGCCGCGACCGGACGCCTTCGGCGGAGTCTTGGAATCCGCCTCGGACTCAGGTGCGACCAAACGCGGGATGCGGCCCCCATGAGCGGCAACGTAGTCCATGGCACGATCGATGGGCATGGTGACGAGTTGCTTCTCGACGTCGACCCAGCGGCGCGTCGTAAGGTTGCGGGCCTGCTCGTTTCGAATCTTGTCGAGCCATGGGTTGCCGGCCTGTTCCCACTTCCTGGCGATCTCATCGCGCTGCGCGGCGTAAAACCACGCTTGCACGCCGAAAATGATCACGATTAGCAGGAGGGCGGAGACGATGCCGACCGCCCAGATCAGCGGAGCGTTAACTTCACGGCTACTTGGCATGTTGCGTTCCTTGATCATTAACACTCGGCCGGTGCAAGGCTTGTTGTCGGACTTGACCGTGGCAATTGGTCGCACGGGACACCGTGTCACGCCGTTCTGCAGGGGAGAGACGATCTGCCACCCGGTGACCAAAACCTCTTCGATGCGACCCTCGGGCCAATGTCGGACCGCTCCTGGGCTCAGGAGGTCGCCTCCGATGTGATGGGTACGCTGATTCTCGACGAGGCTCTGCGTCGCCAGTGGGACCAAGACTCAAATCGGGACGCCTTCCTCAACGCATACGTCGGGGCGGCTCCGTTCCCTTATTCACTCTTCCGGTCATGTTGGACGAAGCGAAGGAGATCCAGTGCTCCGTCGAGGTTCTCGAATCCGTGATCCCTTGTCGAAGCTCCTACCGGCCCCCGGAGTGCGGGGCGCCCTATCATCGCGATCGGGCGGACGGCCTGGGTGGCGCGCCGCCCGACCGCGCGGCCGCCTAAGCGCTTTCTCGCGGCCGCGTACGTTCGTCACGCCGGAGGCGATTTTTGTCGATGATGCCGGCGAGGATCAAGACAAACGCGACCAGCCGTACAACGTAAAGCCATGTGCGTACCTCGTCCTTGTCGATGAACGCCAGTGCCAACCAGTTGGCGGCCAGCGTCCAGAAAGCGATCGCGAAGACCAGGAACAAGCGATCGGCCGTGCGGCGCCAGAAGCGAATGAAGAAGAGGCCGACCGCTAGGCAGCCCACGACGACGCCCCCCAGCATGAACTCGTTCAGGCGATCGATCCCTGGTGGCAACAGCATATTTGGCTCCCTCGGTGTTCGATGGTGCCGTTCTCATCATCACGATTCACCATCCCAGATCAGACCGACGAGCAGCAGGATCACGCCGATGAGCGCGACGGCGCCCCGCCAGAGGACGAAGTGAACGCCGAACAGCGTGTCCTGGTCGGGCAGCATCACCTTGTCCACCAATAGCAGGATATTGTTAAGAAACAGGAAGATGAAACAGAAGCCGCTCCACAGGAGGAGCCGAGCCCCCGAACGGGAGTAGCCGCGCAGAAGCATTAGCGCACATGTCAGGCTGGTCAGCGCGCACAGGATGTACACGGTCTCAGCCATTTCCCAAGTCCTTCCTGATTCGAAACGCGTCGGCGAAGCTGCGCAACGGGTCGGCCGGTTTAGAGTAGATCCGGCTGATGACGGTCACGCGGCGCTCGGCGTAGACGTGTGCGAGCACGCTCACGGCAGCCTCGACTTCGGCGTTCGCGGGTGGGTAGCGATATGCGCTGGGATCAGGGTCCCCCGACGTGACGATGCCACGGTTCCGTAGGTCGATCAACTGCGCCTCCGCGCCGGCAGTTTCGATTCGCAGTTCGCGGCCAACCTCGGCCGAGCTGAAACACCGTCCGGCATTCGCCTGCAGCAGGAGCAGGACTTCCAGCTGCGCGACCGAGCGAATGTGCTCGTCGAGAAAGCGTCGGACGGCAGGTGGCAGTTCGTCTTGAGACAATCAGAACTCGCGCCCGGGCGCTCGGTCGGCGCGTCTCCGGCGCAAGAAGTTACGCGTCTCACGCGGGACGGGAAAGGGATAAAAATCAATACGATTTGTCGACACAAGCCGCTGGAGCCCGTCCGGCGATTCGCCGCTCCGGGGGAAAGGAATAGGGATTCGCCCCGATGACCCGACGTGCCGGTTCGTCTAGCATTGCGGATGTGTCGGCCGCATTAAACGACCAAGCCGGCACCTCGATCCCGGTCTCCCATCCAATCGCTGGGGAGGCCGCGGGCGGGGTGACCCCTGTTACGGGTGCTTCGACCCGTGTCCGCGAGCGGCGGGCTCAGGTCGGAGACGTATCGCTCGCAACGCCTGAGCCGCGCGCCAGGCGGTTGAACGGCTACGCCATGGCCCTGGTGGCGACGGTCGCGCTGCTCTTGTTGCGGCTCGCGCTAAGCCGCGTTCTTCAGTCGAGCAGTCCCTTCCTGTTCTTCGCCCCGGCCGTGATGATCAGCGCGTGGTATGGTGGACGGGGTCCCGGTCTGCTCGCGACGTTCGCGGGCGCGGCCGCGGCCGATTACTTCGTCCTATCGCCGAGCGGCAGTTTTTCGAATGCGTCGGCCGATCTGGCCAAGGTGGCGACGTTCCTCGTGGTCGGGGCCCAGATCAGTTGGCTGAGCGGAGCACTCCTGGCGGCCAAGCGCCGCGCCGAGTCGGACGCCGAGGCCGCGCGGCGGAGTGAACAGCTCTACCGCACGCTCGCGCACAACTTTCCCAACGGGGCGGTATTCCTCCTCGACAATTCGATGCGCATCGCGCTGGCCGAGGGCCGAGCGCTGACCGGCGGCGCGGCGGGGATCGTTGCAGACCACCTGCGTGGAGCGCCGCTGTCGAGGGCGTTCCCTCGGCGGGTGCTCATGGCCCTCGCGCCACTGATCCGGGCGACCGCCGGCGGTTCGACCGAATTGACCTTCCACGGCCGCGTCTACCTGGTACAGGTGCTTCCATTGCGGGGAACCGTCGGTCGGCGGTTCGCGGGGATGGGGATCGCCCAGGATATCACCGACCTGGCGTCGGCGCGGGCGGAGCTCCAGGCGGCCCATGACCAATTGGAACTGCGCGTGGCCGAGCGGACAGCCGAACTCCAGTTCCGCAAGGCGCTGCTGGAGGCGCAGAGCAACGCGTCGCTCGACGGGATCCTGGTCGCGTCGGACGATGGGCGCGTGATCTTCCGCAACCGCCGACTCGCGGAACTCTGGGGGTTGCCGGATCAGGCGTTCGCCGGTACGCGGGACCAAGCGGTCGCGGCGATGCGCGGCGAGTTGGCGCAACCAGCACAAGATCCGCTGGGTGGAGGGGCGGACGTGGACGCGCCGCGCGTGGAACTGCCCGCGAACCTGGTGCTGCGGGACGGGCGGACGCTCGAGTGCTACGGGGCGCCGGTTGCCGGGGCCGACGGGCCGGCGTATGGCCGGGCGTGGTACTTCCGCGATGCGACCGAGCGCCGCCGGACGGCGCGGCAGATTCTTGAGGCGGGGGAGCGCGAACGCCAACGGATTGGGCAGGACCTGCACGACGACTTGTGCCAGCACCTGACCGGCATTACCTGCCTGGGTCGCGTGCTCCACCAGCGATTGCTCACGCGGCTGCCGGGCGAAGCGGACGCGGCGGGTCAAATCGCGGACCTGGTCGAGCAGGCGATCCGCAGGGCGCGCGACATCGCGCGCGGGCTGCTGCCGCTGCAATTGGAATCCGACGGCCTTGGGGGCGCGCTCCAGGAGTTGGCATCGACGATCGAACAAATGTTTCAGGTACGCTGCCGCTTTGCCTGCGACCGAGCCGTGTCCATCATCGATTCGGCGTCCTCGATTCAGTTGTACCGGATCGCGCAGGAGGCGATCAGCAACGCGATCCGGCACGGCGAAGCCAGACATGTGTTCATCGACTTGGTGCAGGTCGGAGGTCGGATCATCCTGACGGTCGAGGACGATGGCGTTGGGATCGGTCGTGCGGCGGGGGCGGCGGCGCCCGGAACCGGCCTGGGCGTCCGCACGATGCGTCACCGGGCACGCATGATCGGCGCGACGCTGGCGATCGAGCCGGTGGCCGACGGCGGCCCTTCTGACGGTGGCGGTACGGGTGGTACGATCGTCACGTGTACGGTGGAGGCCGGCCCAACGCCCGCGGGCGGTGGCACGACGGAGCTTCGAAGTGTCTGTTGATCAGGCCGGTCATATCGAACACGGGCGGGAGGTCGGGCGCGTGCGTGTGCTCCTGGTGGACGACCACCCTATCCTCCGACAGGGCATGGCAGCCATGATCAACGAGGAACCCGATCTGGTCGTCTGCGGCGAGGCCGACGGGGTCCGCAGCGCGATCGCGATCGCGGGGATGACGCACCCACAGGTGGCGCTGGTTGACCTGTCCATCGCAGACGGCGACGGACTCGAACTGATTCGAGACCTGCGCAACCGGTTTCCCGAGATCCGCACCCTGGTGCTCTCGATGTACGATGAGATCGTTTATGCCGAGCGTGCGCTCCGGGCCGGTGCCCGAGGCTACGTCATGAAGGCCGAAGCCGCCAAAACGGTGATGGCCGGCATCCGCAGCGTGCTGCGCGGGGAGATATACCTGAGCGAGCAGATGTCGGCTCGACTGGCGGGAAGCGAGCGGCGCCAGGCGGAGGTCCCCCCCGCCGCCGGCATCCAGCGGCTGAGCGACCGCGAGTTCCAGGTACTGCGGTGCATCGGACAGGGAATGAGCACGCGCGAGATCGCGGAGGACCTGTTCATCAGCGTCAAGACGGTCGAGGCGCACAGGGAGCACATCAAGCAGAAGCTCGGGCTGATGAGCAGCGGCGAGTTGCTTCGATACGCGATCGAGCACAATCGGTTGAACGGCTGATCGTCCACCCGCGCTACGGGTTTTGCGGATGACCCCGCGTTGCGCGATTCGCGCGTGTCTGCCCACAGGCCCCTAGTCTATTTCGGCGTCACGTGAGGGGCCGCAGCCGGCGGCGGCGGCTTAGGGGGCACCGGCTTGTCGCGGGCGATTCCACGCATATTTGAAGAATAGGGAACTGCCCCGATAGCCCCGGCTCTGGAGACAGACGATAAATGATTGAGTTGAAAACGGAGTTCATCCCCCTGGTGGAGTAAGGCATCTAGCACCACCGCATTCGGCTGGGGACGCGTCGTGAACGACGCGCAGGGGAGGGCAACTGCCGGGCGAGAGGCGCACGACAGTGGGTGGCGCCTCCTCGCCCGACCTTTTGACGTAGGCTCACGCCTGGCCAGAACACGGACTGACTGGTGCCATGGATCCAGTGTTTAGAGAATTCATAATGATCTCGACCCGCAAATACGGGCGTCCCGCACCAGTATCGCAGGACGGCGATGCCGCCTCCGCGGTTGCGGCGGCCGAACGAACTTACGTCACCGAACTCTCGACGGCCCTCGTCGCGCTTGGCCACTCGGTCGAAATCTGGACACTGCAGTTCGACAGCGAGCCGCATATGGAAGTCGCGGAGCGGGGCTTGCCGGTCCGGCGCTTCCGAGGCGGAGAGATCGGCTACATTCCCAAGCGGCGTCCGTGCGCCTGGATCCCGAGGT
The DNA here is from genome assembly GCA_036558265.1 of Tepidisphaeraceae bacterium. Classification (GTDB taxonomy): domain Bacteria; phylum Planctomycetota; class Phycisphaerae; order Tepidisphaerales; family Tepidisphaeraceae; genus RYN-433. The sequence continues at coordinate 1,308 of DATBFY010000762.1, read as the reverse complement.
GGGTCACGAACGCCGGCACGTACCTCGCGCTCGCGCGGCGCGCGAATATTACGCTGGTCACACATGATTGGGAGGCGGGCATTGCCGGGAAGCTGCTGGCGAGTGAATTCGGGCTTCCGCTCATATACGTGCCGCATTCCCTTGGCCAAAGCACGCTTGAGTCCGGCCGGGTGCGCGAGGAGCGCGAGGTGCTGGGCGCCGCGTCGACGGTCGTCGCGACGACGCCGGGGCAACGCGATCTCCTGGTGGGCAACGCCTACGGCGTGCCGGCACAGCGCGTCGCGATAATCCCCTCACCGTTTGGTGGCGGCGCGGACGGATTGACGTGGACGGACGTGGCGTTCCGATTTGTTGAGGTCGCCCAGCCGCGATCCGGAAGCGCGACGTTGTGTCACGCCGCCGTTGGCCCCGCCTTGGCGGGGGACCTGTCCGAGGGCGGGGGCGCCGGGTACGTCGAGGCGGGGTTGGCGAACTGTCCGGTGACGGTGAACGACTCGATCCTCTGATCCGGTTCTGTCCCGCGCCTCGTGCGCGTCCGCGTCCGCGTGGACAGGTGAGCGCGCGCCGTTGCATCGCGCGCCGGCGGCCTGCGAACGCCCGAATGGGGTCCGATGCCCAATACGCTGACCATCGTCTCCAACCGTCTTCCAATCACTCTGACCGACCGCGGCGCCGAACGATCCACGGGGGGGCTAGTGTCGGCGCTGGACGGGGTCGGAATCGAAGAGTACGCCACGACCTGGCTGGGCTGGCCGGGACGGGACGTCCCGGCGGAGCGTCGGGCCGCGGTCACGCAGGCGCTAGCGGGGGAGCACCGGTGCGCGCCGGTCTTCGTTCCCACGGAGCTGGCTCGAGATCACTATGAAGGGCTGTCGAACTCGTCGATCTGGCCGCTCGTCCACTCGATGCCGACGTACTTTCGCTACCGCGCGGAGTGGTGGGAGGCGTACCGGACGGTCAACCAGTCGTTCGCCGACCGGATCCTGGACACGGCGGCGGAAGGCGAGCTGATCTGGATACACGACTATCATCTGATGCTGCTGCCGCGGCTGCTCAAGCAGGCACGGCCGTCGCTACGAATCGGGTTCTTCCTGCACACTCCGTTCCCCTCGTCCGACACGTTCCGCTGCCATCCGAACCGGGAGGAGTTGCTCTGCGGCGTCCTGGGGGCGGACGTGATCGGCTTTCACACGTTCGGGTATCTTCGACACTTCCGGTCAACCGTGCTGCGGCTATTGGGGGTGGAATCGGAAATGACGGCGGTGCGTCACGAGGGTCACACTGCCGTGCTGGGCGTTTACCCGGTCG
>DATBFY010000761.1:0-16407 GCA_036558265.1 Tepidisphaeraceae bacterium | reverse complement strand
GCGTAGACCTCGCCCGATCCCCCCGCTAGCATATTCCTTGTACGCCGACCGGCTCGATTCACCTATCACCGGAGCTACCCATGTCCCTCAAATCCCTCATCGCCACCGGCACCAAACTCTGGCTGGACTCGATCGACCCCGACCTGGTGCGCAAGAACTTTGCCAAGGGCGCCACCGGCGCCACGTCCAATCCGATCATCATCGCCGACCTGATCAAGACCGGCCGATTCGACGCCAAGATCGAAAAGCACATGGAGCAAAGTCCGTCGGATGCCGACATCGCCTGGGCCCTGACCGACGACCTGGTGAAGGACGCCCAGGGCGTCTTCGCCCCCGTCTGGCAATCGACCAAGGGCAACAACGGCTACGTCAGCTTCGAGCTGGACCCACTCTTGGAGGACGTTAAGAACCCCATCCCCCACGCCGACCGCGTCCGCCAATACGTCGAGCTGGCGAAGAAATGGTCCGCCGGGCACACCAACCGGATGATCAAGGTCCCCGCCACCCCTGCCGGCCTGGACGCGCTGGAGGACATCGCCGCCGCCGGCATCACGATCAACGTCACCCTGATCTTCTCCCAGCGCCAGTACAAGATCGCGCGCGACAACATCTGGCGCGGCGCCCAGCGCCGCAAGGCCGGACTTCAGGGTTTCAAAAGCGTCTACAGCATCTTCATTTCGCGCGTGGACGTGTACACCGAAAAAAGCGTGCCGCAGCTTTCATCGGCCGCCCAGGGGCAGGTCGGCATCGTCAACGCCAAGCGCATGTGGCGGGAAAACCAGGCCTTCTGGGCGGACAAGAAGCTCCCCCTCCAGCAGGAGATCATCTTCGCCAGCACCGGCACCAAGAAGCCCACCGACCCGCCCGACAAGTACGTCGAAGCCCTGGCCGGCAGCGACATCCAGACCAACCCGCCCGCCACCAATGAGGCGGTCGAGAAGCTCAACAAGACCTACACCCGCAAGGTCGATCAGATGCCCCCGCAGGCCGTGCTCGACGAGGTCGACCAGAAGGTCGATCAGCGGAAGCTGGAAGACAAGCTGATGGAAGAGGGCACGGCCAAGTTCGCCGAGCCGCAGCACGCCCTGCTCAAACTAGTCGCCGAAAAACGCGCGGCGCTCGCGGGGGCGAAGTAGAGAAGGGCTACTCCCGCGTTTTCTTGACTTCCTCCAGCGCCTGTTTCACCCCCTCCGCCGCTGCGGGCTGGACGTTGCGGCCGTGGTCGGTCAGGCGGTCGAAGACCGTCTGGGCCTTCTCGCAGGGCGTATTGACCGCGTTCAGGTACTCATCGCACAGCTTGCGGCTCAACTGGTCGATCGCGGAACGGGCGGCGGCCTTGGCGTCGGGGCCCTGCCCGGTCACCTTCTTGCCCACCCATCGCTGTGCCAAACCTCTCATCGTCTGCTCCGCGTCGCCGTAGAATGCCTGGGTGATGGTCCGGTGCCCCTCCTCGTGCGCCGCCAGCTCGCGGCTGGCGTTGTCCGGGAGCCAGATGGTGATCGACAGCCCCAGCTTGACCGAGATCTCCTCGACGGTGATGTCCATCTTGACCGGGCCCTGGGGGGGCTTGGCGGGCTGGGTGTAGCTGTACCGCGAGTCCACGGTGACCCCGAAGCGGTAGACGGTGACCGCCGCCTCCCCCTTGTCCAACGGCGGCGGCGGATTGGGCGGGTTGGAGGGATCGAACCGCTTGTACTCGACGGCCGGGGCCTCTTTCTCGATCTTGACGGCCTCCTCTGCCCGGGCGCAGACCGCCAGCAGGAGCAGCAGCGTCAGGGTGACGCAGACCCGTCGTCGGGGAAATGGCTTACCGGGGTTCATCGGGCCCCTGTTCTAACATCGGAACGCCCGCCTGTCCGCGCCTCGGCTGTAGGTGGCGCGAGAGGTTCATTGCCCGGGGATCGTGCCGCGGGTGCTGGTCTTGATCCGGCAGAGGTACATATCAGCCGTGACGTAGAGCGTCGAGCCGTCGTCGCCCCAGGCGCAGTTGGCAGTCGCCTCGCCGGTGAGGATCGTGCCCAGGTGCTTGCCCTCTTTGGAGAGGACGAGGATGCCGCCCGGGCCGCCGAGCCAGACGTTGCCCCGCTGATCGACCTTCATTCCGTCGGGGAGACCCTTAAGCTTTTTTGCCACCAGCGCCGTCGCGTCGAAGAAGGTGCGAGGGTTCGCGAGCGTGCCGTCGGCCGCCAGGTCAAAGGCCCAGACGACGGGGTGATCGGGGTTCGATTCGGCGACGTAGAGCACCTTCTCATCCGGCGAGAGCGCGACGCCGTTGGGGAACTTGATCTCCTTGGTCAGCGCGCTGAGCTTGCGGTCGGGAGTCAGGCGGTAGACGCCCTGGAAGGGCAGTTCCTTCTTCGGATCGTCGAGCTTGCCTTCCAGGCCGTAGGCCGGGTCGGTGAAGTAGAGGTTGCCCTTGGAATCGTAACAGAGGTCGTTGGGGGAGTTGAATCGCTTGCCCTCGAAGCGATCGGCCAAGGCCGTCTGGGTCTTGCCGTTGTTCTCGAGACGCGCGACCCGGCGGTCGCCGTGCTCGCATAGGGTCAGGCGGCCGTCGCGGTCGATCGTCAGGCCGTTGGAACCCGGCTCGCCGGCCCGGGGCGTGGCGCCGGTGTAGCCGCTGGGACGGAGGTAGACGCTGACGCCTTTGCCCTCGGACCAGCGGTAGACGACGTTCTGCGGGACATCGGACCAATAGAGGCAGCGGTCGCGCCTGGACCAGACGGGGCCTTCGGCCCAGTCGAGGCCTTTGACGAGGATTTCGAGCTTCGCGTCCCTGGCAAGCAGCGCATCGAGCGCGGGGTCGAGCCGCTCGATCGTGCCGAGCGTGCCGGAGGCGTTCTCGGGAACCATCAGGGCGTTGGTGTTGTTGGCGGAGACGGTACGCGTGGTGGGTGGAGTTTTGGACGAGGTTTGCGCCGGGCCGGCATTATTGCCGGATTTGCAGGCGAAGCCGAACAGCAGCGGGACGAGCAGGAGCGATCGCGCGAGAGGTCGTTTGGAGGTCATGAGCGCACAAGTTAGGCGCGGCGGGGCGGGCCGTCAAAAGAATCTGCGATTGTTTCGTCAGAGCTTGCGAAAACCAATCGCTTGAACGCGAACCGACGCGGTTTCGCTGCCCTTCTCCGCCAGTTCGAGCCGCAACCCGGTGATCACGCCCTTGTACTCGGGCGAGTCGGCCAGGCGGACCTCATATGTGCGATACTGGCCATCGGGAATGATCGGAAAGGTCATGCTCGCCATCGCCTTTTCGCCCAGGCGCGTCCAGAAGACGCGGGCGTTCGCCTGACCTGTCTTGAACGCGGCCCGAACGTAGAGGACCGGCCCGTCGGCCGCGGGCCAGAAGGCGTCGGGGCCGATCAGGCTCGGGTGCTCGCCGGTCGGAGTGATCTTGAGTTCGCCGCTGATCGGCCAGCCGGCGTCGGTGGCGTGGGAGTACCACCAACCCTGGCGGTCCTTGTCAAAACGGTAGTTCGGCGGGGCGGGACGCTGGGCGTGCTGGTAAACGTAATCGCGGATCGACTTGAGGTCGCCGACGATCAGCGTGTAGGCGTACTCGTGGCGGACGTTCCAGTCGAGGATCTCCTCGCGGTTGGGGGCGATGTAGCCGGTGGGATCGTCGCCGGGACCGCCCTTGCCCGGCTTGCCGGCGAAGCCGCCGCTGAACGAGTAGGCGCCCGGGTTCCAGACGCCCAGCCCCCAGCCGTCGTCGTTGACCAGCGCGGCCCAGTTCTCCGTCGCCAGCCAATGTCCCCACGCGGCGCCATCCTGACCGAGTTGATGCTCGATGCGGATCAGGTCGCCGCCGGTGAAGGGCTTGTCGCCGGTGTAGGTCAGGAGGCGATGGAATGGCCCATTGGTGTAGACGGCGGGCAGTTCCTGGGCGCGGGCCGGCCACTGCGTCTTGTCCGAACGATCGTTGTTCAGCGCCGCGCGAACGCGCACGGCAGCGCCATTTAGCTCGTACCAGGTCTCGAACGTGCACTCGCCCGGCTCATTGTCGAGTGGCCACTGCATCGGGACGCACTTCACGTAGATCGATTTGCCGTCGTTGCGATGCTCTATGACCCTGGATGAGTTGCCGAAGTGGTCACCGGCCTGGATCGGGTTCCAGCCGAGGCCGCGCCACACCTTGGCGGGCTGCTTGCCGCGGGGGGTGAAGGGAACGGGCCCGGCGTAGTAGGACATCTGCACCTGCCGGCCCCAGTCCCAACTGTTGATCAGGTTGACGTCGGATTTCGACCGCGAGAGGTGCGTGACCGCGCCGCCGAGGTTGAGATCGACGCCCAGGCGGATCGTGCCGTTGTCGAGCCAGCTCATCTCGGCTTGATGCGATTTGGGCGGAGCAGCAAAGGCGCAGTGACAGAACAGCACGATCAGCGTGCAGGCGAAAGCCTTCATGGTGCGTTCGCTTAACCTAAGCTATTCGAGTTTGCCAGAGAGGTGGGTTTCGCCGGTGGGCTGGAACGTGCCCACGGCCGGCTCGTCGGTGACGAAGGCGCCGGCGATCGGGCCGACGTCGCTGGGGAGCGAGGCGACGATATGGGCGTAGCCCAGCTCGTTGGGGCGGAAGGTGGAGGCGGGGACTTTTCGGCCGTAGGGCGTGACGAACCAGAGCTCGTATGCGTCTTTAGGCCCGAGCTGCTGGAGGTTGTAGGCGTAGAAGTGCCAGGCCTTGCGTTTGGGATCCCACAGCGCCCGGGCCATGGCCTTGGGCTGGGTGCGGCCCTCGAGCACGATCTGCTTGACCGAGGGGGAGCGGATGAGCTCGACCGGGACGGTCAGGTCGTTGGTCAGCTCGCGGATGTCCTGGTCTTTCCTGGCCGACTCCTGCTTCGCGCTGGCGAGCTGCTTCTGGTAGACCTGGTCGCGCCCGTGCTGGACGCCGGACATGTAGCGGACGGTCGTGACGAACGTCACGCATGCGGCGACGGCGACCGGCAGCGACCTGCGGACCCAGGTGGGCATCCATGGCAGGCGCCGCGCAGGGGGCCCGTAACTCAAGCGGGGCCGGCCGGTCTCATAAGAGGTTGCGGCGTGTTCCTGGATGCGGTCGAACAGTCGCTGGCGCGCGGTCGGGGACGGATCGACGGGGTCGAGGCCGTAGGGCAGATAACTGAGGGTCGCATCGGCCTCGGCGAGGAACGAGGCACACCTGGCGCACCCACTCGCCAGGTGAGCCCGCAGCGCCGCTGCCTCGGCCGGCTCAAGGCCGTCCAAAAGCAACAGGGGCATCAAATCTCGTCGCTGCTCGCAGGTCATGGTTGGTCGATCTACGTCGTTTGATGTGTCAGGCGTCAGGGGGTCAACCCGGTGCCTTCATCGGGATTACGTACCAGGTCCCTCAGTTGGATGAGGCCCCGGCGAAGATAAGTTTTCACCGTGCCGACCGGCTTTTGAAGCTTAAGGGCGATCTCGGTGTGACTCAACCCTTCAAAAAAGGAGCACTCCATTACTTCTCGGTACTTGGGGTCGAGTTTCTCTAAAGCGTGTTTGACCAAGGTCCTGCGCTCTTCATCCATGGCGGATTGGAGAGGATCGGGCACCGGTGCCGCCTGGGACTGAGCCGCTTGGTTCTCGTGGAGGGCAATAGCTGGCCTAGCCCCCTTCATCCGGGCGCGGTCCAAGGCTCGGCTGCGGGTCAGGGTGAGCAAATATGAGACAGGCGATCCGCGTGCGGCGTTGTACCGATCGGCTCGTTGCCAGATTTCCTGGAAGACGTCGATCATGGCGTCCTCGGCCATGCCGGGGTCGCGCAGGATGCGAAGGCAGAGCGTATAGACAACGCGATTGTGACGGTCGTAGAGGCGGGCCAGGGCGGACGAGTCGCGATGGGCGATCCCCTCCATCAGGACGTAATCGTCATCCAGCCCGTGACCTGCGGACGGGCGCGCGGGGTTGGATTGGTTCGGATAATGCATCAAGCGCGTTCTGGCTATTGTGGCGCAGAAAGTATTCCGCGCCAAAGCCCCGCCTGTACATGCGGGGCGATCACCGCGCCACGACTGGAGAATTCGGACGGGTATTTTGTCGCCAACTCGCGCCAGAGGGCGTTGAACTCGTCGGGGCGCAGCGGCATTTCGCCGCCGGATTGATCGAGCGATCGCCCGGAGAGGAGTTTCGCGAGTTTCCGCAGGTCTTCGACCGGTCGCGGATCGGGCGCGATGTTCCAGACGCGCAGCCGCCGGTCTTCGCCAATCGTGAGCACGCGACGCGAATCGGATCCGAACGCCATCTGCGTGATCACCTTGGCATGAGGCAGCCAGGGCGTGACCGCCTGGCCACTTTGCGCATCCCAGATCCGCGCGACAAAGAAGTTGGTGGCGGTGCCGACCAGCGCGCCGTCGGGGCTGAAGCCGGCCCAGCGGACCTCGGCCTCGCTGCGCTCGTGGCCCATCTGCGGGGTAAGCGCCGCTCCGGTGCGGGTGTCCCAGACGCGCGCCGTGTGATCGTAGCTGGCGGTGACGACGCGCTGGCCGTCGGGGCTGAACGAGGCCCAGAGGACGGGGCCGGTGTGGCGCAGCGGGCGGTCGGTGACGCCGGCGGCGCTGCCCGCGACGCTCCAGACGCGGGCGGTGAAATCTTTCGAGGCGGTGACGATGCGTTGGCCGTCGGAGCTGAACTCGACGTGGTTGATGTGATCGGCGTGAGTCATCGGCTGGCCGATCAGTTTGCCCGAGGCCAGATCGTAGACGACGGCGGATTCGCCCTGGGGACCCGATGGGGCGACGGCGATGACGCGCGAGGCGTCGGGGCTGAAGGCGGCGATGCGCCCGCCGTTGGCCGGCCGGACACCGCTGGCGATCGTGATGCCGATCTTGACGTCCCAGACCCAGGCGGTGTTCTTGCGCGTGGAGGCGGCGACGCGCGTCGCATCGTCGCTGATGGAGAGCAGTCGCACGTCATCGTCGAGCATGAGCGGCGAGCCGCTGCGCATCTGGCCGGTGGTCGCGTCCCAGCAGATCACCTTGTGGTCCGCCCCACCGGTGACCGCCAGGCCACCCTTGCCCATCGCGACGGCGGTGACGCGACCGCTGTGACCGACCAGCCGCAGCGGCGGGGCGTTCGGATCGGCCGGGTCACGGATCACGGGCTGACCGCCCGAGACGACGATCAGCCGCGCGCCGTCGGGATCGAACGCGGCGGTCTCGATGTTGGGAAGGTCGAAGCCGGGTTGGGTCATCGGCGACGCGTTCTCGTCTGCAGGGAGGTTCCAGACGAACAGCGCCCAATCGTGCAGGAGGGTGACCAGGCGTTTGCCGTCGGGGGAGAAGACGGCACCGCGGACCGCCGCCCGATGCTGGATCCTGGGCCCGATCGGCTCGCCCGTCTCGGCGTGCCAAAGCCGTACGGTGCCGTCGCGGCAGGCGGTGACGATCCGGCGAGCCGGCCGATCGAACGCCGCGTGCAGGACGTGATCGACGTGTTCGAGGGGTTTGCCGACGGCGGCGCCGGTGGCGGCGTCCCAGACGCGCGCGGAGCGGTCATCGCTGGCGGTGACGAGTTGCGACCCGTCTTCGCTGAAGACGACGGAGTTGACCGGGCCCTGGTGACGAAGGGCTTCGCCGATGGGCTTGCCGGTGGCGGCGTTCCAGAGGCGGACGGCGTGATCTTCGCAGAGGGTCGCCAGCGTGATCCCCGTGGTGCGGGCGTCCCGCCTGCTTTGCTCTTGCAATCGCGAGGAGGGGCAAAAAACCAGCCCCGTGATCGGCCGCGGGTGGGTCATCGCCTCGCCGATCGGTTTGGCCGTCGCCAAGTCCCACGCGATCGCGAGGTTGTCGTTCCCGCCGGTGACGACGCTCGATCCGTCCGGCGAGAACACGCCGCACGTGACCGCGGCGTGATGGGGCAGCCAGTCGGTCACGGGTTCGCCGGAGCGCGCGTCCCAGACGCGTGCGGCGCGCCCCTCGCCCCCGGTGACGACGCGCGAGCCATCGGCGTTGAAGCAGGCGAAGCGGACCGCGGCGTCGTGGGGCATGGGTTTGCCAACGCGACGCCCGTTGCGGGCGTCCCAGAGGATCGCCTTGCCGTCCGCGCCGCAGGTGACCAGACGCTCGCCGTCCGGGCTGAAGCAGGCAGACGTGATCCGCGCGCCGGTGTGGAAGGTCAGGGGAGCGCGGTCGGTCGGATCCTCGATCACCCAGACCAATCCGTCGCCATCCCGCCTTCGCAGGACGCGGCCGTCCTGCGCGACGACGCCCGGCTCGGGCGAGATGGGCAGCGGCGCGCCCGCACGCGGCACGCCGAAGCAGGGCACCAGGCAATGGGCCAGCGTCGCGCCGATGCGGGAACGGTGAGCCGAGGCCGCCAGCGGATCTTTGCCTTCGACCTCGTCCAGCGCGCGGACGAAGTAGGGGAGGGCCATGGCGGGGTTGCTGCCGGTAGACCACTTTTCCAGGCCGTGGGCGACCAGTTCGGCCGACAGGGCCCGGCGCTTGACGGCCTCGGCGACTTGGGCACGTGCTGCGGCCTCGCGGGCGAGCACGCCCAGCTTGCTCGCCTCCTCACCCGCCTCCTTGGCGCGCCGCGCCTCCTCGGCGCGCGCATTCGCGTTGGTTTGCGCCTCGCGCGTGCGGTCGGAGAGTTGCCACAGCAGCACCGAAAACAACGCGGCGATGACGCCCAGCACCGCGACGCCCGCGGTCAGCACGGTGATCACGCGCTTGCGGCGCTCGGCGACGCGGGCGGCTTCGGCGGCGACGCGGCGGGTCTCCTCGTCGCGCTGCCGGGCCTGGTCGCGCTCGACGCGCTCCTGCCGCCGCTCGTCCAGGCGCGTCAGGCGGTCGGCCAGCTCCTGGGCCGATTGCAGGCGGTTGGCCGGGTCGCCGTCCACGCAGGCGGCGATATCCTCGCGCAGCAGCTCGTCGGCGACGCTCCGCTCCCACCCGGGCGCCAGCGGCTTGTGCAGGTCCGCGACGACCATCTGGTTTAGCAGCACGCCCAGCGCGTAGACGTCTCCCTGCACGGTGTGCGGTTTGTTCGCCAGCGACTCGGGCGGCGTGTACATCAGCGTGCCGCTGCGCGAGGTGTCGGCCAGGGACAGCGACGACTGCGTGAACCCCGTCGCGGAGATGTTGAAGTCGCGCAGCTTCGAGCGGTCGGTCAGCGTGCCGATGCCGAAGTCGGACAGGCGCGGGTAGAGCGCTCCTTCGGCATCCCGCACCATCAGTACGTTCGACGGCTTGATGTCCTTGTGCAGGATCCCGACCGAGTGCGCCGCCGCCAGGGCTTCGGCCACCTGCGCGACGATCCGCAGGCGCGTGCGGACCTTCACGTTCTGGATGCCTCCCTGCGACTCGGCCCAGTGCGAGAGGTTGCCCTCGGGCGCGTAGTCCATCTCGATGAAGTAGGGGGCCGATTCGAACTGCCAGTCCACGACGCGGCCGATGTCGCGCCGGTCGCCCAGCGCCTCCTTGATCAGCCGGAAGAGCACGACCTCGCGCTTGAGCGCGCGGAGGCGCTCGGCATCGAAGCAGAACTTGAAGACGCGGTTGGCGTGCGTCTTGCGGTGCGTCGCGAGCCACACTTCGCCGAATCCCCCTTCTCCCAGCTTTCGGCGGATCACCCAGTGCGCGGCGTTGGGCAGCGGCCGGTTGGCGCCGGGACGCCAGCCCAGCGTCTGCTCTTCGCCGGGGCGGATGTGGCGGCGGGCCTTCTCGTTGTCTTCCGGCGGCGCGAGCGGCGCGACGCCTTCGGCGCCCACCTCGTAGATCTCCATCGGCTCGTCCGAGCCCTTGAAGAGGTACGGCCCGTGCGCCACCCAGCGGATCGCCGGCTTGTGACCGTCCACCGGCGGATGTTCGTGCACGAACTGCCGCGCCTCGTCGAACACGGTACGCGTCAGCAGGATCTGCCCACCGGCTGCCAGAGACATCACCCGCGCCGCCAGGTCCACGCTCGAGGCGAATACCTTGGGCTGCCCGGTCGTCTCGCTGGCGACCTGGGCCACCTGCCCGAGGTGGATGCCGACCCGCGCAGCCATCGGGTGAGGCCAGGCTTCGGCGCGCATGCGGAACTGGAACTTGAGCGCCGCCGCGATCGCCTCGCCCACGGTCTCGAAGGTGATGAAGAACCCGTCCCCCGTGTCCTGCATGACCCGGGCGCCGGGCGTCTCCGACACGGTCTGGTGGACGATGCGATCCTGCCGCGCGACCAGCTCGGCGTACGGCCCGGCACCGATCTGTGCCTTGGTGATGCTGGAGTTCACGAGGTCCGTGAACATCATGACCATCAACCGCGACGAGAGCGAAGAGTGCTGTGGTGGGTTCATACCGCGCGCGCGCCGCGTATCGTGCGGCCCCGTCTTTCCCCGAGGAACGCCAAAGGGCGACCCGCATTATCGACTCCACCGGCCGGGGCCGCAATTCCAATCCGCGACGCAGCGGTCGAGCGGGTTCACCCCAGTCTCCCTTGTCCCTACTCCCGTCACAGGAGTAAGATTCTGATCCGTAGGCGCGGCGGAGCGCCGCCACGTCACGTTCACCCCGACCCTACATAACTTCACACGGAGGTTCACCCATGGCCAGCTCGACCAAAACCGGTTCCAACGGCAATGCCGCCAAGACCGTCTCCCGCTCCACCGGCGGCGCGAAGATGGCCGCCAAACTCCCCGTCAAGATCCGCCAGACCAAGATGCTCATCGACGGCAAGTGGGTCGATTCGACCAGTGGCCGAACCTTCGAGACGATCAACCCTGCCACCGGCGACGTCATCGCCCACGTCGCCGAGGGACAGGCCCCCGACATCGACAAGGCCGTCAAGTCCGCCCGCAAGGCCTTCGAGAAGGGCCCCTGGCGCAGGATGAATGCCCGCGAGCGCGGCCGCATCCTCTACAAGCTCGCCGACCTCATCGAGCAGAACAAGGATGAGCTCGCCAAGCTCGAGACGCTGGACAACGGTAAGCCACTCAATGACTCGATGACCGCCGACCTCCCGCTGGTCATCGACTGCTACCGCTACTATGCCGGCTGGGCCGACAAGGTCGAGGGCAAGACGATCCCGATCAACGGCCCGTACTTCTGCTATACGCGGCACGAGCCGGTGGGCGTGGTCGGGCAGATCATCCCGTGGAACTTCCCGCTGCTGATGCAGGCATGGAAATGGGGCCCGGCGCTGGCGACCGGCTGCACGGTCGTGCTCAAGCCCGCCGAGCAGACGCCGCTGTCGGCCCTGCGCGTCGCCGAGCTGGCGTTGGAGGCAGGCATCCCCGACGGCGTGATCAACGTCGTCCCGGGTTTCGGCGAGACCGCCGGCGCCGCCCTGGCCGAACACTTTGACGTGGACAAGGTCGCCTTCACCGGCAGCACGGAGGTCGGCAAGCTGATCATGCAGGCCGCCGCACGCACGAACCTCAAGCGCGTCACCCTCGAATTGGGCGGAAAGTCCCCCAACATCATCTTCGCCGACAGCGACCTCGATCAGGCCGTCGAGGGCAGCCACTTCGCCCTCTTCTTCAACCAGGGCCAGTGCTGCTGCGCGGGCAGCCGCCTGTTCGTCGAGCAGCGCGTCCACGACGAGTTCGTCGAGAAAATGGTGAAGAAGGTAAAGAAGACCAAGGTCGGCGACCCCTTCGACCCCAGGACTACTCAGGGCCCCCAGGTCAGCCAGGAACAGTTCGACAAGATCATGTCCTACATCGAGGCCGGGCGGAAATCCGGCGCCAAGCTGCTCACCGGCGGCTCGCGCGTGGGCAAGGAGGGATACTTCGTCGAGCCGACCGTCTTCGGCGACGTCAAGGACGAGATGAAGATCGCATGCGAGGAGATCTTCGGCCCGGTCATGAGCATCATCCCCTTCAAGGACATCGACGAGGTGATCGAGCGCGGCAACCGGACGATGTACGGCCTGGCCGCCGCCGTCTGGACCCGCGACATCGGCAAGGCCCACCGCCTGGCCGCCGAGCTCAAGGCCGGCACCGTCTGGGTCAACTGCTACGACGTCTTCGACGCCGCCGCCCCCTTCGGCGGCTTCAAGATGAGCGGCATCGGCCGCGAGCTGGGCGAGTACGCCCTGCGCAACTACACCGAGATCAAGACGGTGACGGTGGCGATGTAAGAGTTTCGAGCAACCGCAAAGATCGCTGGACCGCTCCGGTTGGGCTCCCTTGGCGGCACGCCCGTTGCATTTCCTCCTGTGAATGTCCTTACAGGAGGCCGCGATGCATCTCGCCCTGTCTCTCGCCCAGTCCGCCCCGCTGTTCGCCGCGGGCGGGCTGATCCTCTTCTTCTGGATCCTGGCCATCCTCGCCAGCATCTTTTGGATCTGGATGTTGATCGACGTCCTGGTCAGCGATATGCCGCCAGTCGATAAGCTCTTGTGGTTCCTGGTGGTCTGCTTCCTCCATCTGTTGGGCGCGATCATTTACTACATCGTTAAACGTCCCAGCGTCCACCCTCGAGGCGCTGGCCATCCGGTGATCACGTGAATCTCCCGTCCGCATGCGCCCGATGGCGCGTCTACCAACGGTCCGCGCCCTCGCCCGTTAGGAATGTGTGCTTTAGGTCATCGGGGATGCCGAACGCGTGTTTGGCGTCCCCGATGTTTTTTTGATCAGGGGGAAACAAAACAAAGATCAGCGGGCCGCGCCTCGGCCCCGCCGCCGCCCCAGCAGCATCGCCCCCGCGAACAGCGCCAAGACTCCCGTCGGCTCAGGCGCCAGCACCGCCCCCGGCAATGGCACGTCCGCCGACAGCCCCACCGCCCCGGAGTACGCCAGTTCGAACAACTGGAAGTCCTTGAAATCCACCTTCCCGTCCCCATTAACGTCCCCCTGCCACGGCGAGCCGTAGTTGCCCAGGTTCGCCAGCAGGTTGCTCAGGTCGCTCGCATCGATCCGGCCGTCACCGTTGGTGTCACCCTGAAGCGGGATGATTCCCGAGCCGAACGGCATGTACGCCGCCGCCGATTTCCCGAATGCCGCTTCCACCGCCTGGTAATCCCCGAAATCGATCCGCCCGTTGCCGTTGAAGTCGCCCTGCGCGATCGAGCCGTACTTGCCCAGGTTCGAGAGCAGGATCGCCAGATCCGCCGCATCCACCTTGCGGTCGCCGTCGGCGTCGCCCAGCAGCGGCGCGACGCCGGTCTTGCCGAACGTGCGCTCCAGGATCTGGTAGTCGTGGAAATCGACCACGCCGTCGCCGTTGAGGTCGCCGCTGGCGCGACCGCCCGACAGGCCAAGGTTCTTCTGGACGATCGCGAAGTCGGCCGAGTTGACCACCCCGTCGTTATTGACGTCGCCCGGCACCCGGCTCGCCAGCAGGGACGCCGAAAACAACGCCGAGCTCCCGTCCGTAAAGCGCGCCTGGAACGTCACGCGATTGCCGTTGACCGCGCTGCGCGACAGGTCGAGGTCGGAGATGATCTTCCCGCCCAGCGTCACGCTCGAATCGATCACGCGATTGAGCTCCCCACCGATCCATGCGTAGATGCCTGGCCTGGACTTCTCGTCATAACCGACGAACGCGACCGACGGCCCGCCGATCGACGACACCCCGAAATTCGTGAAGTGACTGCCCTGGTCGCCGGGCACCATCGTGGTGGTGTCGGCGACCTTCTGCAGGTCCGATCCGGTCAGGCCGAACACGCCCGATGTCCCCGCGAACACGCCGGTGAACGACACGTTCGGGCCGTCCTGCGACAGGTTCGCGATCGATGTGAACTTGGCCGCCGTCCCCGGGACCGTCGTGTTCTTATCCAGCAGCGCGGTCACCGCGCTGCCGCTCTTCTTGTAAATGCCGAATTGCCCAATGCCGTGGCCGACGAAGAAGTAATTGCTGCCGTCGCTGATCGGATTGTCGATCGCCGTGAACGTCCCCGTCCCGCCGGGGATCGGCGTCGACGTGTTGACCACCGGCGTGACCACCGACCCGTTCAGCGTGTACGCGCTCATGTTGTCCCCCGCCGAGCCGACGAACGCGAATGCGCTGTCCTGCAGCGTCGGATCGCCGAACGACGTGAACACCCCACCCTCGGGACGCGCGGTCAGCTTGTTCACCACCTTGGTCAGCGAGCCGGCCGCGTAGCTGTAGATCCCCTCCTGGCTCGTGCCGACGGCCTGGAACGCCAGTCGTCCCCCCGCGATCGACGGTTGCCCGAAGTTGACGAAGTTTCCGGTGCCGCTGGGCACCGGCGTGTTGTTATCCGCGACGCGCGTCAGCACGCCGCCCGACCAGCCGTAGATCCCGTAGTTGCCCTGTCCGATGCCCAGGAATCCCAGGTTCCCCGCGCGATCCACCACCGGCGCGTTCAGCCGCACGAACGTGCCACCGGCGCCCGGCACCGTGGTGGCCGTGTCCGCGACCTTTCCGAAATATGCTGATGGCAATCGCCGCTCGAAATTGTTGTTCAGCAGCGTCAGATCGTTGCTGTTCACGATCCCGTTGCCGTCGAAATCCCCTTGCGCGCGCCCGCCGGACGTATTCATGTTCTGCTGGACGATCGACAGGTCCAGCGCGTTGGCGATGCCGTCGCCGTTCGCGTCACCGACCATCCCAACGGGCACAACCGTGCCAAGCACCTGCGGGGTCGCTTGAGCCAACCCGGCAAATGACGACAACGCAACCGCCCCCGCCAACTTGGAAATCGTGGCAGCTCTCATCCTGGTTCCAACGAAACGAATTAGCCCTCGTCAAGTGAACGCGCGCGCCTTCTCCTCTTTAGCGGGCAGCGTTCACCCTCCGCGATACCCGGAGCAGTACGATAACCCGCACCGGCGCGATGGCAAGAACTTTTTCGGACCTGGCGACGTTAATCCGGGCAACCTGTAGTAGGACACATTACAGTCCCCCCACATTCCGGAATTTCCGCCGAAACAGGACTTTCGGGGCTGTCGTCTGTCTCACCCCGACCCTATTGTGTCTGAGTTCTCTGTCCCGCCCTTTGGAGTGGCGTCCACGTTCAAGGTGTGTTCCCCGTGAAACTGCGTTCAGTCGGTATCGTCGGTGTCCTGTTCCTTCCCGCCGCGGCGGCGCGCGCCGTGCCGCAGAATGACCTAAGCTCGGTGAGCGGCGACACTTCCCGCAGCTACCTGGGACGCGGCCGCCACGTCCTGATCGGCATCCTTGACGGCGGGATCGATGCCAATCACCCCGCCATCCGAGGCTCGGTCGTCGCCGCCCGCGACTTCTCCGGCTCGGGCACCACCGACGACGATCGAACCGGCGTCGGCCACGCCACGGGCCTGGCAAGCCTCTACGTCGGCCACGCCGACGGATACACCGGACTGGTCCCCAAGGCCGGCATCATCAACGCCCGCGTCATTACCTCCAAGGACTACACCGATGACCGCATGGCCGGCAACGGGCTCTTCTATAGCCTGAACCTCGGGGCCAAGGTCCTGAACATGTCGTTCGGCAACAACCTGGGCGATGGCCCGCTGACCGACAAGTTCAACCTCATGTGCGACTACGCCAGCGAGAACTACGGCGCGTCGATCGTCACCGCCGCGGGCAACGACGACGACAGCGCCGTCGCCCAGGTCCCCGCCGGCGCTTACAACGCTTACAGCATCGGCGCCCTCGCCCCGTCGCGCTACGACACGGTTTCCTCCTTCTCCAACTTCGCCCTGCGCTCCGACCGCCGCACCAAGCCCGACATCGTCGCGCCCGGGCAGTCCGTCCAACTGGCCGCCGCCGATTGGGAACGCGCCAGCGAGTTCGCCCTCGGATCCGGGACCAGCTTCGCAACCCCCGTCATCGGAGGCGTGCTCGCGCAGATGGTCGGTTACGGGCAGGATTTCAACCTCCCAACCGACCCGCGACTCCTCAAGGCGATCGCGATGACGTCGGCCACCAAGGTCTACGACAGCGACGGCACCGCCTGGGCGCCCCGGCACCAGGTCAGTGACAAGAAGGGACGCATCACCATCGACGAGCCGCTCGACCCCGAGCAGGGCGCCGGCCGCATCAACGCCATGGGCGCCTATCACCTCTACTCCAAGGCCCGCGACGCCTCGACCGCCGTCGCCAACTGGGTCTTCACCTCACTCAAGCGACGCAAGTCCTACGTCCTCAACCTCGGCCACCTGAACGCCGGCCAGCGCCTCGACACCACGCTGGTCTGGGATCGCCACGTCGGCCGCAAGGACGACGGCGACGGCGTCGTGGACGCCGGCGACCGCTTCTTCGAAGCCGTCCCCCTCGCCGACTTCGTCCTCACCCTCGCAAAGGACGGCCGCAACTTCCTCGCCAGCGACAGCGACGTCGACAACCTCGAGGAGCTCTCCTACACGGTCAAGTCCAGCGGCAACTACACCCTGGAGGTCTACCGCTACTCCGACGGCGGGATGAAGAACGAGACCTTCGCCCTCGCCGCCCAGGTGCTCAACCACCCGCCCACACTCCGCAGCGTCGACGCCAGCCCCGACCTGGTCGCCCAGGCGCACGGCGTATCGCGATCGATCGACGAACC
>DATBFY010000760.1:0-2634 GCA_036558265.1 Tepidisphaeraceae bacterium | reverse complement strand
TTCTCCGGGGGGAACGTGCTGGGGGGGAAGGTTCCCAGGGAGTTGTATGTCGACTACGTGAAATCCGCCGATTGGGTGGGCAACGACTTTTACGCGGTGACGGGGTACAACCGGCCGGACTGGCTTTGGAAGATCGGGGCGGCGGTGGATCGGCTGCGGGACTGGGGCGGCGGCGGCAAGCCACAGTTCGCGATGATCGAGTCGAGCGCGCAGCGGTTGTCGTGGACGCCGCGGAACACGAGGGGGGTGACGGCGGATGAGCTGCGCGGCGAGGTCTGGCATGCGGTCATTCACGGCGTGCGGGGCATCATCTATTTCCCGCAGCAGATCGGCGAGGGGTTCCGGTATGACGCGACGCCGCCGAAGGTGGCGCTGGAAATGTCGCGTCAGAACCGGCGGCTCAACGAGATGGGCGACGTGCTGGCGGGGGAAGTGAACCCGAAGGCGTATGCCGTCAAGGGCGAGCCGCCGCTGGAGGCGGGCTGGCGCGCGGCGGGCGATGGTCGGTTGTTCGTGATCGTGTTGAATTTTTCGGATGACAATGCCAATGGGAAGCGCGTGGAAGTGGGAGGCATCGGGGCGGTCAAGGCAAGTGTCGTGGGGGAGGATCGAGACGTTGCCATCAGCGGTGGGGCGTTCACGGACAATTTCGGTCCGTACGGCGTGCGAATTTATCAGCTCGCAGCGTCGAAATGATTAGCGGGCGTTGATGGATTTTCGCGGGGACTTAACATCTGCGGCTTTGCCGGAGTAGAGGAAGTCATGGGCGCCAAGATTCCGCTGTCGCGGGTTTATCATTCGGAACAGATCGACCGCCGCATTCTCGACGTGGTCAAGGGAGGCAATTACATCCTCGGGCCCGAATCCAAGGCGTTCGAGGCGGAACTGGCGGCGTGGTTCGGCGTGCCGCACTGCGTGCTGTCGAGCTCCTGGACGGCGGCGGTCCACCTGCTGCACCTGGCGCAGATCCAGTTGGGGCAGCTCAAGGCCGACGACGAGATCCTCGTGCCATCGCTGACCGCGTTTCCATCGATCGAGCCGATGATCCACTGCGGCGTCCGCCCGGTCTTCTGTGACATCGATGACACGTACACGATCGATCCGGAAGATGCGCGGCGGCGGATCACGCCTAAGACCAGGGGCATCCTGCCGGTGCACCTTTACGGTCGGCCGGCGAACATCGACGCGTTCGAGAAGCTGGCTAAGGAACACAATCTCTTCATCATTGAGGATTGCGCCCAGTCGCACGGCGCGCGCTGGAAGGGCAAGCGCGCCGGCTCGTACGCCCGGCACGCGGCGCTCTCGTTCTACCCGTCGAAGAACCTGACCGTCTACGGCGACGGCGGGGCGATCCTCACACAAGACCAGGATGTTGCCAGGCGCGTCGGCATGCTTCGCAATCACGGGCGCAAGGACAAATACCTTCACGAAAAGGTCGGCTTTAACCTGAGATTCAACGAGATCCAGGCGGCGGTCGGTCGCGAGCAGCTCAAGGTGCTGGACGAGTTGAACGGCAACCGCCGGCGGGCGGCGGCGTGGTACCGGCGCGAGCTGGCGGGCGTGAAGGGCGTCACCCTGCCGCCCGAGGATCGGGACGGCGTGACCGAGACGGTCTACCACATGTTCGTGATCCGCCTGGAGGACAACGACCGCCGCGAGGCGCTGGCGCGGCACTTGAAGGAGCAGGGGATCGAGACGGGCGTGCACTACCCGGTGCCCAATCACCAGCAGCCGGCGATCGAAGAGGTGTTCGGCAGGCAGCCGGCGCTGCCGCGGACCGAAGACTACGTGCGGCGGATCCTCAGCCTGCCGATGTTCCCGGCGATCACCGAGGACGAGGTGAAGACGGTGTCGGCGGCGATCAAGCAATTCGTCGCAAAGGCATGAGCCCCGAAACCGCCATCCCGGTCCCGCAATCGGGTGCCACGAACGATCCGGCACCCGTCGGCGATCCGATCGATCCGTCGTCGGCGCTGGAATCGTCGAAGCGCCCGGTCGCGCGCGCGGCGGTGATGCTGATCGTTCTGGCGGCGGCGGTGGCGGCGGTTCAGTTGTCGCCGGCCCGCATGCTGATCCAGGATACCGTGCGCGTCCGGCAGGTGGTCGAGCGGCTGGGCCCGTTCGCGTACCCGGTGTGCCTGCTTGTGTCGGCGATTCTGATCGGGAGCGGATTCCCGCGGCTCATTCTGTGCGCGGCGGCATCGATGATCTTTGGCTTTGGCTGGGGATTGTTCCTGACCCAGGGCGGGGCGTTGCTGGGGTATTACGTGGTCTTCTGTTTCATCCGCTGGGGCGGGGGGGACTGGGTGACGCACAAGCGTCCGCGGTTGCGGGCGATCGCGGAGACGATCCAGGACCAGGGCGTGGTGGGCGTGATTCTGGCGAGACAGATCCCGATCCACGGGACGTTGGTCAACCTCTGCCTGGGGCTGTCGCGGGTGAAGCACCGACACTTTTTGATCGGGACGGCGATCGGGCTCCTGCCCGAGGCAATCCCGGTGGCGCTGGTGGGGGCGGGGCTGGTCAGGTCGTCGCTGAAGGAGAGCGCGGGGGTTCTGGGGCTGGCGGTGGTGGCGTTTTTGTGTCTTTGGATCGGGAGCGCGTGGGCGCTGAGGCGGTTGCGGAACCGTCGCG
>DATBFY010000759.1:0-4111 GCA_036558265.1 Tepidisphaeraceae bacterium | reverse complement strand
GTCCTTCGGCTCCTCCTTGAAGTATGCCGGCGCCAGCTCCTTGAGCTGCGCCGGATACTCCCCGGTCTTCGAGCGGAACGACGAGTTCGCCAGCGCGATCTCCGTCAGCTCGCGATCCATGAGTAGCCGCGTCTCCACCGTGTACGCCCGGCTCATCGCCGGCGCCAGGAGCGCCATCAGCCGATCCTCGAACGGCACGAAGATCGCCCGCCAGCCTTGCTGCTTCCCGGCATGTTGATCATCGAGTGCCTGCGACGCCTTCATCCGCTGGGCGTACGTCGGCAGCTTTCCCGCGGCATCGAACTGGTCGTACCACTCGTTCGCCTTCTTCATCGCGGCGTTCCAGTCCTTGTTCGCCAGGTCCATCACCGGGAAATTCATGTTCATCCCTTGCGTGGCCTGGCTCATCGCCAGCGCCCCGTGCGCCGCGCAACCCTGCAGCACCTCCAGGAAGAAGCATCGCTCCGCCATTCCGAACACCTCGTGCAACGGCGCCGACGGCAACCCGCGCAGCTCCGCCAGGAGCCGCTCGACCTGCTGGGCCGACAGCCACCCCCCTGCCGACGCGAACTTGATCGCATCCAGCCCGATCGCCTCGCAGGCAAAGCCCACCAGCCGATCGATCGTCGTCGCCGAATGCGTCGAGAGCCGCCCGATCCGCACGATCGCCACCGCATCCCGGCAGAACGCCTCCATGTCCTCGTTGCCCAGCTCCAGCATCGCCCGCGCCTTGAGCGCGTTGCACATCTGGCGGAACTCGCTCAGGTGCGGGAGGAGGACCATGAACATGTAATCCGACTCCTTCTCCCGGATCATCGGCAGGTAAAAATGGTCGCGCTTCGAGGCTTCGATGATGAGCTTGAGCTTGGGCTCCATCGACTCCAGCCACTTGGCCACGTCCGGCGCCTTCTCCGCCGTCCACGGACCGTGCAGCGCGTTTTCCAACCCGGCCGGCTCGGCGCCGGCGAGCGGATCCGCCGGCAGGTTCTGATCCACCGCCGGCAGCGGCGGCAAGCCCAGGAGCGCCCGCACCCGCGCATAGTGAGCGGCGTGGAGCTCCTTGCCGCGCGACGCCGCATCCAGAAGCGGAATCGTCGCGTTGTTCTGTGGCGTGACGCCCTTGGCCAATTCCGCATTGATCGCCACGACGTAATCGATCGTGCCGTCGGCGCGGACCGGCTTGGTGAAATATGTCGTCTCCTTCGCGATCACAAACGGGCGCGACGCGGGTCCCGCCGCCGCCCGCGCTTGCGGTTTCGCACCCTCAGCCCCGGACGACCCCTGCTCGAAAACCGCAACCGCCAAAAGCGCCATCACCGCGCACACGATCAGCCGATCGACCCGCATGGGGGCCTCCAATCACACGTTGAAGAGGAAATGAACCACGTCTCCATCCTTCATGACGTAGTCCTTTCCCTCGGCTCTCAATTTTCCCGCGGCCTTGATGGCGGCCTCGTTCTTGTGCTGCACCAGGTCGTCGATCGCGTAGACGTTGGCGCGGATGAACCCGCGCTCGAAATCGGTATGGATGACCCCCGCCGCCTGCGGCGCCGTCGCCCCCACCGGGATCTCCCACGCCCGGATCTCCTTCGGCCCCGCCGTGAAGTAGCTCTGCCGCCCCAGCAGCTTGTACGCCTCGCGCGCCAGCGTCGCCAGCGCCGGCTCGGTCAGGCCCATGCTCTCGAGCATTTCCTTCCGGTCCGCCTCGCCCAGTTCCGCCAGCTCGGCTTCGAGCTTGCCGCAGACCGGTACCACGTGCCCACCCTCGCCCGCCGCGCGCTGCCGCACCTTCTGCACCAGCGGCCCCTCGCCGTGCAGGTCGTCTTCCGCCACGTTCGCTACGTACAGCACCTGCTTGGCCGTGATCAGCCCCAAGCCTTTGAGGATCCGCCGCTCCTCCGGGCTGAACTCCAGCCCCCGCACCGGCCTGCCCTGGTCGAGTTGGACCCGGCATTTCTTCAGCACGTCCAGCCGCGCGATCGCCTCCTTGTCCCCGCTTCGCGCCTGTCGCTCCGACTTGTCGATCGAGCCGCCCGCCGTCTCCAGGTCCGCCAGCGCCAGCTCGGTGTCGATCGTGTCGATGTCCCGGGTCGGATCGACCGTTCCCTCCACGTGCGTGATGTCGCCCCCCTCAAAACACCGCACGACCTGCAGGATCGCGTCCACCTCGCGGATGTGCGAGAGGAACTTGTTCCCCAGTCCTTCGCCCGTGCTCGCCCCGCGCACGATCCCCGCGATGTCCACCACGCGCAGCGACGCCGGGATGACCTTCTCCGTCTCGATGTACCGGTTGATCGTCGCCAGCCGCTCGTCCGGCACCGCGACCACCCCCACGTTGGGCTCGATGGTCGCGAACGGGTAATTGGCCGCCAGCGCCCCGGCCGCGGTCATCGCGTTGAAAATGGTGCTCTTGCCGACATTGGGCAGGCCGACGATTCCGACTTCTAATGCCATGTGGACTCGATCCTTAGCTTCCGTTTCCCCGGACCGCACGCCCGGCATGGGCAGCGGGCCGGGTATGATAGGAGGAATTCAGGACCAGTGCCATCGGACCGCGCGCCCGTCATCACACCCATACATGGAACACAACGGCAGTTAGCCGTCGCACCGAAGGTGCAGCGTACCTCGTGAACTTTACCGCACTTCCCCCGTCCAAGGCGTTATGAGCCGGTTATTCTGGCGACTGCTGATCTTCCTTGCCCTGGGCCTGGTCACCACCGTCGGCCTCGCATGGGGCCTCAATGTCCTGGTCGAGGTCCAGCAGGGACGGCAGACCCAGGCCGAAAGCTTCGTCGATGACGAACGCTGGACCGTCACCCGCTGGGACCGCGCCGGCGCCGTCCAGATCCGCTCGGTCCGCATCCGCGGCCTCGACTGGAGCCCCCAGCAGGCCGCCGGGGCGCCGGACACGCGCGCGCTCGGCGACCAGGTCACCGCCTGGGCGTCCCAGCAGTCCGACGGCGGGACCGAGTGGCTGGTCCTCGATTATGACAAGGCCGTCATACCGCGGGAGGTGGACGTCTACGAGAGCTGCGCGCCGGGAGCCCTGTTTCGCGTGACCGTCTTCGACGAGAGCGGCAAGGAGATCGAGGCCTGGAGCGGCGCCGATCCGACGCCTCCCAGTTCGTCCTCGGGACCCGTGCCCGTGTCGAAGGTTCCCATTTCGCTCAACGTGCCCACCCGGCGAATCAAGCTCTACCTGGCGTGCGACAAGGTGCCGGGATGGAATGAAATAGACGCCGTCGGACTTGTCAGCGACCGGGGCGAGCAGCAGTGGGCGCGTCATGTGACCGCCAGCACCACCTACGCGTCGCATTCGGCGGCCCAGAGCGGCGCGAGCGGAAATCCCGCACTGCTCGCGCCCGCCTGGAGCGGCCTGGCAACGCCCGGCAAGGCGCTCCAGAGCGGATCCGCCAATCGTGAAGAGCGGGCCATGGACGCCCGTGGCTGGCCTCTGCTGGCGCTGTCATCGGAAGTGGACCTGCTGGGCCCGGCGGCGGCGGCGGCGGCGGCGAACGCCAACTCGCGAAAGGCATTGGGCGGCACGACGTTGTCCGGATACCAGGTCGTCCCCATGGGGGGCGCTGTGAGCGGGATGGTGGCCGTCACGTCCCCCGGCGCGACGACCGACATTCGCCCCCCCCTGCCGACGCGGCCCATTCCCATCGGGCTGTTCATCGACTCGGTGCTTTTCGGCCTTGCGTGGCTGGCGATCTGGCTGGGATTGACCGTCCCGCGGCAGTTCGTGCGCGAGGTGGCGCGACTGCGCCGCGGCGCCTGCGTCGAGTGCGGGTACGACCTGGGCTACAACTTCATCGGCGGCTGTCCGGAGTGCGGTTGGCGGCGGCGGCGGGGCGATCACTGACCGGGCCGCGCACGCGCAACTCGTACGCGTGAGCGGAACTGCCATGGTCATTGGCGTCGATCACGCTGAGATAATACGCGCCGTCGGACCCAAGCGTGGCGCGCAGGATCGGGTCGCGGGAACCATCGGCCGCGTCGTCAGCGCTGGCGACGATGTGGCCGGCCGCATCGTACAGCGTGAGCGATGTGTCGAGCGGTGACGACCGTGCCGCCGCCGCAATGCTCGCCACGATCTTCGTCCCCGCTC
>DATBFY010000758.1:0-6886 GCA_036558265.1 Tepidisphaeraceae bacterium | reverse complement strand
CATCTCCGAGCTGGTCCGCCGCACCACGTCCTGGTACGCCTCCACCGCGCGGTCGAACTGTCCCAGGTGCTGCAGCGCCATCCCGATGCCGAAACGTGCCTCGGGCAGCCACTTGGTCTGCCCGAAGCGGCTCGTCAGGTGCTCGTAGGTGGCGCGGCTCTCCTCCCAGCTCCCGGCCGCCGCGTACGCCTCGGCCAGCCGCACCAGTCCCTCTTCGGTAACCGGCCCGGCGTTCACGTATTTCTCCGCGCCGG
This sequence comes from Tepidisphaeraceae bacterium, assembly GCA_036558265.1. Classification (GTDB taxonomy): domain Bacteria; phylum Planctomycetota; class Phycisphaerae; order Tepidisphaerales; family Tepidisphaeraceae; genus RYN-433. The sequence goes on along the minus strand of DATBFY010000758.1, from coordinate 6,632 downwards.
CCCGATACCGCGACAACGTCGTGATCGCGTTCCCCCAGTCCTTGGCCGCCATCTGCGCCTTGCCCTTCACCAGGTACGCCGCCGGCCGCAGCGGACTGTTCGCATCCTCCAGCGCCGCCAGCGCCTGCTGCAGCGCCGCGTTGGCATCCTTCTTGAGCAGGCACGCGTTTCCCAGCTTGATGTGGAGCTGTTGCGCCAGCTCGGGCGGCGGGCTCTTCTCGATCGCCGCCGTCAGCAACTGGATCGCCGGATCCGCCTCGCCACGGTCATAGTACATCTGCGCCAGTTGCAGGCGCATCTCGTTGCAGATCGGCGAATCGGGCGCGGCGTCCAGCGCCTTGTTGTACAGCTCGCGCGCCTTCTGTTCCGCCGGCGTCACCGGGATCGACGCCAGTTTGATCTGCGGCGGCCGCGGCACCGAGTTGCTCTTCCCCGCCGCGCCCGACGGCTCCTTCGCCAGGCGCTCCTTCAGCTTCTTAAGCGATTCCTCGGCCTTGGCGCGTCGCGCGGTCTCGATCTCGGCATCCGCGATCGCCTTCCACGACGACGCCGCGTCGCGCAGCGTTCGCACGTGCAGGTCCGAGCCTTCGGACTTCTCGGCGATCCGCTCGGCGTGCTCGCCCAGCGCGTTGGCGATCTCGGTCACCGCCTTGATCGCCTCCGTCTCGTTCGCGCTCAGGCTCGCGTCCACCGGCTTGTCCACGGGGATGGCCGCGATCGCCTGACGGGCGGATTTGAGCTTCGCCAGCACCTCGTCCTTGCGCACCTGGATCGACGCCAGCGACGCCTCCGCCGCCTCGGGCCGATCCTTGAATTCCCTGATGATCGCGTCGAACAGCGCCAGCGCGTCCTTGCCGCGCCCCGACTCCTTGAGCGCCACCGCGTGCTGATACCGCAGGCCCGGGATCCAGTCCGCGCGCTTGGGATCCTTCGCCAGTTGCGGCTCGTACGTCGCGCGGGCCTTCTCCAGCATCGCGGCCGCATCGACCGCCCGGCCGTTGTGTACCATCAACTCCGACAGCTTGATCAGCGCCTGCGGCGCGACCTCGCTGCTCGCCAGCGCCGTGTCGTTGCGGAAGCGGTTGAGTTCGTTGATCGCGCTGCCCGAGTCGCCGGTCGCCGCCATGCACCGCGCCCGATCCATCACCGCCTGCGCATACGCCGGGTGTTTCGGATATCGCTTGAGCAGCCGGTCGTACGTCTCGCGGGCGCTCTGGAACGCCTTGGCCTTCTCCTGCTGGTCCGCCAGGATCCCCGCCTGTCGCTGATAGCAGTCCGCCAGCTTGAGCATCGCGTCGGGTGTCTCCGGCCGCTCTTCACCACCCACGAACGCGGAGAGGAGATTGCACGCCTGCTCCAACTGTCCCGACAACCGCGCCGCCGAAAGTGCGTCGTCCGCGTTCTCGGGCATCGTCTTGATCAGGCTGTCCGCCTGGAAGTACGACGCCGCCGCCAGTTCGCCCACCCGATCGTTGTCGAGGATGCGCTCGAGTTGCTTGGCCGCCTTGGCGAATTCCCCCTGCCGGTAATACGCCATGCCCAGGCCGAAGCGCGCCGACGACGCCTGGGCAAACTCCGGGTACTTGTCCACCACCGCCTGGTACTGCGCCGCCGCCTGCTCCTGGAACTTCTTGATCTGCTCCTGGACGGCCGGCGTATTCGCATCGGGCTTTTTCGCCAGCTCCGTTCCCTGCCGGTACGCGTTCTCGGCCTGCCAGTACATGACCGACGGCCGGAGCATGCTTCGCGGGTACTTGTCGAGGAACTTCTTGCACGCGGCGTCGCTGCCGGCGAACTGCCCGTCCCTGCTGAGCGCCATCGCCCACTTCTCATGCGCGATCTCTGCCCGCTCGGGATTCGACGGATCACCGGCAACCTGCTCGTAGAACGGCGCCGCATCCTTGTACTGCTTGAGCAGCACCATCGTGTCCGCCAGGTCGATCAGGATGTCGCCCCGGCGCGCCTTGGCGGCCGGGTCGGTCTTGCCCAGTTGCTGCGCCTTGTCCGCCGCGCGGGCGAACATCAGCAGCGCCGACTGCAACTGGCGGTGATGCTGCCCCGCCGCCGCAGGCTCGACCTGCCCGCGCAGCAACCTGGCCATCCACCACGTCGCCTGGTCGGCAAACGCGGGATTCTCCAGGAACGGCTGCAGCGCCCGCTGCGCCTCGGCCGACTGCTTGAGCTGTACGTAGCAGATCCCTTCGCGAAGCTGCGCCAGCGGCGCATGTTCCGATCGCGGGGCGCCTTGCAGGAAACTCTGGTACTTCGCCGCCGCCTCCGCGAATTGGCCGTACTCGAACTGGATCGTGCCCGCCTCGTACCCCGCCTGCGCGACGTACGCCGGTGGCGTCGACCGCACCAACGCCTGCGCCCGCATCTGCTCGATCGGACGGTCCTGCCAGTGTTGCTTGTCACGCAAGGACTGTTCGGCCTTGCGCCGCTGTTCGAGGTACCCCTTGATCACCGCCTCGTACTGCACCACGGCCTCGGGCCGCTCGCCCGTCTCCTGCTGGATCCGGCCCAGCAGGTACCGCGCCTCCAGCCCCGTCCCGATCTGGTCGAATGGCGCAACCTGCGCCAGCGCGACGAACGCGTGCGGGTAATCGCCCAGCGCGACCTGCGCCTCCCCCAGCGCCACCAGGCCGGCGCTCCGCTGCGCGCTCTTGGACCACGTGGCGTCGGACGCGAACACCTTCGCCACCTCCGCCGCCTCCTTGTGCCTGCCAAGCTCATTCAGCGCCTCGGCCGACGCGACCTTCGCGCCCGCGGCCAGTTCGAGCGCCTCGGCATTGGATTTGGCATTGATCGAACCGGCGAGGACCGAGTCGGCCGCAGACAACTCCGCCGCGGCGCGGGCGAGCTTCTCCTTCGCCTTGTCCGTCAGGACCTTCCGCGGATCGTTCACCGGCGCGAGCTCCTGCTCGGCTGTCGCCCGCAGCGCCACGCCAAGCCAGTAGTGCGCCCGTCCCTTGTCCGGCGCCTTGTCCGAGGCGACGACCGGCGTTAGCGCGACGATGACCGCGTTCCAATCCCGGTCCGGCGCCTGCGCCAGCGCAATCCCCAGCCCGTACTGCGCCGCCAGCGCCTCGGGACGGTTGGGAAACTTCTGCAGGAACTCCCGATATTTCGCGACCGATGGCCCGTAGTTCTTCTGCTCGAACGCCTGCTTGGCGTCGTTGAGGATCGCCGCCGCCTGCGCGTCCGAGTCCGCCGGTTGCTGTTTCGGCTGCTGCTGCTGCTGCTGCACCGGCGCGCTCGGGGCCGGCTTGGCCGGCGCCCGTTTCGCCGGCGCATTCGCCGCTGCGGGCTTCTCCTGGGCCCCCCGCGCCACGCCCGTCAGCGCTCCGGCCGCCAGCGCCGCCGCCAGCACCAGGGGCGCGGCCACACCGACCCGCTTCAGTCCAACGACGGGAGTCGTTCGTTCCATCGAAGTCTCCATAATTGCGAAAGGAGGTGCACCGACCCGCGCCACATCCCTGACGGCACGTTCACACGCGCCCGCGCACGACTTGAGAGGCGGGTGACGTTTACGGGCTGACAACGAAATCCCTGCGCATTCTTCAAAATGTCTCTGCGGCTTGTTACGGCCAGCCGCTACGTGTGTTGAACAACACTTCGATCTAAATCGCCCCCGTTGCTGCCTCTGCAACGCACGCGTGGCTCGCAACGCTCACCGCGCCATGGATGTATTTGCTACTGCCACGACATGCGGGTATGGATACCCACTCACAGGACGAGCCGATTAAACCCGGCTTAACATGAGAGTCAAGGAATGATGACCGAGCCGTTCAGCTCGCACGCGTGTCAAACGTTGGCGGTCGTGCCCATCTTCGTCAACGCAGGCGCGGCGCTCGTCCCCACGCTGGTCGCCTCCCTCACCAGCGTCATCGCGGTCCTCCTCAAACCCAACGAGCTCCTCGCACTATTCAGACGCAAGCCCTGGGTGCCCCTTGCAGTCATATCGATCGGTGTAGGACTGTGGTTCGGCATCGCACACCTCCTTTCCTCACCCGCCCAGGCCGCACAGACCAACAAGAAAACCCCCGACCGAACGATGACGGGTTACTCCATCCCCAAAGAGGATTGGACCGACCTCGCCATGCGTCTGATCGCGGCCGAAAGGGCGATTAGGATCACACCGGTCTGGAACTACGTCCCCGACGAGACCGCGATGGTCCTCTCCTCCCCCGCCTACGCCGACAAATCCAACCGCGTCTTCGGCACCGCCGCCGTTCAGGACGTCGCCTCCTTCTTCGGCGTCCTCTACGCACTCGACGCCAACACCGGTAAGGAGATCTGGAAAGTCGATAAGGCCGGCGACGAAGACCTGAAAGCGTTCTTCTCCTCCCCCGCCCTCACGCCCGACCAGAAATATCTCATCGTCGGCCAAGGGCTCCACGAGGACGACAACTGCTCCCTCCTCTGCTTCGATACCAGCACCCACGAGTTGAAGTGGAAGGTGAAGACGCCGCTTCACATCGAATCGTCTCCCGCCATCCACGGCGACCTCGCCGTCGTCGGCGCGGGCGCGATCGAGGACGCCAATCACAAGCCCAAGACCCACCCCGGCTACGTCCTGGCCGTCCGCATCTCCGACGGCAAAGAGCTGTGGAAACATGACGTCGCCGACCCCGAGTCCTCGCCCGCCATCTCCGATGACGGCATCGCCTACATCGGCTCGGGTTTCAACGGCAATGCCGTCGTCGCGCTGCGATCCGAAACCGATCTAGAGCTGAAAGCGAAAAACCTCCCGCGCGAGCTTTGGAAGACCAAGGCCCCCTACCCGATCACAGGCCCGGTCACGCTCGACGGCGACCTGGTCCTCGTCGGCGGCGGCAACAGCGACTTCGTCTACGCCGACCCGCACCCGGCCGGCGTCGTCATGGCCCTGGATCGCAAGACCGGAACCGTCAAATGGCAGGCACCGATGGAAGATTCGGTCCTGAGTCGCATCGTCGTCTCCAACGGCAAGGTCTTCTGCCCCGTGCGCAACGGCAACGTCGTCGCCCTCAATCTCACCGACGGAAAGCCCGCCTGGACACAGTCCGTCAGCGGCAAGGCCCCGCTCAAGGCGGGCCTGGCGGTCTCCAAAGATGGCGCGACGCTCTTCGCCGCCAGCAGCGACGGCTATCTCGCCCTCCTGAATTCCACCGACGGTAAAATCATCGAACGTCAGGAGCTGAACAACAAGGCCAAGCCCGGCGAGAAAGGCCTGACCCTCTCCACCCCCGCCCTCGCCGGCGACAAACTCTTCATCGGCAGCGAGACCGGCGGCCTCCGCGCCTTCCAGGCCGTGAGCGCGACGCCCAAGTGACCGTCTTCCCTTTTGCCGTTTGCCTTTTGCCTTCCGACGCCATGCTCCAAACCGTGACCCTCCTTCAACCCCTCGCGGATTGCAAAGACAAGGCCCTGGCCGGCGGCAAGGCCGTCAATCTCGGCGTCCTCCTCCGCGCCGGCTTCAACGTCCCCGATGGCTTCTGCGTCACCACCGACGCCTACCGCTACTGGGCCAACACCCGCTCGGAGGAGATCCCCTCCGACCTGGTTGACGAGATCACCCGCGCCTACCGCGCCATGGGCAGCCCCCCCGTCGCCGTCCGATCCTCCGCCACCGCCGAGGACATGTCCGAAGCCTCCATGGCCGGCCAGTACGACACCTTCCTCGACATCCGCGACGAGGACGCGCTGCTTAATCGGGTTCGGTGTTGCTGGGCGTCGCTGGACTCTCCACGTACCCGTGCCTATCTCAAGGAGCACGGTATCGCGCTCTCCCAGGTGGCGATGGCAGTCGTTGTGCAGCGGTTGGTCCCCTCCGACGTCGCTGGCGTGCTCTTTACCGCCAACCCGCAGACCGGCTCGAAGGAGGAAATGCTCGTCGAGGCAAGCTGGGGCCTGGGCGAAGCGGTCGTCTCGGGCCTGGTCCAACCGGACGTGTTGCGCATCGACAAGAACACCGGCCGCGTTGTCCACGCCCGGATCGCAGATAAACAGGTCCTCATCCCGCCCGGTCGGCATGAGGAAGTTCCGGTGCCCGATGACAGGCGCCGCATCCCATGCGTCAAGGGCCCCGATGTCTCGGGCCTCTGGAAGCTCGGCCTCCAGGCCGCCGGTCACTTCGGCGGCCCGCAGGACATCGAGTGGGCGATCCACGAGGGCAAACTTTACCTGCTCCAGTCGCGGCCGATCACAACTCTCGAAGAGGCCGAGGCATACGAACACCTTCTCTCGGCCACCCGCGCGCAACTTCGAGAACTTCTCGAAAAGGGACGCGGGCCGTGGGTGGTGCACAACCTGGGCGAAACGCTTCCACACCCCAGCCCCCTCACGTGGTCCGTTATCCGTCGCTTCATGTCCGGCGACGGGGGCTTTGGGCGGATGTATCGCCAGGCCGGTTTTGAGCCCTCGCCCCAGGTCTGCCGGGATGGCTTCCTAACCCTCATCGCCGGCAAGATTTACATGGACGCCGCGCTGGCGCCGGAGATGTTCTTCGAGAACTTCCCGTTCCGGTACGACCTGAACGAGTTGCGGAAGAATCCGGATGCGGCCCAGAACCCGCCAACCGTTCCCGCCGGGTCGATGACGGCACGGATGAAGATGGCCCGGCGCGCCGGGGCGGCTTCCGCCGCAGTCCA
>DATBFY010000757.1:0-17926 GCA_036558265.1 Tepidisphaeraceae bacterium | reverse complement strand
TCATCGACACCAGCGGCAGCGACATCACCATCTCCGCCCCGCTGGTCGCGCCCACCGGTCAGGGCGTCATGTCCGTCCCCGTCACCAGCGGCGGCTCGGGTTACCTCGCCCACGGCGTGATCGAGATCACCGGTGGGGGGGGCTTCGGCGCGACCGGCGTTCCCGTCCTCGACGCCAGCGGGCACGTCACCGGCATCCAGATCACCAATCCCGGCGTCGGCTATACGTCCGTCCCGACCGTCCAACTCGTCGGCGGTGGTGGCAGCGGCGCGACCTTCGGCGCAGCGACCCTGGCTAACAACGCGTCCGGCGGCATCACCAAGGTCGGCGCCGGAATGCTGACGCTGACCGGCGCCAATACCTACGGCGGCGACACCACCGTCAACGACGGCACGCTCCAGCAGGGCGCCTTCGGCGCCATCCCCTCCGGACCCGGCGCGGGCAACGTCGTCGTCAACGGCGGCGACGCCACCGGCGGCATCTTCGACATCAACGGCATGGACACGCCCATTAACGGGCTGGGTGGCGCCGGGGGCGCCATCCCCGGACAGGTCGTCAACAACGTCGGCGGCAGCGCCGCCACGCTGACCCTGGGCAATAACAACGCCACCGCCACCTTCGGCGGACAGGTCAACGACAATTCCAACCAGGCCGCCGGCACCATCGCGCTGACTAAGGAAGGCACCGGCGTGCAGACCCTGGGCGGCGTCAACGGCTACACCGGCGCGACCACCGTCAACAACGGAACCCTGCGCGTCACGGGCTCGATCTTTGCCAGCTCGGGTGTCACCGTCGCCAACGCCACCGCCACCTTCGAGGCCGGCGCCACCCAGACCGTCAAGAACCTGAACCTCCAGGGCGGCGGCGCGAAGGTTACCAGCCCCGCCGCAGGGCCCAGGTCCGTGCTCACGGTCGGTGACAACACGACCCCGGCGCCGCTGGCGGTCGCCGCCGGGCAGAAGGTCGACCTGACCAACAACGCGCTGATCGTCGATTACACCGGCAACGACGCCACCGCCCTCACCACCGTCCGCAACCTGGTCATCTCCGGGTATCACGCGGTGCCGACCGGCGCGAACAACGGCGACTGGAAGGGCACCGGCATCACCTCCGCCAACGCTGCCGCCGACCCCAAGGGCGCCGTCGGCTACGCCGCCGCAACCGAGATCCTGGGCCCCACGGGCGGCACCTTCATGGGCAAGGCCAACGTGGACGCCAGCTCGATCCTGGTCCGCTACACGCTGGCCGGCGACGCCACTCTCGACGGCACCGTCGACTTCAATGACCTCGTGCACCTGGCGCAGAATTACGACACCACCGTCTCGACCAAGACCGGATCGTGGTGGTTCAACGGCGACTTCACCTACGACGGCAAGGTGGACTTCAACGACCTGGTCAAGCTCGCGCAGAACTACAACACCAACTTGCCCGCAGACCCGATCCCCGGCGCCCCGGCGAACTTCGACGCCGAACTCGCCCGTGCCTTCGCGCTGGTCCCCGAACCCGGCGCGCTGGGCTTCGTCGCCGCTTGCGGGTTCGCGCTGCTGGGCCGCCGGCGCCGCCAGATCTAACGAAAACGAAGATGGAAGATCGAGGATGGAAGATGGACGCGACTGAACGGGGCGTGGGTCTTGGTCCATCCGCCATCTTCCATCTTCCATCCTCGTCTTTCTGCTGACCCATGCCCCGCGCCACGCGTCCCAGTGCCAAGCCCGTCGCCGCCCCTCTCGCCGCCCCGCCATCGCCCCCGCCGCCGCGCCGCCGGCGCAAGCGCGTCGCCCTCATCATCGAGACCTCCAACGAGTACGCCCGCGGCCTGCTCCACGGCATCCGCGCCTACATCCGAGAGCACGAGAACTGGGACATCGACCTCGACGAGCGCCGCCGCGGCGAGGCGACCCGCTGGCTCAAGGACTTCCGAGGCGACGGTGTGATCGCCCGCATCGAGAACGCCGCGATCGCCGACGAGGTGCAGGCCTCCGGCCTCCCCTGCGTGGACGTCAGCGCCGCCCGACAGGTCCCGGGCATCCCATGGGTCGAGACCGACGACGCCGAGATCGCCCGCATGGCCTTCGAGCACCTGACCGAGCGCGGCCTGCGCCGCCTGGCCTTCTGCGGCGACGAGCACTTCAACTGGGCCCTCTGGCGTCGCGACGCCTTCGTCAAGCTCGTCGAGCGCGCCGGCCTCGACTGCGCCGTCTTCCCGCCCCCCCACCGCGCGCGGCACCTGGCGCACGAGGCCGAGCTCACCGCATTGAGCGACTGGGTCGCCGGACTCCCGCGCCCCGTCGGCGTCATGGCCTGCTACGACATCCGCGGGCGCCAGGTCCTGGCCGCCTGCCGGGCGCTCGACCTCGCCGTCCCCGACGACGTCGCGGTGATCGGCGTGGACAACGACGAGTTGCTCTGCGACCTCTCCGACCCCCCGCTCTCATCCGTCGCCCCCGACACCGACTCGACCGGCTACCTCGCCGCCCAGCTCCTCGATCGCATGATGCACGACCGCGAGCCGGTCCCGCCGACCGCGCACCTCGTCAAGCCCCTGGGCGTCGTCCCCCGCCTCTCCACCGACACGCTGGCGATCGCCGACCCCCAGATGGCCAAGGCCGTCCGCTTCATCCGCGCCCACGCCTGCGACGGGATCAACGTCGCCGACGTGCTGCGGCAGGTCAGCGGCATGTCGCGGCGGGTGTTCGAGAACGAGTTCAAGAAATTATTCGGCCGCATGCCCCACGAGGAGATCGTCCGCACCCGCGTCCAGCGCGTAAAGGAGCTGCTCACCCAGACCGACCTCCCCCTCTACACCGTCGCCAACCGCGCCGGCTTCAAGCACGTCGAGTACATGAGCGTCGTCTTCAAGAAAAAGACCGGCGTCCCGCCGAGCGAGTACCGCGAGCGAAAGGGAAAATAAGGCGTGCACGAAGCACCAATCGCCTTTGGTGCTTTCGCCCCGTCCGCCCCTTTATTTCTGCCGAAACACGATCCGCCCCTTCGTCAGATCGTACGGCGACAGCTCCACCTTTACCCGGTCGCCCGGCAGGATGCGGATGAAGTGCTTGCGCATCTTCCCCGACACGATCCCCAGGATCTCCGCATCCGAATTGTCCAGCCTCAGCTTGAACATCGCGTTGGGCAACGCGGTTACGACCGTCGCTTCGACTTCGATGGGCTCGGATTTCGCCACGCCGTTGGTTCTCCCGGTTGGTGCTTCTCGCAGCAGTGTCAGCACCCCATCCTACGGGAGGATGGCCGCGCGGACAAGCGCGGCCGCTACGATGAATACGAGGATGGAAGATGGCGGATGGAAGACGGCGGCCGATCATGCCTGACGCCGCTTTGTCCATCCTCTATCCTCTATCCTCCATCCTCCATCTTCGTATTCACTCAGCGCAGCGCCCCTACGGATGCTCCTCCGCATCCTCGTCCACGAACTCCACCGACATGTACCCCTGACCCTCGTCCTTCGGGCCGCTGATCCCGTACGTCTTCCCCAGCGACGGGTAAAAGTCGAAGATCTTCTTCCGCGACGGCTTGTCGGTCGGCAGCAGGAACACCAGCACCGGCCCGACCTCTTTCTCCTCTCCCTTCTTCACCGGTTCGACCACGACCATGAACTGACCGCCCATCGAGAGCAACGTCGCGACGATCCGCCGGCTCTGGTCGTGCGTGCGGCCGGAGAAGGCGTTGTTCCCCTTCTCCACCCACTCCTTGGCGTCCGCCTTGTGGGTGCCCGAGAGCAGTTCCTCGGCGCGGTCGTCATATTTCGCGCCCGGAGACTTCTTCGCGCTCCCTTCGTCATCCCCGTCGTCCGCCAGGGAAGACGCCCCGCCGCCCGACGAGGCGAACAATCCCCCACCGGGGCTGCGTCCGCCGCCGCCGCCACCACCCCCGCCGCCGGCAAAGCCCCCGCCACCGCCGCCGGCGGACATCATTCCGCTGAAGATCATCGCCAGGATCGCCATCCCGACCCATTTGCCGACGATCCAGACGATCGCCGCGCACAGGAAGCCCTCGAAGTAATCCATGTCCATCAGCTTGATGAACATCGTGACCGAAAGGACATAACTGACGACCAGCCCGAGCAGCGCGCCGCCGAAGAAGCTTTGGGCGATGAGGCTCGCCACCGCCGCCGGCAAAATCGACGCCGCCGCGGTCTTCATGATCGCCACCGGCAGCGGCCCCAGGCCCAGATCCATAACCTTGGCGGTGATCAGGATCCCGGCGAAGCCGATCGCCAGGTTGATCATCGTCAGCACGCCCACCGCGATCACGGCGATCGGGATGCTGCGGATGCCGATCACCCAGCGCATCTCAATGAGGCTCAGGACGAAGCCCAGCAGGATCAGTCCGGCCGGCACATACAGGTCGGTGACCGGGTTCCAGAACGGGTTACCGGCGGCCTTGCCGTCGTCATCGCGCCGCTTGGGCGCCATGCTGGCATAACCCAGCACCCCGGCCGCCGCGCCCGCGCCGCCTCCGCCAGCCCCCTGCGGGATCGCGGCCGCCCCCGCCCCCGCCATTGCCATTGCCGGCGCCGCCGCCCGCACGTACGCCGGCGCCTGCTGCACCTTCTGTTTCGACGGGCCGGAGTCTTCCGCCAGCGCGTAAAGGTCCTCGAATCCGTCCGGCGCGTCCGCCAGCGCCGCGGGATCCTCATTCGGAACCGTCAGCGCGTGCCCGCACTTGCACTTCACGCGCCGGCCCGCCAGTTCCGCCTTCCAGGTGTACTGCTTCCCGCACCCGTCACATGAAAACTTGCCCGTCGTCGACATGTGTCACTTGCACCCTTCCCGAATTGTTCCGCAGTTCTTGTGCGCGCGCGATCCTATTCCTTGAACTCGATCGAGATCCACTTCTGCCCCATGTCGGTCTGGCGGGGCAGGTCGAACGGCTCGACCGTCTTGTCCAGCGACTTGTAATAGGCGAACACCTTCGTGCGGGCCGCCTTGTCGGTGGGCAGCGTCGCGACGATGCTCCCCGCGACCTCGGTGTTGTCCACCGCCATCACGGGGCTGATCACCACGACGCTGCCGCACCCCAGCGCGTACAGGTCGTTGACCAGCTTGACGCTCTGCGCGTGATCGTGCCCGTTAAAGCGCGAGGTCGGGCCGAGGATGAACTTCTTGGCCACCTTTACGTTGGGGGTCGCCAGCATGTTCGCGTGACGCTCCTCGATCGCCCAATAGGGCGGCTTCGTCTGGGCCGACACGTCCTGGTGCTCCAACCCCTGCCCCAGCGTCCCCTGCCGCATCGCCTCCTGCAGCCCGCCGGCGCTCTCGACATTGGTGATGAGCCGCTCCATCTTCTTGGAGCTGTGGGCGTCCGCATCCGCCAGGCGTTTTTTCTCCTTCATTGCCTTCGGGATGATCACGATCGCCAGCACCGCGATGATGGCCGCGATTCCCGCGATCGACGAGAAGATGACCATCTTCTTCTGCTTGTCGGACATCCCGCCATCCGACGTGTTGACCGCGCCGTACGAGCGGTACCCCGGGGCGTACTCGGCCGCGGCCGCCCCGCCGCCACCACCGGCCGCCCCGCCACCGACCTGCTTGGCGGTCGAGAGCTTCTTGCCGGTCTTGAGGTTGTGCCCGCAGTTGACGCAGATCACCGCGCCCGCGCCGACCGCCGCCCCGCAGGACGGACACGCGCCGCCACCCCCGCCGCCCCCGCCCCCGCCACCCCGTGCCGGCGCAGGTACCGCCAGGTCGGCCATGTCATCACCCGCGGGGTCATCGATGGGAATGGTGATCGCCTTACCGCACTTGCACTTCACGCGCTTGCCGGCCAATTCCGGCTTCCAGGCGTACGTCTTGCCACACGCGTCACACGAAAAGCTGCCCGACATAGCAACACCCTTCATCAATTGGACATGAACACGGACCAAACCCACCGACCCACGACTGCAGTGACGCGGGATTATCCAACAGGCGGGCTTTGCGCTCAATCCCCCGCTGGCATTTTCTCGCGCGTTGCGAGGACGTCAATCGACGATCCGCACGCACGCCGAATGATACGGACGCGAACCACGGCCCGATTCGGTAAGCTGGGAAAGCAAATGAAAATCGCCCGGCGTTCCCGGGCGATTCTCGCGTGGCTTATCAGTGACCCCAAGGGGATTCGAACCCCTGTCGCCGCCGTGAAAGGGCGGTGTCCTGGGCCTCTAGACGATGGGGCCGCTGCGGGAAAAACGGACCGCGCGCCAGGACGCACGCGCGGCTGAGAATATGCAGATTCACGCCATAGCGTCAACCCGTCTGACGAATCGCGGCAACGCGTGCGACAACTCACGTTGCCGCCATTTCTTGCCGAAACGCACCGGCCGCGGGTAAAACGCCCGCATGACCCCCCCTGCCCGCAAGCCGCTGATCCAGATCGCGCTCGACTTCCCCACCATCCAGCACGCCGCCGCCTGCGCACGCCTGGGGATCGAGGCGGGGGTGGACATCCTGGAGATCGGCACGCCGCTGATCGTCTCCGAAGGGGTCAAGACGATCGGGCAACTCAAGCGGGCGTTCCCGGATTACCCGGTTCTGGCGGACTACAAGACGATGGACTCCGGGGGCAAGAACGTGCACCTGACCCACGCCCAGGGCGGGCAGTACATGACCGTCTGCGGCAACGCGCCGGATGAGACCGTGCAGGCGGCCGTCGCGGCGTCGAAAGAAACCGGGGTCAAAGTGGTCGTGGACCTGATCGGGTGCAAAGACGTGGCCGGCCGGGCGGTGCAGTGCCAAGGCTGGGGCGTGGACATGCTCTACCTGCACTACGGAGCGGACCAGCGTCGGGCGGACGCGACGCGGGACTCGACCCAGTGGCTGGCGGACGTGATGCGGGCGGTGAGCATCCCGGTTGGCGTGGGGACGTTCGGGGCGGAGGATGGGGTGCGCGCGGTGGAGGGTGGGGCGGCACTCGTGGCGATCGGTCATCCGGTCATCTCGGCGGAAGATCCGCTGGCGGCGTTGAGTGATTACGTGCGGAAAGTTCGGGCGGCGGCGGGGGGCGGGAGCGTATAATTGCGGCTCCGATCCGGTCGCCGTCGTGCGCCGGTGCGAATCACGTCCTCTTACATTCCGGGGTGAGCGATCATGGAACCTGCTGCCCAGCCGACGCCGGTGTCCCGTCGTGATGCGATCCTGGCCACGTTGCTCGCCGCGGGGGGCGCCGCGCTGGCGGGGCCGAACCAGGCCGTTGCCCAGCAGCAACCGTCGCCGCCGCCCGATGCGCTGCGCGGGGCGCCCAAGCGGTACGAGATGAAGAAGTCGATCAATCTCTGGGCGTTTCCGTATCCGCAGCGGATGAACCTGCGGCAGTGCCTGCAACTGGCGAAGGACGCCGGGTTCGATGGCATTGAGCTCAATTACGACCTGGACAACGACCTGTCTCCCAAGGCCGGCACGCGCGAGTTCGGGGAGATCCGACGGATGGCCGACCAGATCGGCATCGCGATCAGCGGGGTGTGCTCGTTTTTGTTCTGGCCGTACCCGCTCTCGAGCAACGACCCGGAGAAGCGGTCGCGCGGGATGGAACTGGCAGGCAGGATGACGCAGGCCGCGCACGACCTGGGCGTGGAGAACCTGCTGGTCGTGCCCGGGGCCGTTCACATCCCCTGGCGCACCGATCACGAGCCGGTGCCCAACGACGTGTGCGACAAGCGGGCGAAGGAGGCGATCGGCAAGCTCCTGCCGCAGGCCGAGAAGCTCAAGGTGTCGCTGAACATCGAGAACATCTTCTTCAACGGCTACCTGATGACGCCGATGGAGCACGCGGCGTTCGTGGACGGATTCGGCAGCGAGTACTGCCGGGCCCACTTCGACACGGGGAACATCATGATGTTCCAGTTCCCCGAGCACTGGATCCACGTGCTGGGCAAGCGGATCCGCAACGTGCACTTCAAGGAGTACACCAAGAAGGGGCAGGACTACTCGCTGGAAAGCTTCCGGCCGCTGCTGGACGGGACGACCGATTGGCCTGCGGTGGTGGAGGCATTGGACCAGACGGGCTACCGGGGGTATTGCACGTTCGAGTACTTCCACCCGTACATGCATTATCCGGAGGCGCTGGTTTACCAGACGTCGGACTCGCTGGATCGGATGCTGGGGAGGAAGAATTGAGGGCAAAGGGCAAGAGGCGATTGAACCGCGGAGGACCAGGGTGTGAGGGGCGTGGGTTTGGGTTCGTTTGGCGCTGGAGGGCGGGGGGAGGTTAAGCGGGGCGGTTTGGGCGGGATTTTTTTGCAGGATCGGAAGTTTTCGGAAGTTTTCGGAAGTTGTACGAGGGTAGTCCCTGCGCGACGCGGCGGCGGGAGTTCGCTCGCTGAAGCGAGCCCCACGTGGGGCGGTTTGGCGGGTCATGAGTGCGCGTCCTCCACCTATAGGGGCGTCGTTGCGCGGCGGTGACGCGCGGGGCGCGATCAACGTTGAGGAGGTGGGGGTTTGCTGGGGATTTGGGTTGAGAATTTTTTTGATTTTTCCGTGGAGGGGGTTGCGCCGCGCGCGTCATCGGCGCGCAACAAAATTGCGGATTGCTGGCGCGCGGATCGGGGCCGAGGGGGAAACACGCGTGGCGTAATCATGAGCCAATGAGCAACTTCATTGGATCAGGACGAGGCACGCTAAAGCGTGAACTCCGAACCGGCTGGCGGTGATCGTTCTCCCTCTCCCGCGGGCGGCCCTGGGTATTCATAGTAGATATGCGTAACGCCCGTGGGAGAGGGCGGGGTGAGGGCAGTGTTGGACGCGAGGAGGCATCCGATCTTGCCCTCACCCCGGCCCTCTCCCAGACGCGTTGAGTCGGTTGCAGGATGAGCGCCCAAGGTCGCGTCCGGGAGAGGGGACCGGATCACGGCGGTCGGGCGGCGCGTGCGGGGGAGGGGACCGGATCACGGCTGTTTCAGGAGTGGGTGGGTGCGGTCCTTGAGCGGGAGTTTGACTCGGGTGCCCGTTAGTCCGGCGCGCCAGGTGGCCAGGACCATCTCGACGGCCCAGGCGGCGTTGCGGCCGCTGCAGGCGGGCTCGCGGTTTTCCTTGATGGCGGTCAGCCAGTCGTCCACGAGGCGGGCGTTGGCGGGGTTGACGGCGCGCTCGGCCGGAGTGGCGTTGAGGGTGGGGTCGTCGTCCAGGGGGCGCCACTGATCGGTGCGGCCGGTGTCGGTCCACCTGGCGGGGGTGCTGACCATGACGCGCGGCCAGATGTCGGCGAGGATGCGGGCGGTGCCCTTGCTGCCGACGAGCTCCAGGCCCCAGTGGCCGGCGTGGTCGCGGAGCCTGGCGCGGCTGGTGAAGGTGGCGGTGACGGCGTGGTCGAAGGCGAACTGGGCGTCGACCTGGTCGCCGAGGACCGGGCCGATGTCTTCGCCGGCGGGGTGGGCGTCGGCGAGGCGCGCGTCGCGGTTGCCCTGCATGACGCGGGCGGTACACCATTGCGGGTCGCCGGCGAAGAGTCGCATCAGATCGAAGAGGTGGACGCCCAGGACCAGGAGGTCTTCGCCGCCGGCGCGGTTGTCCTGCTTGCCCCAGGCGTGCAGTTGCTGGAGGTCGCCGATGAGGCCCTGGTTGATCTTCTTCTGGAGGTGGACGACGGCGGGGGCGAGGCGCATCTGGTGGGCGACGGCGATCTTGAGGCCCTTCCTGTCGGCGATGGCGAGGACCTGGTCGGCATCGGCGGGGGCGCGGACGAAGGGTTTCTCGCTGATGACGTGGGCGCCGGCGTTCACGGCGGCGAGGAGCATCTCGCGGCGGAAGGGCGTGGTGCGCGGGGCGACACTGACGAGGTTGGGCTGCTCGCGCTGGATCATCTCGCGGAAATCGGCGTAGGCGGATTTGGCGGCGCAGCGGCGCTGGGCGGCGGCGCGGCCGGCGTCGTCGGGGTCGGCGACGGCGACGACTTCGATGTCGGGGCGGTTGGCAAAGAGGGCGTCCATGCCGTGGCCGTAACCGCCGTTGCCGGTGTGGCCGATGATGGCGGCGCGGAGTTTTTGGCCCGCGGCGCGGGCGGAGTGGTTGGCGGTGACGAGTGCGGCGCAGGCGCCGATCAGGAAGGTGCGGCGGTGGAGCATGATGGCCTCGCGGGGTGTAGGGATCCTAACAAAATGCAGCACAGAGACCACGGAGCACACAGAGGCCACAGAGAGAGAAGCAGGTCTTGTTTGACTCTCCGTGTTCTCTGTGTCCTCCGTGGCTACCGTCATTTCGTCAGGAGCATTCAGACAGGTCGGTCGGTCCAAAGTTGGCCGTCGGGTGTGGGTTCGCACCGGACCGACGACGGGTCACGGCGCAGCAGCTCGAGGGCGGCGCGGGCGAGGAGGGCGTGGAGGTGCTCCGGGCGCGTCACCTGCGACGGGGAGGCGGGAGCGTCGGCGGCATCGCGCTGGAGTTGGGCGAGGAGGTCGGGTGGGATCGGTTCGCCTCGGGTGCGGGCGTCCAGGGCCTGGCGCACGGATTCGCGCAAGCGCTTGACGCGCGAGAGCAGCGGGTCAGCCTTGTCGTTCCAGCGCCAGGGCTGGTCGCCGGCGCGGATCAGGCCGGCGCGGTCCATCCAGCGAATGAGGTCGTCGTTGGTGCGCAGGCGGTCGTCGCCGGCGTCGGGGCGGGTGTTGAGGAGATTGAGGAATGGGTCGTTGGCGGTGAAAAGGAATTCGGCGGGGGGCATGGGGGTATGTTACCCGCAAGAATGCACGCGGCAGAAAGACAATGCAGGCGGGACGCATGCGCTACGTGGGGGTCAGATGTCGTAGCCCATCATCATCGCTTCGGCCTTGAAGGCGGCGTAGTTGGCGAGCGTGACGAGGATCCAGGTGACCAGGGCGCAGATGCCGGCGTCCTTGAGGTCGGTGCGCATCAGGGTGAGGAAGAGGATCAGGTAAAGCGCGATCGTCGCCAGCACGCCGGTGAACGGCGCGCCCATCGTGTCGCTGCCGAGCGTGTAGACGCAGATGTGGTAGATGGCCGCCGGGCCGATCGCGATCGCGACCAGGCGGAGGATGCAGCGGGCGAAGCTGCCCATGAAGTTGACGTCGGCGACGCGGGTGAGGAAGAACATGGAGAAGAGGATCAGCCCGACGCTCAGCGCCGCGCCGCTGGCCGTCTGCATGAGCGCTTCGGCAGCGCCCCTGGCGGGCTTGTCGGCCCAGTAGCTGACCTGGAGGTAGGAGAGGATCAGCCCGACGACGATGATCGGGATGGGGGCGATGATGTCGCGGAGGAAGCTGCCCTGGGCGAGCCGGTCCATCTCCTCGCGGCCGGCCTTGACGGATTCGGCATAATCGAGGCGCTTGCGCGTGGGCAGGGCGATGCCCAGGCGCGCGGCGATCTCCTCGGCCCTGGCACTTTTCGGCGCTGATTTCGATGGGCCGCTGGCGCGGGTCGGCGGCGCGCTGGCGACGGCGCCCCTCTGCGGATCGTCGTCGTCTGCGCCGACGGCGGCGGCGACCCTGGGGATGGGCGGGGCTTCCTGGGCCTGGCCTTCGAAGAGGTCGTAGATGTCCTCGGCCTCGGCGGCGCGGCGCGGGACGAGCATGACGGTGCCGCAGGAGCACTTGACGCGCTTGCCGGCGAGTTGGAGTTTCCACTTGAAGCGCTTGCCGCAGCCCTGGCAGGTGATGGTGGTCGCGTCGGCCGTCTCGTCGCTCATGGGGGGCTCCCCTGGTCAAATGTGTTCGCGCGACAGCGTCGCAATGATGGCGTCGCATGTCAATACTTTTGAAGGTTCGCGAGAGAGCAGGATCGCGAAAGCGACCCCGCCCGGGAAAGGTGTGTCGTCTATGCTGACTTGCAATGGTCGGTTTGCGACGCAAAATCGCTCGTCATCCATGCTCCATTACTTCAAGTTCCGTCAGGACCTGTTCGCGCCGGCGCCCGCCAAAGAGGTTTACGTGAAGCGCGGCACGGGCAAGGGGTGGCCCGAGGAATGCCCGCCGATCCGGGCGGCCAACGCCTTCGGGTTCGACCTCTTGGCGAACTTTGACGTGACGTTCACCCGGCGGCGGGACAAGAGCTGGCGCGCCTCGCCGGACGTGGTGATCCCGTCGGACTTCGATTACGCGGCCAGCGACGAATCGACCGGCGAGCCGCTGAGCCAGCAGTACTGCTGGTTCTGGCAGCGGGGGCAGAAACTGCCGCACGCGATCAGCGACAACGTCTACGCGCGGATCAACAACCAGGCGAAGGTCTCGACGTTCCTGTTCCTCAAGACCGACCCGAACGAGCTGCTCTACTTCACGAGCGTGCCCAACCTGGATCGCCCCTGGCGGGCGATGAGCGCGCTGGTGGATACCGACTGGTACCCGGCGAGCTACCCGTGGCACGCGGTGATCGAGCTGGATCGGCGGGCAAAGCGGATCACGATCAAAAAGGGCGAGCCGCTGTGCCGGGTGATGCCGGTGCGAAGGGACACGTATTTCGCGGCGGAGATGTCGCCGGAGCAGTTCGACGCGTTCTTCGCGCGCGGGCAGCGTTGGCTGGCGACGCACGGGAAGTTCGAGCACGAGGCGGCGGAAGGGGCGGGCCACGCGGACATCACGCGGACGTACGTGAGGCAGCAGGTGAGGGCGAAGTTCGTGGTGATGACGTGAGGTTGAACGGTAGGCGGATGCCGGGCGGCGGGAGGTGCGGGGTCCATCATCGGGGGCGGATCGGCGGTATCAGGGAGTGGGACGATCGGCCAGGCGTCTTGAAGGAGAAGCGGGGCGATGATGCGTTCGCGTGATCCGCTGCGAAGCCTGGAACTGGCGGTGCTCTTCGCGCGTGTCCAGGGCGGCATGCATTTATTGCTGGCGTTCCTGGCGGTCCTCGCGCTGATGGACCCGTACGACGGCAAGCACGCGTTCGTCGGGTTCATCCTGTTCGGCGCGATCATTTTGCCGTTCGTCGTCGTCCCTGCCGCTCTCTACCTGCTGTACGCTATTTCCATGGCGCGGCGGAAACGGTGGGCGGTCATCACCGTGCTCGTATTCGCCTGCGTGCACGGCGCGATCACGATCTGCTGGCCCTTGTTGATCCTGGCTGATGGTGGCGCGGTGCCACCGTTCGGGCTTGTCCTGACGGCTGCATTGCTGGTCGTCGCGTCTCTCCTGATCCTCTATTGCGTGCGGGCACTTCCGGCCGTGCGACCACCGACCGTCGAGCCGTCGGGGCCGCGCGGGTTCGACGTCGTGACGCCCGGCGGCCAGGCACGATCGTTCCCCACGCCGCCGCGGTCGTTGAAACAGGGCCCCCGCGGATCGGAATAGCCGTTCAGCACGGCGGCCGGGAAAACAGTATTGCCACAAAGAAAGTCCGATGGACGTAGACCATGAATTGGTTTCTATTCTTCATCCGCGTTCATCGGTCTTGATCTGTGGCCGATCCTCTTTGATGCTCCTGACAAAACGGAGGCAGCCACAGAGCACACAGAGGACACAGAGAGTCAAAACACCTGATTCTCTCCGTGTCCTCTGTGTTCTCCGTGTTCTCTGTGATGCATTTGGTCATGAGCTCCTGGGCACTTCGCGGAGGTGATCATGAAGGTTTGGCGGGCTCTCGCGGTGCTGGGGCTTCTCGTGGGGTCGTTGGCGGCGCGGGGGGACTGGCCGATGCTGGCGCATGATGCCGCGCGGAGCGGGACGACGGCCGAGGAGGTGAGGCCGCCCTTCGCGCGGAAATGGTATCGCCTGTTCGCGGACGAGGGGTTGCAGTCGGGCGTGCAGCCGGTGGTCTCTCGGGATCGGCTTTACGTGGGCACGCTGGCGGGCGTGCTGCATGCGATCGACGCCAACACGGGGCGGGACGTCTGGACCTACCGCGCCGGCGGGCCGATCCTTCACGCCGCCGAGGCCGGCCATCAGCGGGTCTTCTTCACCTGCGCGGACGGAAAGGTGTACTGCGTGGACGCGGACGGCGCGTTGCGCTGGACGTACCCCACCGGCGCGGCGCTGTGGAACGCGCCCGCGCACGATGGCACCGATCTGATCGTCGGCGGCCGCGACGGCACGCTCTACGCCATCCACCCGACGAGGGGGACGCTCACCTGGCGGGCGACGGTCGGGGCCCCGATGTTGTCGTCCCCCGCCATCGACGAGGGGCGCGGCCGCGTCTACGTGGGCGCTGAGGACATGCACGTCTACGCCTTCGAGCGCGACACGGGCAAGCCAATCTGGCGATCGCCCAAGCTCCCCGGCGTGTCGTTTCGCGGCTACTCGCCCGTCATCGCCCCCGACGGCAGCGTGATGATCACCGTCACCCCCTGCGCCGGCGGCGACGCGATCCAGCAGGTCCTGCTCGACATGACCAGGGAGGTCTTCGGCAACTTTTCGAGCTGGCGGATCAAGTCGGAGGAGGAAAAGAAGAAGATCCGCGCCGCCAATTTCGAGTTGATGAAGGACCCGGCGACGTACCGGAAGCAGCTCGATTACTTGACCAAGCGCCTGACGGATGAGCCGGCGCTGCAGACGTTTTTCGTCCTCGACGCCCAGACGGGCGCGCCAAAGTTCGTCGCGCCGGTCGTCTACGCCGAGAGCATGAACGGCCCGGCGATGCCGCCGCTGGTCACGGCGGATGGCAAGGTGATCGTCAAGTACAACGCGCTGTTGCGCAGCCGCTACGAGCATTACTCCCCCTTCCTGAACGTGGGCTACCTCGACACGAAGACGGGCTTCATCACCCCGGTCATGGATCAATCCCGCACGTACGGCTGGTACGACTCGCTGCTGCTGGTGCACGATGAGCAGTCGCAGCTCATGGCCGCCGGGCGCGTGCTGATCAACACCCACCAGGACAACGTCAACGCGATGGACCTGGACACGCTCGTGGGTTATTCCAAGCCCTGGGCGCAGAACGTCCACGAGGTCGAGCCGGGCGTGGCGGCGGGCCTGTGGGCGCGATTGCTGCACGGCAGGGACTTGCCCACCGGCTGGGAATGGCTGCCGCGCGGCACGGCGGTGTATGGCGGCGGCAGCGCGATCGACGTGCCCGTGGTCGTCAGCGGCGACTCGTTCTATTACCTGCCGACCCACGAGATCAACGCGGGCGTGGCGATCATCGCCTACCGGATGGACAAGAACGCCCCGGCGGAGCAGAAGGTGCCGCCCGCCCAGATCATGAAGGAGACGATCACGCCGAATGACGCGAAGAAGATCGCCGGGCTCAAGTGGGACTGGGACACGCTGGAGACCGACCGGCTCAAGGGGACGTTGACCGGCCTGGGCGACCCGGTCCCCGGCACCGACCGCAAGCCGCTGACCGAAGCGGCCAAGGCCGCGGTCGCCAAGATCGACCCAAAGCAGATCGAAGCCCTCGTGCTCGACCCGCCCCGCCTTGCGCCGCGCCCCGCCGCCCCATCCGCCCATCAAGCAAAACTCGACGCCGCCGTCCTTGAGCTGATCGCGCACGACTGGCGTCCGTTGCTCTTCCCCGCCGGAAAAGCACCGGCCGAGTCTTACCGGATCTTCACCGAACCCGCGGAGACGCTCTACACGCTGGCCCTGGCGTATCCGCATTGCTCGCCGGCGGTGCAGGACAAGATCAAGGCCCGCGTCGCGGTCCTTCGCGCGCCCGGCGGCCCCCTCTCGGGCCCGCTGGGCAAGGATGCTTACGACAACGACCAGGGCGAGATCCGCTCGTTCTATGACGAGGCCCCCGCGCATCTGCTCAAGATGGGCCGCCCGATCACCCGGGCCGCCGCCGGCCGGCTTTACCCCTTCTGGCTCTGGGCGTTCGTGACCGGCGATTACGCCTCGCTCCAGCACGACTGGCCGCAGATCCAGACAATCGTCAACGCCAAGGCGAACCGTTCCACGCCCGATTGGAGCAACGACCGTCTGTCGGCCCTCATCGCCGCCGCGCGATTGTCCAAGCGCGTCGACGATCAGGCCTCCGCCGCCAACGCCCTGTTCGCCGCCGTCGAGATGATCCAGCTCCGCCTCGCCGACGAGCTCGCCCACACCGAAGGCGGCCTGATCGCCCGCGCGGGCAACCGCTCTTATCTCGCCCGCTGGCACTATCTCGACCCGGACACGGCGCGGATCCTCAAAGCCTTCGCCGGCGACGTGCACCAACGCCTGATGGACGTCTACGTCGATCACCATCGCCCGGCCTGGTTCATCGCCTGGAACACGGAACTGCTCTGGCGCAACGAGAGCCCGTTCAGCTTCCCCGACATGAGCGCCGACATCTTTGCGGCCAGGGCGATGATCCTGAACGAGCCGCCGGACGCGATGGCTAAGTACCTGGACATCCCGTGGTGCAAGGGCGATGAGTATTACGTGCAGAAGCTCGCCCTTCTCGCGGGGGGCGCGGTTCGGAATTGAACGCAAGGAAGCAGAGAAGCAACGAAGCAGAGACGATCTGAGAGGAGAAGAGAATCGAGCCGATCTCCCCCGGCCGCGTCGGGACGCCGGGGCCGCGGGTCGGCCGCGCTCCTCTTATCCATCTCCTCGTCTTCCTTTGCTGCTTTGCTTCCCTGCTTCTTTGCGTCCCCGCGACAGGTGCTCCCCCCCGCCATCGCCGGGCCCATCTGGCAATCTCCCCACGCCCGCCGTAAAACACTCTTCATGCTCGTCTTCGTCACCGGCGTCGCGGGGTTCGTGGGCAGCCGCCTGGCCAAAGCGCTGCTCGCGCGCGGCGACGGTGTCGTCGGCCTCGATAACATGAACGACTACTACCCGCTGGAGCACAAGGAGCGGCACTTGTCCGACCTCCGAGACCAGCCGGGCTTTACCTTTCTCCACGGCGATCTCCGCGACGCCCCGATGCTGCTCGAAGCTTTTGAGAAGCACCGCCCCGATGCCGTCGCCCACCTGGCCGCCATGGCGGCCGTGCGCTACAGCGTCGAGCACCCGCTGCTCTACGGCGCGATCAACGTGCAGGGGAGCGTCAACCTGCTCGATGCCGCGCGGCGGACGACGCTGTGCCGCTGCGTGCTGGCGGGCACCGGCAGCAGCTACGGCGCCAACACGCCGGTGCCGTTCGTCGAGACCGCCGCCGCCGACCGGCCGCTGGCCCCCTACCCGGCGAGCAAGCGGGCGATGGAGCTCTTCGCGCACTCTTATGCCCACCTGTGGAAGCTGCCGGTCACCTGCCTGCGCTTCTTCAACGTCTACGGCCCGCACGGCCGCCCCGACATGATGCCCTGGCGCTGGACGCTGGCGATCCACCGCGGCGAGCCGATCACGCTCTACAACGGCGGGCGGCTGAAGCGCGACTGGACCTACGTGGACGACATCGTCGCGGGGTTCATCGCGGCGCTCGACAAGCCGTTTGCTTATGAGGTGATCAACCTGGGCTGCGGCAACCCGGTGGCCAACACCCGCTTTGTCCAGATCCTGGAAGAGCTGCTGCACCGCAAGGCGCAGGTCATCGAGACCCCCGCCCCGGCGAGCGAGCCGCCGATCACCTACGCGGATACGACCAAGGCCAAATCGCTGCTGGGGTATGAGCCGCGGGTGAGCATCGAGGAGGGATTGAGCCGCTTCGTCAACTGGATGCGGGCCGAGCGGCTGCTGTAGGCGGGGGGAAGATTGAACTACGAAGTCACGAAGGGCACGAAGAAGACAACGAAAGAATAAGCCACAGATAGCAACGGATGGATGCGGAAGGGCAAACAGGTGGCATGGGCGTCCCGCCCGTGTCTTCGTATCACGGGCATCCTGCCCGTGCGCGTTTCCAAGCGCCAACATCCGGCGCGCCAACAATCCCGTAGCACGGGCGCCTCGCCCGTGTCTTCAAAACATCTTCCCAAAGCGCCCATCCGCGCCACAGGTGGCACGGGCGGCTCGCCCGTGATCCTTCCGTCTCCCTCCATCCCGATCCCCGGCTGATCCACATTCCTCCCCGCGGCGGCGGGAACGATCCCCGACCCGTTGCGGACGGTTTCCGGAGCATCGGCGAAGATTCCGGGAGTGTCGGCGATGATTCCCGGAGTGTCGGCAACGGTCGCCGGAAGAGCGACAACG
>DATBFY010000756.1:0-13077 GCA_036558265.1 Tepidisphaeraceae bacterium | reverse complement strand
CCCGCAGCTTCCCCTTCTGGTTCGGGCCGCGGTTCACCTCCTTCATCGGGCACATCGACCAGTTGCCGTTCGACCACCACGAGCTCAAGGCCCTGTGCGCGCCAAGGGCGCTGCTGGAGACCGAGGCGCTGGGCGACCTGTGGGCCAATCCCGAGGGCTCGCGGCAGACCTACCTGGGCGCGAAGGAGGTCTACAAGTTCCTGGGCGTGCCCGACCGCATTGCCATCTGCTACCGCGAGGGCAAGCACGAGCACACGCTGCTGGACTGGCAGGCGCTGCTGGACTTCGCGGATCAGACGTTCAACGGGAAAAAGAGCGGGCGGGATTTCGCACCCAACCCGTTTCCCGATACGCCCAGGCAGTTTAGCTGGAGCGCGCCGCAGGGGTAATGCGGGACCAACATGAAGCGATCTCGTGCGATAAGACTGTCCGATCTGGCGGAGCAAGTGATCGACCGGATTCGCCTCTACCGGTTCGATCGGATTGTCGAGAAACACGAGGGACCCTGGGATTGGTCTGACGTGCTCGATCTCTATAACCCGGAGTTCGTGGACGTTGAGGGGCGGGCGGTCTTGTTTCCCGTTGACCGCAGACATCACCGGCATATGTCGGTGCTTCGCGTGGTCGAGAGCGCCGACGGCGATGTGCTGACGGTCTTCCTGTTCGATACGACTTATGAAGATGACCCGAAGCTCTTCAAGTTTTTCGCGGGCAGGATGGCGGTCTGCGAGAGATTCGAGGGCGAAGACTTCTTCCTGACCACCGCGTACCACGAATGGTACGTCGTGGACAGTCCGGTGCGCGGGACGAAACGAGGAAACCTTCCTCGTGTTAGCGGTCGCGGGCGTTGATTTCATTCACCCAGCGTGGCAGATTGGCGCGTCGCTCGGAACGGATTCCGCGATGATGCTCGCTCTCCTCGCCTCCTCGTTTCCATTCTCGAAGGACGAATCGACGCAGTGGCTGGTGCTGGCGGTCGGCGTGCTGGCGACGCTCTACGTCATCATGCGGCCCAAGATGCGCGCCAAGCGTGATCCGATGGAACGCGCCCCCGCGACGATGGGCCTCGCCCAGCAGCGGCAGTTCGAGCGCGACGTCAATCATCTGATGGTCGAGATGCTCGAAACCGCCCGGCAGATGACCGCCCAGCTCGACACCCGTGCCGCCCGCCTTGAGGTGCTTATCCGCCAGGCGGACGAGCGGCTGGGTGCCCTGAAAGCCGTCACCGCCGGAACGGCAGCGGCCGAGGCCACCGAGCTTGCTGCCGCCGCCGGCACGGACGTGGCTCAGGATCCGCCGGCCCCTGCCCCGGTCCTCAAGCCCGAAACCCCGCCCGACCCCCGCCACGCCGAGGTCTACGCCATGGCCGACCAGGGCCGCTCCCCCCACGAGATCGCCCGCCTCCTGGGCCGCCCGAACGGCGAGGTCGAGCTGATCCTGGCCCTGCGGCCGCATCAAAGCGACCCGTCCGACCTATAATCGGACGTTGCGTCCGACCATTCGACCCATCCACGTTCAGTCCTCCTGTCGCGGCACTTCCTTTGCTCCGCAGACCGGCATCAACTCTGCGCCCTCTGAAGTCTCACAACTCGACTGCCGATCTCCATGGAAGGAAATGCCTATGGGTCCGCTGCCGTTGTCGTCGCTCGCCGACCATCGTCATCGCCACCGCCGCGTGGCCGAGCTGATCGTCGTCCTGTGGATGCTCAGCCTGGCGGACCTGTTCTTCACCCTCTGGGCGCACTTCTTCACCCCCTTCCACGAGCTCAACCCGCTGGCCGGCTACATGCTGCGGCGCAACCTCGTGCCCAGCCTCATCCTCTTCAAGCTGGTGGTGACGGCGATCGGCACGCAGATCTTCTGGCGCCTGCGCCACCACGGCCGGGCGGAGCTGGCGCTGTGGGCGCTGGTGGGGGCGTACGTCCTGCTGGCCATGCGCTGGTCCAACTACACGACCACCGCCCTGGCGATGATCTGATCCACGCGCGATTGACAACCGCCGCGGCGTCCCCATAACAAGTCCGGTTGTGGACATCCTGGTCAAGGTGCTCATCACGCTGGCCCTGGTGGCGGCCAACGGCTATTTCGTCGCCGCCGAGTTCGCGGCGGTTTCGGCGCGGCTCTCGCGACTTCAGACGGATGCCTCGGACGGCCTGCTGGCGCGTTTGGCCCTGATGGTTAAGAGCCGGCTGGACCTCTACTTATCCGCCTGCCAGTTGGGTGTGACGCTGGCGTCGCTGGGGTTGGGGGCGGTGACCGAGCCGGCGGTGGCTGCCGTCATCCGCCCTCTGTTAGACCTCTTCCACCTCCACGAGCACACGATCCACGTGATGTCCTTTACGATCGCCCTGGCGATCAGCACCTCGCTGCACATCGTGGTGGGGGAGCAGGCGCCCAAGACGTGGGCGATCGTGGGGGCGGATCGGCTTTTGCCGATCCTGTCGCTCCCCCTGGTGACCTTCACCTACCTTTTCTACCCCGCCATCTGGCTGCTGAACGCGGCGTCTATCGCATTGTTGCGGTTGACGGGGGTCAAGGTGACGCCGGGGGCGCATCACGAGCTGCCGCACACCGAGGAGGAGCTGAAGACGCTGCTGGCCCAGGCCGTGTCGCAGGGGACGATCGAAAAAGCCAACCAGATGATCCTGACCAGCGCGTTCGATTTCGGGGATCTGAAGACCCGGCAGATCATGACGCCGCGAACCGAGGTGGATTACCTGCTGATCGACCAGCCGGTGGGGGAGATCCTCCGCATGGCGCAAAAGTCGGCCTACACGCGGTTTCCGCTGTGCGACGCCGACATCGACCACGTGGTGGGGCTGATCCATATGAAGGACCTGTTTAACCACCTCAAGCTGATCCCCGGGCGGCTGCGGTTCACCGATGAGAAATCCACCAACGGCGAGGCGATCGCGATCGCGGACGGCCTGCCGGGGTCGGCGGTCCACGTGATCGGATCGGGCGACATCGATTTGAAGAAGATCAAGCGGGAGATCCTGTTCGTGCCCGAGCTGTTGCCGGTGCCCAAGCTGCTGCGGCAATTCCAGACCAGCCGGGTACATATGGCCGTCGTCGTGGACGAGTACGGCGCGACCCAGGGGATCGTCACGCTGGAGGACGTGGTAGAGGAGATCGTGGGGGAGATCGAGGACGAGTTCGACACCGCCTCGACCGCCCCCCAGTTCGTCGCCGAAGGCGAATCGTTCCGGGTGAGCGGTCGTTTCCCCCTGCACGGGCTGCGCGACCGGATGAAACTGGGGGAGGAAGCGATCGGAGACGGGGACGTAGACACGATCGGCGGGTACGTGATCCAGAAGCTAGGCCGCTGGCCGCGCCCGGGGGACAGCGTGGCGCTGGGGGAGTCGTACAGCGCGAAGGTGATCGCGGTGGCGAACAAGCGGGTGACGCAGGTGCTGATCACGCCGGTGACGCAGGAGGCGGCGCGGTTGGACGGGCCGGGGGCGGCGTAGGTCCTTCGGAAACGCGCGTGGATTTGATCAGAACACGTGGGCCTGGGGGGCTTCGCGGGCGCGGTCGGTTTGGCGGGCGGCGCCGATCTGGTGGATGGCCATGGGGCCGGCGTCGGCGCCGGGGCGGGAGGCGAAGGCGTCTTCGTCCTCGTCGGTGAACTGGGCGGACCTGCGGCCGCGGCCTTCGCCGCCGCCGGACACGCTGACGACGGTGATGATGCCGAAGAGGACCAGCAGGCCGATGACCGCGCCCATTGAATAGAGCAGCTTGTCGTCGCGGCCGGCGAAAACCTGGATGTCGCCCTCGGCGGGCTTGGCGACCGGCACGAGCTTTTTGAGCTGCTCGTTGCGCTGCTCGAGGGCGAGCTTGTCAAGGCGGGTTTCCTCGTCCTTGCCGGAGAGGGTCTGGTCGATGGCCTCGAGCTCCTGCCGCGCGGCGGCGACGTCGGCGCGGGTGGCGACGGCGTCGCGCACGGCCCGGCTGCGCTCGGCGTAGGTCTTCTGGGCCGCGGCGGCCTGTTCCTGGGTGCGCTTGAGGGCCGCCTGCTTCTGTTCGACCACCGCGCGGCGCTGGGCCTCCTGCTGCTGGGTCAGGCCCTTGGCGTTCTGGGCGGCGAGGAAATGCTTTCGCTCGTCGATCTGGCCGGAGAGCCTGGTGACCTGGTCTTCGAGGGATCGCAGGGCGGCGTTGGACTCGGCGGTGCGGCGGTCGAGAGCCTGGGCGTATTGCTTGCGCAGCTCGCCGATCGCACGCTGCTTCTCGTCCAGCGCCTTGGCCTGCGCCTGCTGCTGCTCGGGGAGTCGCTCGAGCATGCCGGCCTGGGCGAAGGCCTGCTCCTGGTCCTTGATGTCCTTCTCGATGCGGGCGCGGTCGGCGTCGAGGCGCTCCTGAGTGAGCTTGATCAGCTCGCCCAGCGCGGCGGTCACCTTGGCGACGATGGGGTCGTCGCCGAGCAGTTTCTTTCGCGACTCGACCAGGCCCTCGAGCCTGGACTTATCCGCCAGGGCATCGCGCACCTCGCGCGAATCGTCCGAGAAGCCCTGGTCCTTTGCGGCGTTGATCTTTCGCTGGGCCAGGTCGTACTGGGCCCGCAAGTCGGAGAGTCCCTTGTCGCTGGCCCAGATTTCGTTCTTGCGGGCCTGGACCTGTTCGTCCATGTCCTTCTTGAGAGCGCTGAGCCGCTTGTGCTGCTCGAGCTGGACCTCGATCAGGTCGCCGCCGAGCTTGTGGGTGCGCTCCTGGAGCTGCTGGACGGCTTGCACGTACTGTGCGAGCTGCGGATTCTGGCTTACGAGGCTGGCGGCGGTGTGCTGGAAGGCCTCGACGGCCTGGTCGAGCATTTTGCGTTTGGCGTCGGCTTCCTCGCTGGCGGCGCCCTTGAGGGCGGCGGTCTTGGCGGCGGCGTCATCGAGGGACTTCTGGAGCCTGGCGAGCTCGGGGTCGGTCGGGGCTGCGGGGGCGGCGGCGGTCGCGTCGTGCGCCTGCGACGCCGCGAGCGCCGCCTCGCCCGGGGACAGGGGGAGCTGCTCCTCGGCGCGGCGCAGCTCGAGCTGGGCGTCTTTGAGCGCCGCGGTCGCGACGTCGTACGCCGAATCGGCCTCCTTGAGCTGCGCCTCGAGCTGGCGCAAGGATTCGTCGGTGGGGGCGGCCTCGACCTGTTTGGCCAGGGTCGCGCGCTTGCCGCGCAGCTCCTCGGTTTCCCTGATCTTCTTCTCGAGCTGCTGGACCTCGCTCTTCAAGCGGATGCGGCGGTCCTCCTTGTCGTGGTTCTCCTCGTACATCGCCAGCATGAGGGCGTAGACGCGGTCCTTGTCGTGCGCGTCCGAGCCGACGTATCGGATCGTCATCGTCGAGGGTCGGTCCTCGGGCCACTCGGCCTGCACGGTGCGCACGAAGCGGTCGGTCTCGCTTTGCGCGATGGCCAAGGCGCCCGGATCGATCCCCTTGGCGGCCACATAGGTACGGGCGTTGAAGCGCACGGGCGAGCTGTTGAGCTTGGTGAACTGTTCGTCGCGGAGCTGATCGCGCTGGAGCTTGGTGAGCGCGCCGACGTTCTGGAAGTGGAGTTCGCCGATGCTGGTCTGCTTGACCTTCATGAAGTAGCAGATGCCGCCGATCGCGGCGCCCATGCTGACGAGCATGAGCAGGACGATCCAGAGGACGCGGCTGGCGGCGCTCTTGCGTCGCGCCGACTTGTATACTGGCAGGCGCGGCGCGCCCGCCGCATTGGGGGCAACCGCGACGTCGCCGCCGCCAAATCCACCGGCGGCGGCATTCGCGACGGCGCCCATCCGCGGGGGCACGATGGCGCGTTGGAGCCTGCTGCCGCGGCTGCCTGCCACGCGCCCACCGTCGCCGTTGGCGCCATCCTGGTCTGTGGCGACCAGGCCCCGACCGCCGCGCGCCCGGGGGGCGGGGGCGTCGGCGGCGTCGGTGCCGAAGTCCGATGCGTCGGCGGGGCCCATCTCGCGTTCCATTTCGGCCAGGTCCGTGGACGGGGTGGCGAAGACGTCCATCTCGCGGACGCCGCCTGCCGCGTTGGCGAACGCCGCCCCGGCGGCGGCGGCGGCGCCACCGACCGCCTTGCCGTGTTCGAGCGATCCGAAGACGGCGTCGGCTGCCGACGCATCGTTGGTCACCGGCGTCTGCTGTCCCGCGCGGCGCGATTGCAGGCTCCTGGCGGGCGGCGGCGGCATCCGCGGCGTCATCGCGGGGGCGGCGGCGGGCGGTTGCTGCTTACCCTGCTTTGCGCCCGGCCGTGGCGGCGGGATTACCGGGGGGGGCGGAGAACGATCCACCACCGACTCCTCGGTCTGCGGCTCGTCGAAGTGCAGGTCCGCCACCGCCTCCTCGATCGCCCCCGTCCGGGGTGGGCCTGACGATTCCTGCGGCTCGATGTCTTCCAGCCCCGAGGGTTCGTCGAAGTTCAGTTCCTCCACGACGAAGCCACTGGCCGACTCCGGATCGATCTCGGTCAGATCGTCCTGCTCTGCGGTTTCGACCGACTCGTCATCGACCGGAGGGGCGGCCTGGTCGGCCTCCTGCGTGATCGATACCGGCAATTCGGGCGGCGGAAAGCACGCCGTCTCGTCCGCGGAGATGTTGAGCGACTGATCCGCGGCCGGGGCAGGTTCGCCCTGCCCATCGTTCACCAGGTCGGATTCGTCGAACTCGTGGCTGACCTGCGGCTGGAACGAGTCCAGCGAATCGATTTCGGTCAGGTCGTCGTCATGGGCGGCCTGGTCGTCGGCAGCGGCCTCGATGGGTTCGGGTTCATCGGACGGGGGCTCGGGCACGTCCTGGGCGAACGGGACCTCTTCGTCGGACGGTGCGAGCGATTCCTCGTCGATGGCCTCGGGCTCGTCGAGCGCCTGGGCCTGGGTCGCGAGCTCATTTGCGGTCGCCTGCGGGTCGCCCGCGACGGGCTCGGATGCCGGTTCGGGTTCCATCCCGGCGGTGACGTCGTCCTCGGCCGGTGCTTCGGCGTGCGTCGTCGTCGTCGTCGATGAAGCGTCGTGCGGCGTGGCTGCTGCCTCGTTGAGGTGCGCCCAGTCGGCCGCGATGGGCTCCTCGTCGCCGTCGAGGACGGCGGCGACGTTCCACTCATCCCCGGGCGCGCCGTCGTCGGTGATCGATTCCTCGTCCGAGGCGCCGTAATCATCGGCCTGGGCGGGGTCGGTTTCTTCCTGGACTTCGGCGGCGTCCATCTCCTCGACGTCGCGCAGGCCCTGGGCGGCTTCCATCATCTCCTGCGCCAGGCTCTGGCCCATGGGGAAGGCGGGCCGCCTGGCCTGTTGCCAGGGCGCCTTGGCGCCGGCGAAGCTGACCTGCACCTGCCCGAACCCGCTGGGCGGGGGGGCCACGTCCGGCAGCACCAGCGGCATCCCGCCGATGAAGCTTGAGAGATCGGTGCCGATCACGAAGCCCTGGTCCACGGGCCGCTGAGCGCCTGGTCGACCTGGGGGTGGCGGTGGCGTCGCGGGCGACGCCGCTCCCACGGGCGCGGGCGCTTCGGCGATCGGATGCGCGGGCGCAGGCGCCACGGGCGTCGTCGGCGCGGTCACCTCGTGCGTTGACGCCTCGTCCGCCTCGGCGAAGAACGACTGATCCGCCAACGGCTCGGCGGACGCGTGGCCGATCTCCTGAGCGTCCCCTTCGGCGGCGAAGGCCTGCTCACCCAGGACGGCGTCGGCCTCGGCGACACCGGGCGTTTCGAGCTCGAGCGATTCGCCCAGTGCCTCAAACTGTTCGACCGCCAGGTTCTCTTCGGTGACCACGCCCAGTTCCGAGGGCTCGATCGCCCCGCCGATGACGGCGGACGAATCTTCCGGCTCGTCGATCGGCTGGCCGATCGGCTCGAGCTCTTCGAGGTTCAGGGCGTCGTGATCGTCCGGCGGCGTCGATCTCGCATCGTGTGTCGTCGGTTCACGGTCCCCGGCCGCGCCAGCCGCATCCAGGGCTAATGCCAGGGCCTCGTCCGGGTCCGGCACTTCTTCGACCTCGGGGAGGTCTTCGACGAGCTCGCCGCTGGACGTTCCGGCGGTGAACGCCTCGACCTGCCGGCCGAACGTCGAATCCGTCAATGATTCGGGGGTGCTCGGCGCGGCCACCGATTCGTCGGCGGTGACGCCCAGGTTCAATGCGGACTCGGGCGTGGGTTCGGTCGGCTCGATGACTTCGACCGAGTCGAGTTCCTCGGCGTTCACCTGGTCCAGCGCCAGCAGGGCGTCGGGGTCCCGGCTTGAGATCGCGGGCTTCAGGTCGGCCGAGGTCAGGTCCAACACGTCGAGCGAATCTTCGCCACCGCCGAAGATCGCGAGGGGATCGGGCTCGTCGGCCGCGCCGCGGGCATCCCGCGGAGGGTCTGCCGGGGTCTGGTCGTCCTCGACGACGGCGACCTCTTCCAGCTCCTCTTCGGCCTGCGGCCTGACGGCCTGGTCGTCGTCTGCGGGAAGCTCTTGAACCGGCTCGAGCTGTTCGAGCGGGTCCGACTCGGCTGGCGCGGCAATGTTGTTGGGCGTGACGTCGGGGAGCGTATCGAGGTTTTCGGCTGTGAGGTTCTCGGTTGTTTCCGCCGGCGTATCCTGGGCGGGTACTTCGATGGAAGGCTCGGGGGCCGTGGTTTGTGCTTCGATGACCGGGGCAGTCCCCTCGATCTCCGAGCTCGATACGGATACCTGGTCCGCTACGACGGGCGATTCGAGGTCACCCGCGATCGCCATGGACAGCGTGTCGGCTGGCGCCGCTGCCGGAGCTTCAGTCGCTTCGATCGACTCTTCCATGGCCAGTGCGGCGCTGACGATCTCGCTCGCGTCGACGGCCGGCGAAGCGCTGTTGAGGGGGTGGCTTGTGTCTGTCGGTGGCTGCGTATCCTCGAGCTGAGGCTCCGCGGGCGCCGCGGTCGGCGCAGGTTCCATGGCGAAAGGCTCGACAATGGGTTCAACGGCCGGCTCGATTGTCGGCGGAACGATCGCTTGATCGGTCGGGCTGATCGGCGCCTGCTCGGTCGGTGGGACGTCCGCGACCGACTGGGGCGCTGCGGTCCGGGCAACGTTCAGCGTCGCGTTCGGGTCGGCCGGCTCGGTCAGAGCGATTTCTTCGTCGGCCGGCGCTTCGTTGGCGGCTGCGGCGGTCTCACCCGCGATTTCCGTGGCGGCGGCGTCGGCGGCGATGAACGGCGCGAGGACTTCCGCAGTCCTGGCGTCCTCGACCGGCGTCGCCGACTCGGCGCTGGAGGCGGCAAGCGTGTCGGACTTCTTCGATCGGCGGCCGCGCTTGGGCTTGTCTTCCTTCGGCTCTGCCGTCTTGCCCTTGCGGCCACGACCCTTCTTCGCCGGCGCCTCGACAACCGCTTCGGGCGCAGCGGGCGCGTCGGCCACCGCTGGCGTTTCGAGCACAGGAGCTTCGAGCGCCGGGGCCTCCAGTGCCGGTAGAGCTGCGGCGGCAACGGCTTCAACGGACGGTACATCGGCCGGGGGCGCTTCGAAGGCCGGCGCTTCGGCCACGGGTGTTTCAATGGCGGGCGCCTCGACCACCGGCAGCTCGACAATGGGCGTCTCGGCAAACGCTTCCACAGGCGGCGGGTCAGCGAGGGTCGGTTCGACGAGGGAGTTCTCGTCGATCGCAGGCGCTTCGGTCACCGGCAGCTCGGCGACGGGCGCTTCGATGGGCGAAACGTCCGCGACCGGCGGCTCGGCGATCGGTCCTTCGTCGATCGGCAGTTCGATTTCCTCATGCGCCTCGGCCGTCGGCGGCGCCGTCATCGTCGGCTCGTCCGGCACGGGCGCGATCGCCGATTCGTCGAAGCTCACTTCCGAAATGTCCGCGCTCACGGCCGGGGCGGGCTCGGGCACGACCGGCGTCGGCGCAGCCGGCAACTCGAGCGGCAGCGCCACCTCGTTATCGTCGAACACCGGCGTGGTGATCTCCGGCAGCAGCTGCTCGACGGGCGCTTCGGCAATTTCGAGCGGCGGCTGGTCGGGCGAGGCGAACTCGTCTGCCGGGAACGGCGTCACCGCGCCGGCGGCGTCAATGAGGCCTTCGTTCGTCTCGGCACGGGTTTGCGGCAACGCCGCGTCGTCCGGCGCGGGCTCGGGCGCCACGCCTGCGAAATCCAGCGGCGCGACATCGTCCACGCGCGACATCCCCTGCCAACCGCCGCGCGGGCTGATCGCCTGGTCGTCGCCTGGTTCAATCGGCGTCTGGTCGCCCGGCGGCGTGGACGTCTGGTCGAGCGGCAACGGTGCGACGGCGTCGGCCGGAGCTTCGCCGGCCATCTCCAGCGCCTCGTGCTGCGCGGCGCCCAGTTCGGCCCCCGTCGCCGACGAGCTCAGCCGTTGTTTCGCCAGGTCTCGGTCCATGAGCACGTGCTCGCCCGGCTGATCTGCGGTCGCCGACGACGATACGTCGATCGGCTGATCCACGATCCGGTCGCTGATCGTCGGCCTGGGCGGCGCGGCGGGCTCGAGTTCCAGCCCCAGGGCGCGGGTGTCGGCGGCGCTGGGCGGCAGGTCGGCCACATCCGGGTCGGTCGACAGGTCGATCTCGGCGAATTCCGGCTCGCTCACCGGCGGCGCCGGGAGCGGCGGAGCAGCCGCGACAATCGGCGCGGGGGGTTCTTCCAGCGGCACGGGCGGCGGCTTGGGGACCGCAGCCTTCGGAGTGGCGATTTTGGCCGCCGGTTCGGGCGCCGCCAGCTCCAGTTCGATCAGGTCGTCGTCTCCCGCCGCCGGCTCGTCGGTGGGCTCGGTCGCGCCGGCCATCGCCTGGAGCTCCTGCTCCAGTTCCTGAGCGGTCGGCTCGGCCCGGCGCATTTCCGCCGCCATGTCCAGGGGCGCCGTGCCGACCAGGTGCTCGAGCTCGTCCAGCTCGCCCCCGGCGGTCGTCGAGGCGACCTCTTCGACGGGCTCGATGTGCCGCGCGTGCCTCGCCGCCAGCGCGTACCGCATGTCGGTCTCACCGATGCGGATCGCATCGCCGGGTTGCAGTTCCTTCTGGTGGATCCGCTGCCCGTTGACGTACGTTCCGGTTCGCGATCCCAGGTCCCGCACGTACCGCTTGCCCCCCACGTGGAAGATGACGGCGTGGGCCGTCGAGACGCTGGCCTCCAGCAGCGACACGTCGCACGTCGCGCGGCGGCCGATCAGCATCACCTTTTCCGATATCGCCAGCGGCGCATCAGCGCCGTCGATCTCGAGGTCGGCCCGATCGGTCGGCGCGTCGTCGCTGGGCTCGCCGGCGCGCGTGGGCCCTTCCTTGAACTTGAACGTGAAGCTTCCGATCTTGATCAGGTCGCCATTGTTCAGCCAGGCTTCGCGCTCGGCGCCGCCGTTGATGTAGACCTTTTCGCGGCTCGCCAGATCCCGGATGTAGACGCTGCCGCCGAAGCTCAGCACCAGCGCATGCGCCTTGGAAACGTGGCGGGACAACAGGTGCAGGTGCGCGTTGTGCCGCGACCCGACCAGGATCACCATCTTCTGCAACGAAATGGGCGGCTTGCCCGCGTGGTGGCCGAGCGGAACCAGCGCCGGCCAAGGCAGCGCCGAAGACTTCTTGGGTGTTTGAACTGCCATTCTGCTGCTTCCAGGCAAAAACGCTCTCGCCGTCGCCCCCCGGCGTCATCCTCCGCGCGATGCATCGAAAATCAAACGTCCGCGATCAAACAGGCGATTTCGGGGGAATGAGGCCGGCCCTGTGTCTTGAACTATACACCGTCCCCGGACGCGAGCGACCGGTAACTTCGAGCCGCCGCGCGACATGTCTCGCACCCGTGGCGGCCCGCGCCCTCCCGGCCGCGCGGTCGGGCATCATACCACTCGCCGGGCGACCTCCGCGAACAAAAAACGCCACGGCATCAGCACTTGCCGTTATCGGACGAGCCGGTTCGTCCGATAACGAACTCATCCATGCTGCATCAATGCTTGAAGTGCCGTTGTCCGGTCAGCACCATGGCCGCGCCCGCCTGGTCTACGACTGCGAGGGTTTCCTGGTCTCGTACGCTCCCGCCCGGGTGAATGATCGCGGTAATTCCGGCGTGCAGCAACAATTTGGGCCCGTCGGGGAAGGGGAAGAAGGCGTCGGAGCCCGCCACGGCCCCGTTCGACCGTTCGCCGCCCTTGGCGACCGCGATGCGGGCGGCGTTGACCCGGTCCTGCTGGCCGGCACCCCCGCCAACCATCATTCCCCCCTTCGCCAGCGCGATGGCGTTGCTCTTGAGGTGCTTGGCGGCCAGCCAGGCGATTCTCAGGTCGCGGCGCTCCTGGTCGGTCGGCTGACGCTTCGAAACGACGTTCCAGGCAGCCTCATCCACGCCGGATAAGTCGCGCTCCTGGACGAGGTAACCACCGACGATCTTGTGCAGGTGGAGCTCGCCGCGATCGAACTGATCTGTGACCGGGCCGACTTCGAGCAGCCGGACGTTTTTCCAGCGGGACCGCAGCAGTTCCAGGGCATCGGGCGCAAACGACGGAGCCACGATTAGTTCGAGCAGCTTGTCGATGCCGGTGATGGTCTGGGCGGTGGCGAGATCGACGGGTTTGTTCAGGGCGACGATGCCTCCGAAAGCGGCGAGCGGGTCGCCGTCGTAGGCGTTGCGGAACGCGGTGGGCAGGTCGGCCGCCGTCGCGTAGCCGCAGGGAGTCGCGTGCTTCACGACACATGCGGCAGGTGTGTTCAGTTCCTTAACCGCAGCCAAAGCGGCGTCGGCATCCAGCAAATTGATGTAAGATAACTCTTTTCCGTGCAATTGTTTGGCGTAGGCAACAGAGGCTTCGGCGGGCTTGCGATCGGTATACAGGGCCGCCTTCTGGTGCGGGTTCTCGCCGTAGCGTAAGTCCTGGATTTTGCTGAGCTTGATCTCCAGTTTGGCCGGCATCTCACCACCGCCCAGAGCCGCCTTTTCGCCGCCAACTTGTTTCTCCAGATACTCGGCGATCTTCGCGTCGTATGCGGCCGTGTGTGAAAATGCACGCAAGGCCTGTTTCAGGCGGTGTTTACCACACGACGACCCCTTGTGCTCGCGCAAGTCTCCGAGCACTTTTTCGTAGCGATCGATCGACGTCACCACGAGCACGAATCGGTGGTTCTTGGCGGCCGAGCGGATCATCG
>DATBFY010000755.1:0-19422 GCA_036558265.1 Tepidisphaeraceae bacterium | reverse complement strand
GAAAGTGGCGCTCCCGCGCGCATCATAGATTGCGGGGCGCGACACAACGGGGGATTGCAGTGTCGCTGGCATAGCATGCAATAGCTAACGGGCAAGCCGATCGAGCCGGGAAACGAGAAAAACGCGCCATGTCAGCTCGGGGCACTTCGCCATCCGCTAATCTGGCCGCATGGTCACCAAAACATCAGCATTCATCGTCACCGGCATCACGGGAACGTGCATCGCGTGCGACAAGGAAACGCAGGTCTTCGAGGTGGTTTTCCGGGAACAGACGATGCACCTCTGCCCGCACGACGCTTACAAGCAGGTCAGGATCGCCGTCGCCGCCGCGGAAGCGCGGCCGAACGCGCGTGCGGGTGAATCGGTCGAGCGGTCGTGAACGGCGCGTGTGAGACTGCGATTCACGGTCAAGTTTCCGAGGAGTCATGCCATGTTCACCGTCAAGGCGGCAGCGCAGAAGCTCGGGATCAGCCCGAGCCTCCTCTATCAACTCGTCAGCCATCGTGCGATCGACCATTATCGCGTCGGCGGGAGGATCATCTTCAGTGAGCGCGACCTCGACGCGTACCTGGCGCGTTGCCGCGTCACGGCGCACGAGTTGCCGACCTCACCGCCGCACGCACCTTCGGTTCGGCGACTCACGCTGAAGCACGTCTCGCTTGCTCCAACAGGAACGCCGGCGACTGCGACAGGTGCTGGTAGTGCTTCGCCAGCATCGACGGGTCGGTGTGTCCGGCCAGAAGCGCCACCGAGAACGCGTCACACCCGGCCGTCAGGAGCCGGTTCACCCACGAGTGGCGCAACGCGTACAGCGAATACCTCACCTTCAGCTTGCGCTTGAGCGTGAAGAACCGGCAGTTCGTGGCGTCCGGCGTCCACGCCGCGCCCTCTGTGTTCCGGAACAGCGGCCCGGCGGCATGTTTCGTCATCAATCGCTTACAGACCTCCAATGCCTTGGGCGTCAGGTAGACGACCCGAGGGGTTTTCTTCCCCTTGGACTCCGAGGGCGGAAAGACCCAGCGCTGCCCCTGGAGGTCCACGTGACGGGCTTCGACGCGCAGGGACTCCTGCGGCCTGCAGCCGGTCTCCCACGTGACGGTCAGCAGGTCACGGAACTCTTGATCGGTCGTCGCGTCCAGCAGCGCCTGATACTCGGCATTGGAGACGATTTGCTCCTTTCGACCGCAAGCGGGCTTGCGCAGGTGGGCGATCGGCGAGCGCTCCACGTACCCCTGCTCCTCCGCCCAGTTCATCGCCCGCTTGACGGCCGCGATGAGGTTGCGGCGGGAACCGGACGCCAGCCCCTCCTTGGCGTCCACCCACTTCTGGACGTGGTGCGGCTTGAGTCGGTCGAGTGTCAGCTCGGCCGGAATGGCCTGGCAGAAATCGTTCAGGCGGTCCTTGTACCAGCGGTACGTGTCGGAGGAGCGGTGCTTCTGACACCAGTCGAGGTACTCGTCTACCATGACGACCACGAGTTGGTCGGACGGGATCTGCGGCGGGGCGGCGCGGGCCGCAATCGGCTCGGACATTAGCTCGTGATAGCGCTGAAAAGCCGAGTCCCTGTCGGCCCCCAGCTTGACCTGTCGGGTGCCGATCTGGACGTACCAAGCGTTCCGGGCGGAGCGGAAGAAGGGTTTGGGGAAGTGCGGCACGGCGGAAACCTCCGGGTTCTCGGAGCGAGCCCTAGAGGATGCCCGGCCGCGGTCGCGTTTCGGCGATCCGCCGCCGTTTTCTCAGCGCACTTCTCTGCCAAGTTTCTCTGCCAGACGGGGAGGACGAGTTAGTGGATTTTCGTAACTCGCTGTCCTGCCTAACGCAGCTTGAAGGACTCGAACCTTCAACCTTCGGTTCCGTAGACCGACGCTCTATCCAATTGAGCTAAAGCTGCAGCGTTTTTTTCGCCCGCGGGGGCGGACGGTTAAGGGTACGCCCGGCGTCCCGTCTGTCAAGACGCCCGAATTGTGCGATAGCTGACAGTCGCCCGCGCGCCCATCCCGGTGAGTGGGTGGGCGCGCGCGGGCGCTTGTGATGGCGGGTTGGGACACGTTGGGGGCGGGCTATTCGCTGAGCCGGTCGTGGCCGGCGACTTTCACGATCTTGTTGTAGAGGCCCAGGATCAGGAACGTCGGGGCCCATTGGCCGACGAACAGCGCGTCGTGGTCCCGGCCGATCATCTTGAGCGTCAGCGAGCCGAGGATCGAGCCACCGGCCAGCCAAAGGAAGGTGTCGGACGGCAGGCGGGCGGTGTACTCCTCGATCGGACGGGCAAGGCCGCCCTCGGTGTGGTCGAGCGCTTCGGACCCGGTGGAAGACATCAAACGTGACATCGGGCAACTCCTTTCGTGTCGTATCGACGGCGCGCGCGCACGACAACATGTCGCGCGCGGGCGCGGACGAGCGTGCAATCGGGTGGAAGCAACGGGGATGCCACGGCCGCGGTATTCCCCGGTGCCGCCGGGCTCGTCCGCTGTCCCGTCCGGCGTCGAACGCGCGCGTCTTGGACCGCGCGAGGAAAGGAACGCCATGCGTGATCTTGTGCTCGGAGTGCTCGTTGCACTGACTATTGTGATGGGGGCCGCGACCAGCGCAGTGGCCGCGGATGACAAGACGGTGTCGCACCGCCTCCTGGTTTCCGATGACACCAAGCATCACATCGCCGTCGTCGGGGCCGACGGCAGGATCGAGTGGGAATACAAGGTCAACGCCCTGCACGACCTGCATGCCCTGTCCAACGGCCACTTCCTCTTCGAGACCAGCTACCAGCACATCGTCGAGGTCGATCCAAAGTCCGACAAGGTGGTCTGGGAGTACGACGCGTCGAAGGCCAATGGCAATGCGGGCAAACGCGTCGAGGTCCATGCCATCCAGCGGCTGGCCGACGGCAACACGATGATCGTGGAATCGGGCAACGGGCGGATCATCGAGGTGGATCCGGCGGGCAAGATCGTCAAGGAGGTCAAGCTCAAGCGCAACCATCCGAGCGCGCACAGCGACACGCGGCTGGCGCGCAAGCTCGCGAACGGGCATTACCTGGTGAGCCACGAGGCCGACGGCGCCGTGCGCGAGTACGACGGCGACGGCAACGTGGTCTGGGAGTTCGAGGTGCCGCTCTTCGGCCAGAAGCCCGCGGGCGGACATGGGCCCGAGGCGTTCGGGAACCAGACCTTTCAGCCGCTGCGTCTTGCGAACGGCAACACGCTGATCGCGACGGGGAACGGTCACAGCGTGCTGGAGGTCACGCCCGAGAAGAAGATCGTCTGGGCGATCCACCAGAAGGATCTGCCGGGCATCACGCTGGCGTGGGTGACGACACTGCAGGTGCTGCCCAACGGGCACATCATCTTCGGCAATTGCCACGCCGGGCCGGACAACCCGCAGGTGATCGAGGTCGATCGGGACAAGCACGTGGTTTGGACGTTCAAGGACCAGACGAACTTCGGGAACGCGACGACGAATTCGCAGGTTCTGGACGTGGAGCCGGTGGTGCGGTGAAGGGTCATGGTTCCGGGCCTGATAAGCTGGGCGGACCTGCGCGGGATTTTTCTTCAGGATCGGAAGATTTCGGAGAATTTCGGAAGTCTTGTGAACGGAGTCGCTGCGCGACGCGGCGGGGGGATTTCGCTCGCTGAAGCGAGCCCTGCGTCGAGCGTCTTTGCAGGTCATGTGCGCGCCCTCCACCTATAGGCGAGGTGTTGCGCGCCGGTGACGCGCGGGGCGCGATCAAGGTTGCGAAATGCGCGGTTTTGCTGGGGTTTTCAGGCGAAATCTTTTTGAGTTTTCTCCGGGAGGGGTTGCGCGGCGCGCGTTATGGAAGCGCAACAAAATTGTGAGAATTGCGCGCGGCGGGGGCGGTCAGCGGTCGAGAAGTTTGCGGTAATTCCAGATCTGCCAGAGGCAGCGGTTGTCGCGGTTGCCCGGGCGGGCCCGGTCGAGGCCGGCGTTGATGATCAGGCCCAGGGCGGAGGCGTCGGCATTGAGGGAGAGATGGATGATCCCGCCGCCATCGGGCGGTGTGAGGATCTCCTGGACGTCGGAGGTGGCGAGGTCGAGGCGGCGGACGTTGCCGTCGATCCCGGCGAAGAGGATGGCGCGGCCGTCGGGTTCCTCGCAGGCGTGGTAGATGTAGCCCCCGTCGACGGGGACGCGGGAGTCGAAACGCCAGCGTGGCTCGGGCATGTCGTCGCCGGCGGCATCGCGGACGGCGGGCCACTCGTAGCCGCGGAGGCCGCGGTCGGTGCCGCACCAGAGGCGTTGGCCGTCGCGGCTGAAGTAGACCAGACCGGGTCGTTCGTCTCCCTCCTGCGCGCGTCGGGCTTTGCGCTCGAGCAGTCGCTGCTGCGCCTCTTTAAAGACTTTTTCCATCCGTCGGCGCGCCTTGGCGATCTCTTTTTCGGAGAGCGACAGCAGTCCCCTTTCCGCTGCCTCACGCAACCGGGCCATGAA
Organism: Tepidisphaeraceae bacterium; assembly: GCA_036558265.1. GTDB lineage: Bacteria > Planctomycetota > Phycisphaerae > Tepidisphaerales > Tepidisphaeraceae > RYN-433. The sequence continues at coordinate 14,976 of DATBFY010000755.1, read as the reverse complement.
CGCGTTGACGTCCAGACTGTGAGGGGCTGCGGCGTGCTGTTCCATGTTCTGTTCGGAATCGTCGGTCGGCCTTCCTCGGATATTTCGCGCTTGGATTGATGCTTGGCTCGTCAAGTCGAAGAACTGCAGACCGAGTTCCGCGGCCACCAGCCACTCACCGGAGGGATGAAGGGCGACACTCCTGGCACGAATTGGGAAAGTCGCGTGCCGCTGGCCGGTCTTGAGGTCGGTGACGACGATTTGCCCGCGGTTGAGGTGAGCGAGCCGATTGCCCTCGGCCGAGAGGGCGGCTACGAAGGTCCAGTCTTTTTCCGGCACCTCGCGCACGACCTGCCAGCCGTCAATATCGTAAACGGCGACGCGGTTGCCCAGCACGACCGCGATGCGGCGTGCATCCGGGTCGGCGGCGAGGGCGTTCATTTGCGGCGTGGTGGAGATGGGTGGATGCTCGGGCTTGTTCCAGGGCGGGCGATGCCAGGCGATATCCGGTTTGCCGCGGGCTGATGGAAATCCATGCCAACCGACGAGGAAGCCGTCGGCGGCGGGGCAGGCACGGGCCATGGCGTCCTTGCGGGATTCTTCGGCCAGGAGCAGGCCGGTGGATTTCAGGCGCTTTTTCTCGGCGGTCAGGCGGTTACGTGCCTGCTGGCGGGCGCTTTTCTCGGCGGCGATCTGCTGGGCGGGGATCTCCTCGAATTGCCGCCAACCCTTGATGCCCTCGGTTTCGCTGTCCTTGAGGTATTCGTAGGCGGTGAGGGCGTTGGGGATGCGGAGGAGTTTTGCGAACTGGTCGAGGCGCTCGGAGGCGAAGGTGGGGTGGTTCTCGCGGTCGAGCAAGGGGCGGAGCCGCTGGGTACGCGGGCCCAGGAGCGGTTCGAAGGCTTCGGGGCGGCCGGTCATGGCTTGTTCGGCTGCGCGGTTGGCTTCGCCGAAGTAGCCGGGTCGGGAGTGGAAGGAGTCGATCAACTGGCCGTCTCGCCAAAGCCAGTAGGCGAAGATGTCGTCGTCGTGGACCAGGAGGTGGAGGGCCAGGCCGGGGACGTGCTGCGCGAGATCGTGGCCGACGGATTCGTCCTGACCGTGGCCTTCGGGGTAGACGCCGACCCAGCCGTTGAGTGCGGGGCCGAGGAGGCACTTGATGCCCCGGGCTTTTGCGACGGTTTCGGCGGCGCGGCGGACAGCGTCGCGGTCGGTGGTGGGGAAGTGAGTCGAGCCGTAGTGTGCGCCCAATGGCCCTCCGGAAAGGATGGGCGGATGATACGAGAGGCGCTGTGGGCGGTGAAGGTGGGGCGCGCGGAACAACGCTTTGGGTAAATCGGAAGTTTGTTTTCGGAGAGACAAGAATGTCCGCACGATAGCGCCGGACGAAGTTGTGGAATGCAGGTTTGGAGTTCACGCTTTAGCGTGCTTTGAACTAAAGACACGCTAAAGCGTGAACTCCGAACTGCGAGTTCGTGCGCAGATGCGCTGGCGCTTAGCGGCCGAAGCGGCCGCGGGCGCCGCCTTGGCGCGCGGGGCCTTTGCGGTGGGGACGTTTGAAGCCGCCGGTGTGGTGCGGGCGCGGGGCGCCGCCGCCGCCGGGGGCATGGGGGCGGTGGCCGCTGCCGCCGACGGGGTGGGGGCGAGCGGCGGGCTTGTGCGTCGGGTGGGCGTGGGCTTGACGATGCTCGGGCTTGTGTTGCGGGGTCGGGGCGGCGCGGTGGTGCGACGCCGGCTTGTGGTGCGCGGCGGGCTTGGGGTGCGACGGGGGTTTGTGATGGGCGGCGGGCCTGGGGTGGTGGGTGCGCGGGGCAGACTCGCCGTTGCCGCTGTGCGTGCCGGCGGGGGCGTGGATTTCGCCCAGCACGGGGATCTTGTTTTTCGTCAGGCGTTCGATGTCGCGGAGGTATTGCCGCTCGTCGGGGTCGCAGAAGGTGACGGCGGTGCCGCTGGCGCCGGCGCGGCCGGTGCGGCCGATGCGGTGGACGTAGGTCTCGGGGATGTTGGGCACGTCGAAGTTGACGACGTGGGAGACGTCGTCGATGTCGAGGCCGCGGGCGGCGATGTCGGTGGCCACGAGGATCGGCGGGCGCTGAGAGACGAAGGCCTCCATGGCGCGCTTGCGCTGGCCCTGGGTCTTGTTGCCGTGGAGGGCCTTGGCGTGGATGCCGGACTGTTCGAGGTGTCGGGCGACCTTGTCGGCGCCGTGCTTGGTGCGCGTGAAGACCAGCGCGCGGGTGATGCCGTTGTCGTTGAGGTACTTGACCAGGAGCGATCGCTTGGCGCCCTTCTCGACGAGGTAGACCGATTGCTGGATCGTGGCGACCGTCGAGGCGACGGGCGTGACCTGAACGGTGACCGGATGCTTGAGGATGCTGTCCGCAAGCTGGCGGATCTCTTCGGGCATCGTGGCGGAAAACAGAAGCGTCTGGCGATGCTGGGGGAGCTTGGCGACGATCCGGCGGATGTCGTGAATGAAGCCCATGTCGAGCATCTGGTCGGCCTCGTCGAGGACGAACGTCTGCACGTGGCGGAGATCGACGTAGCCCTGGCTCATCAGGTCGAGGAGCCGGCCGGGCGTGGCGACGAGCACGTCCACGCCGTGGTACAGGGCCTTGACCTGCCAGTGGGCACTGACGCCGCCGAAGATGACGGTGTGGCGCAGCGGCGTGCCGCGGGCGTAGGTCTTGAAGGATTGCTCGATCTGGCCGGCCAGTTCGCGGGTGGGGGAGAGGATCAGGGCGCGGATCTTGCGGGCGCTTTTGGCGACGTTATGCGCTTCCTCGGTCGAATCGGACGAAGAGGAGGGGACCTTGTGAGCCGGCTCGAGCAGGCGGTGGATGATCGGCACGGCGAACGCGGCCGTTTTGCCGGTGCCGGTCTGGGCGACGCCTAAAACATCCTTACCCGCCAGGACGTGCGGGATCGCCTGGGACTGGATGGGCGTGGGATGGGCGTAACCCTCGGCTTCGAGGGTGTGGAGGATCTGGGCGGACAACGACAGGGCTTTGAAACCCATGGTGGCACTCACTTTCGCAGGTGCAAGAAAATACAAATGCACCCAACGAAGAACCGGCCACGTGGCCGGCAACCTGAGTGCCACAACTGTGGAATTCTGCGAATCTCAGAAGGCGGACCGCGAAAACGAGGCGGGCGGGGCTTCGAAGCAGGCAGTTGTGAGGGGAGTGTAGCACGGTGGCGGAAGAAAGGCAAAGGGCGTAAGGCAAAAGGCGAAATCCGTACAAAAAAGACGAGGATGGAAGATGGATGAAGGCGCAAACGCCCTTGCGCCATCCTCCATCTTCCATCCTCTATCCTCGTTTTGGTCGCTCCGGGGGTTCACTCGACCAGCGGCACCGCCGCCTCGAAGGTCTTGCCGTTGCGCAGGAGGGTCAGGTGCATGGTCTCGCCGGTTTTGCGGGTCAGGCGGATGTGCATCTGGAAGTCCTGCGGCGTGGCGAATTCGAGGGGCTTAGCCTCGCAGGCGAGGATGACGTCGCCCTCCTTGATGCCGGCCTGCCGCACGGCCTTGCCTTGCGGGCCGTGGGCGTCGATGAACTGGACGCGCAGGGGCTTGGCGCCGGCGGGAACGGCGTCCGGGCCGAGGCTCTTGATCTCCTTGTCGGTCAACATCGGGGCCCAGAAACCCGGCTGCGGGCGCAGGTTCCAGCGCGAGCCGCGCCAGAGGAAGTCGATCTTCCGCCAGCCCTTTTGCAATGCGAGGGTGTGGGTTTCGGACTTGCCGGCGCGATCGGCGGTGACTTCGATCGTTGCATTGTCGTCGGGCGTGTTCTGGAGGACCCACTGGATGTCGGCGATCGAGATGATGGGCTGGCCGTTCACGTGGGTGATGTCATCGCCTGGGGCGAGGCCGGCTTTGGCGGCCGGGCTGCCGGGGATCACCTTCTCGATCCGCCGGCCATCATCCCGGTCGATGTGGACGCCGACGTTGTCCGGCAGCGGCCACCGGTAGAGGCGCTCGACGCTCATCGTGCCTTCGGTTCGCCACTGGTTCTGCTCGGCGTCGTGGATCATGTGGCAGTGGATGCAGTTGTTGCGCGCCGTGGTGCCGGCGAGCTTGGCCTTGTTCTCCATGCCGGGCATGTCGAGGGGGGTCTTGTAGGGCTTGTCGAGGCCGCGCTTGGCGGCGAGCGACGGCTTGACCTTGTCGTAATTCGCGTGGAGCTCGAGCACGCGTTGCATGGCCTTCTCGAGCGACTTGATGGAGTTGAACGCGTCGGGGCCGTCGATCGACTGGGTGCCGTAGCGGCCATAGACGGTGCCGTCGGCGTTGATGAACATGGCGGCCCAGTTCAGGTCGTAGTCGAACTGGAACTGCGAGAGATCCACCCCCTTCATCTCGACCTGGCGCAGGGAGACGAACTTCTGCTGGGCGAGCTGCTTGATCCCCTCGCTCCCCTTGGCGACCTCGGCGTCGAAGCCGTTGCAGGCCTTGCAGGGGACGCAGCGGAAGGTGACGAAGATCGGGCGGTTGGTCTTCTTCGCCTGTTCGATGGCGCCGGCGAGGTCGTTGTAGATCCAGAAGTCCTGGCCCAGGACGTGGAGGTCGTTGATGGCGGTCTGGAGGTCGGCGGGGGATTGTTTTGGCGCGGGCTGGGCGAGGCTGACGGCGGTGGTGAGGCAGAGGAGGGTGAGGATCGTTGCGATCGTCCGCATGGGTTCTCCTTCACTGGCAAGATGTGTGGACGATAGGGAATACGCCCGGTGAGCCATCCATGTTGTCGATCCGCGAAACCGCTGGCGACGTAGCGCGCGAACGGCGCGGCGAGCGACGTGGGTAACCGGTTCAGGGCATGGTAACGGCGGGAAGGGGGGTGGCAGTCTTTTCCGGCAGTGTCCTGCGCGGAGGGCTTGCAGACGCGGACACGCCTCGATTGCGCGGAAAGGACCAAGAGCCATGCGGAAGCAAGCTCCCCGTCAACAGCGGCGGCAGTCGCGTCGTCGTCCTCTTCTCACGAACGTCCCCCGGTTCGATCCGCTCGAAGGGCGAATCTGCTTCTCGACCTTCAACGTGATGACGACGGCGGACGCGGGGGTGGGGTCGCTGCGCCAGGCAATCCTGGATGCCAACGCGACAGCGGGGGCGGACCGGATCGAATTTCATATCGGCGCGGGGCTGAAGACGATCACGCCAATGAGTCCGCTGCCGGCGATCAAGGACGTGACGCAGGTGGATGGGACGACGCAGGGTGGGTACGCGGGGTCGCCGCTGATCCAGCTTTCGGGCAACCTTGCCGGCGCGGGCGCGGACGGGCTCGTCTTCGCCAGCACGGCGAGTGGGTCGGAACTCAAGGGGCTGATCGTGAACCGCTTCGGCGGCGGCAGCGGCGTCCGCCTCGACGCGTCCAAGAGCCTGGTGGACAACTGCTGGATCGGCACTGATGCAACCGGCGCGGGGGCGGCGGCGAACTTCAACGGCATCTCGATCAGCGGGTCGCGCAATACGATCGGTGGGCTCGGCTCGGCCGGGCGCAACGTGATCTCCGGCAACACGCAGGACGGCATCGCGATCAGCGGCGCCAACGCGGTCGAGAACCAGGTCATCGGCAATTACATCGGCACGGACGCGAGCGGGACGCTGGCGGTCGGCAACTTCGACGGCGTTGCGATCTCGTCGGCGTCGAACGTGGTGGGCGTGCCCGTCAGTGGCGGTGGGAACGTGATCTCGGGCAACCGCGACGAGGGCGTCTTCATCCTCGGCACCGCGGCGGCGGGGAATCTCATGCAGGCGAACCTGATCGGCACGACATTGACCGGCATGACGGCGCTGCCCAACGGCGACCAGGGCGTGTTCGTCCGCGGGGGGGCGTTCAAGAACCTGGTCGGCGGCGAATCGGGAGAGGCGCGAAATGTCATCTCCGGCAATGCCGGCGGCGGCATCCTCTTCTCCGACAACGGCACGACCGACAACGCCGTCCAAGGCAACCTGATCGGCCTGCGCGGTGACGGGGCGGCGGCGCTGCCCAACGGCAACTACGGCGTCGGCCTGCGCGACGGGGCGGCACAGAACGTGATTGGTGGGCTCAACCGCGGCGATCGCAACTTCATCTCCGGCAACAACGGCGACGGCGTCCAGCTCTTCGTCCGCTTCGGCCCCGCCCCGACCGATAACCGGGTCCAGGGGAATTACATCGGCACGGACCTCTCTGGCGCGGCTGCGATCCCCAACACGCGCGATGGCGTCCATGTCGAAATCGGCAACGGTACCCAGTGTCAGAACAACCTGATCTCGGGCAACCGCGCGATTGGTGTCTTCCTGGCGCGCGCCGATGGGTCGGTCGTCAGCGGGAACTTCATCGGCACCATCGCCAGCGGCTTGGCGGCGCTGCCCAACGGCAGCCACGGCGTCGAGGATGTTTCGAACAACGTGACGATCGGCGGCGGGACGGCGGCAGAGCGTAACCTGATCTCCGGCAACGGCGGGCACGGCGTCTACATCGCGGCCGCGTCCAACAGCCAGATCAAGGGCAACTTCATCGGCATCGATCGAACCGGCAAGGCGGCGATCCCCAACGCCCAGGACGGTGTGAACCTCAAGAACGGCATGTCGCTCGTGATCGGCGGCACGACCGCCGGCGAGCGCAACGTGATCTCGGGCAACACGGGCAGCGGCGTCAACGTCAACGGCACCGGCTCGACCGGCAACCAGATCCTCGGAAACTTCATCGGCACGGACGTGATCGGCGCGGCGGCACTGGGGAATCACGTGGACGGTGTCATCCTCGACGCGGCGCACGACAACAAGATTGGCGGGACGGTCGATGGCGCGGGCAACCTGATCTCCGCCAACGGCAACGACGGCGTGACGATCACCGGCGCGACCGCGAACAACAATCTCGTCCAGGGCAACCTGATCGGCACGGACCTGACAACCAAACTGGTCCTGGGCAACCCCCAGAGCGGCGTCCTCACATCGCTTGGCGCAACCGGCAACCTCGTCGGCGGCGCCGTCGCGGGCGCGGGGAACGTCATCGGCGGCAGCTACATCGGCGTGCAGTTCGCCAGCCCGGGCAACACCGCCCAGGGCAACTTCATCGGCACCAACCGCGACGGCAGCGCGGCCATCCCGAACGTCGCGGGCGTCACCGTCCTGTCCGACAACAACCTCATCGGCGGCGCGCCGTCGCCGCTCACACGCAACGTCATCTCCGGCAACACCGGCGAAGGCGTGTTCTTCGGCGGCGGGTCGGGCGAGGTCTCCAACAACTTCATCGGCGTCAGGCCGGACGGCTTTACGGCGATGGGCAACGGCCGGGCCGGCGTCGAGCTCACCGGCGCATCCCACAACGTGCGCGTCGGGGCGACTTCCGCCGCGTACGGGAATATCATCGCCTTCAACGGCCGCGCGGGCGTGGACGTTGCCAGCGGCGTCGGACACACCATCCTGGGCAACTCGATCCACGACAACGTGGGCCTGGGCATCGACCTGGCGAACGACGGCGTGACCCCTAACGACCCGCTCGATGCCGACGCCGGCCCCAACGCCCGCCAGAACTTCCCGACCATCGCCTCGGTCAGCTCGATGCCGGCGGCGACGACCGTCAAGGGGGCGCTCAGCAGCGCGCCGTCCACCAATTATCAGATCGACGTCTACGCATCACCCAGCGCCGACCCGTCGGGTTACGGCGAAGGCCAGCGCTACCTGGGCGCCTTCAACGTGGCGACCGACGCGGCCGGAAACGTCAACTTCGCGCACGTATTTGCGGGCGGCGTGCCGGCGGGCTGGTTCATCACCGCGACGGCGACCCAGGTCGCCACCGGCAATACGTCCGAATTCTCGCCCGTCTTTACGGTGCCCGACATCGTCCCGCCGCGGATCACGTCGGCCGGTTTCCCCTACCTCAACGGGCCGGTGCACCGCCTGAACTTCACGTTCAGCGAGAACGTGCTGTACAGCCTCACCTATGACGATTTCACGATCACCAACGTGGACACCGGCGCGACCGTGCCGCTCTCGCTCCTGGGCTACGATCCGCTGACCAACACCGCCGTGCCGTTCCTGGGCGGGATCCTGCCGGACGGCAACTACCGCGCGACCGTTCACGCCGCGGGCCTGAATGACGTCGCCGGGAACCTCCTCGACGGCAACGGCGACGGCACGGGCGGCGACGACTACACCTACAACTTCTTCTTCCTCAACGGCGACGTGAACCGCGACCGCAAGGTCGACTTCAACGACCTGGTCGTCCTCGCCCAGCACTACAACACGACCGACCCCGCCTGGGACCACGGCGACCTGAACTACGACGGCACGATCGACTTCAACGACCTGGTAACCCTCGCCCAGCGCTACAACACGAGCCTGCCGGCGCCGGCGGCACCCAGCGCGGTACCCGCATTGGCTGCGATCAAACCGGCGAGCAGCGTGAAGACGGCGTTCTCGACCCGGTCGATCCTCGACATGACGGACGAGCCCGTAATCGCCACCAAGCCGGCGCTGCGCCGGGCGAAGTAATGGCGAGCGCTTCCAAAAAACCGTCATCCTGAGCGAAGCGAAGGATCTGGCCGCGAAGGGAAGTGATCGTCGATTCGAGGCCAGATCCTTCGGTCGTTGAAAACTCCCTCAGGATGACGAGCGCGCGCGTCTTTGTTCAGCGACGCCGTTGGTCGTATCCTTGCCCGCGCATGCGGCGAACGCTCGACGTGATCCGTTCCGGCATCGACCAGGGCCTGCACATCGGCGCACAACTCTACGTCTCACTCGCCGGCCACACCGTCGTCGACGAGGCGGTGGGACTGGCACGCCCGCAGCAGTCCGACCAATCCGCGCTCCCCATGACCCCCGATACGATCACCCTCTGGCTCTCCTCGGGCAAACCCCTTACGGCCGTCGCCATCGCGCAGCTCTGGGAGCGCGGCCTCCTCGAACTCGACGACCCGATCGCCAGGCACATCCCCGATTTCGCCGCCCACGGCAAAGACACGATCACGATCCGACACGTGCTCACCCACACCGCCCCGCTTCGCCTCGCCGACACCGGCTGGCCGGACACGCCCTGGGATCAGATCATCCGCCGCATCTGCAACACCCGCCCCGAGCCACGCTGGATCAGTGGCCGCACCGCCGGCTACTCCGCGCACATCACCTGGTACCTGCTGGGCGATATCGTGCAGCGCGTCGGCGGCATGCCCCTGCCCGACTACCTCCGCCACCACGTTTTCGACCCCTGCGGCATGACCCGCACCTTCGTCTCGATGACGCCCGCCGAACAAGCCGCCAACGCCGATCGCCTCATGGTCATGCAGGTGACCGAAACACCGCCGATGCACGACCGCGGCACCGAGACGCCGCAGGCCTTGGCCGCCCCGCGCCCCAGCGGCAGCATCCGCGGGCCGGCGCGCGAGCTCGGCCGGTTCTACGAGACGATGCTCGCGCATGGTCGCGGCATCGTCTCGCCCCAGACCGTCGAGGCCATGACCGCCCGTCACCGTGTGAACACGCTCGACAAGACCTTCCACGCCGTCATCGACTGGGGCCTGGGCTTCATGATCAACTCATCGATTTACGGCAATGCGGATGCGCCCTACCAGTACGGCCCCCACGCCTCCCCGCGCGCCTTTGGCCATTCCGGCAACCAGTCCAGCGCCGGCTTCGCGGACCCCGAGCGCGCGCTGGCCGTCGCCGTCGTCTTCAATGGCATGCCCGGCGAGGCCGCCCACCAGTCCCGCATCCGCGCCACGCTGGCAGCCGTATACGAGGACCTGGGGCTCACATCTGACGCGCCTTGACGGAAATTGCCGGCCCAAAGCGCGCGCGTCACAGAATCGCTCCAAAAATCCACCCCTCTGTGCCGCCCCGATCGCCTCACCGTGGTTGCCCGCCCACGCGCCGCGCCGATAGAAATACTCAACCGCCCACGATGTCCACCCTCGCCTGCCAACCCGCCGCCCGATCGATCGCACCCGGCGAGTCCCGCAAGGGCCTCGCCTACGGCTTGGGCGCCTACGTCACGTGGGGGCTGGCTCCCGTCTACTACAAGCTGGTCGCCCACGTCCCGCCCATCCAGATCCTGGCCCACCGGGTCTTCTGGTCCGTCATCTTCCTCCTGCCGCTGATCGCCTACCGCGGCCTGTGGTCCGACGTCGCCCGCGCCCTGCGCTCGCGTCGCACCCTGCCCACGCTCATCGCGTCCACGATCTTCATCTCGACCAACTGGTTCACCTTCATCTATTCCGTCACCACCGGCCAGGTCGTGCAATCCTCGCTCGGCTATTTCATGAACCCGCTGGTCGTCGTGCTGCTGGGCGTCTTCTTCCTCAAGGAGCGCCTGCGACCGTGGCAGATCGTCAGCCTGATCCTGGCAGCCGTCGCGGTGGCGATCCTGACGATCGCCCAGGGCCGCCTGCCGGTCATCAGCCTGATCCTCGCCTTCTCGTTCGCGTTCTACGGCTTCGTGCGCAAGCTCGTGAACGCCGGGCCCATGGTTGGCCTGTTCGTCGAGACGATCATCCTCCTTCCGCTCGCGGGCACGGTGATCGGTGCGGACACGTCGCGGCACGGCCTGGCCTGGTCGCCCGCCAGCTACGCGATCCTCGCCGGCTCGGGCGTGATGACGGCCGTCCCCCTGCTCTGGTTCGCCAACGCCGCCAAGCGCCTGCGCCTCTCGACCCTGGGACTCCTCCAGTACCTGACCCCCACCGGCTCATTTCTGCTGGCCGTCTTCGCCTTCGGCGAGCCGCTGGCCGCAGTGCAGAAGATCGCTTTCCCGATGATCTGGGTGGCCCTGGCGATCTACTCGATCGACTCGTATCGTGGGTTCGTCGCCACGACGGTGCGCCGGACCGTGGCGGATGAAGAACCGGTGCTGTCGGACTTGTAATAACTTCGGCGACGCCTCGTGCGTCCTTATTTCAGTTCGGACACCGCTATTCTCCGTCGTTCCGGTTGTCGGATTCCTCCTTCGGCGGCAGGACTTCAAACCCGCGAGGCCGGTCGCGATGCGCGCGCTTGGGAGCGAAGGCACCCACCAGCAGAATGAGGAAGATCACAAGAGGGGGACCGACAACCCAACATACGTCGGGAAAGAGATCGGATAACTGTCCGATGATCACCATGCGTTAATGAGTTTTCAATCCGATCGCCGACCTTCTCCGGGCAGCGCGGCGGCGCTGACATCTCCCATCACTTCGCCACAACTCTCGCCTGCCCCTCCTGGACCTGCTCGACCACACCTCCACGCGCGAAAACCGCCCGCCAGGTCGTCCGCTGATCCGTGCTGACCGATACCGAGACGCACCGCGGCCCGGCGGCTTTGCCCGCAGGCTCGACCAGCCAGCTCACCGACCGCGCCTCACCGATGCGCACGCCGAGGCCGACGCTCGCAAGCCCCGTGTCGGAGAAGACGGTGTACTTTCGATAAAGACCTGTCTGCTCATCCCAGCTTTCCACCATGTAAAGCGATCGGCCCGGCTGGATGTTTGCGATCTCCGACACGATATAGGTTCCGTCCACCCACTTCTCCTGGACGGCGACCTCCGTGTGCTGCTTGCTCCCGTCCGCGGCCGTAGCCGTGACGCTCACCAGCAGTTCGCGCCCCTTGGGATAGATCCGTAAGCCGCGCACCAATTCCTTGTCCGAATGAGGCCGCGCGATGATCGCCTTTAACTGCGCCTCGGTCAGAAGGGGACCTGCCTGCTGGTTGCCGCCATCCGCCCGCGCGGCCGGTCCAACCACGCACAACGCCAGCAGGACAAACAAAAGCCTGCGCTTCATGAGCGACCACCTTTCGAAATTGACACGACGGGAAGATGACGACAGGGCAGGAGTATACGTCACTCCCCCTCGGTCGCGATCCGCGCCTACCGATACGCATCATACGGATCCACCGTCTCCGCCGCCGCCTTGGCCTTCAGGGCCGTCGGGCCCGCCACCGCCGCCACGGCGATCGCCACCGCAAGCAGACCGATCATCCCGCGTACCCACCCCCTCCGCACGGGTACGAGCGCCCCGACGATCAGCAGCACGGGCGCCCCCATCAGGACGATCACGTTCGTCCACGTCACGCCCGGCTCCGGATAAAACCGCCCCGCCACCAGAAATCCGGCCAGCAGCGGCACGACCAGGATGACCACGCTCCGCGCGGCACCCCGTCCGAGCAATGCCGCCGCCGCGACCGCCGCCCCGGCCGACAAACCGTTCACCCCCGTCGTCCGCAGGTTCGACGAGAAGGTCACCAGTCCCGCCGCCCCCAGCACGATCGCGAACGCCCCGATGATCCAACGATCTCCCATCCGCATCCGCGCAAATCCCGCCACCCAGGCGAGCGCCACCCCGGCCGCCGTCATTCCCACCACCGTCCCCCACAGCACTCGCGCCTCGATCCCTGCCGAGATCGGCCAAAGCACGACAAGCGCCACAATCCCGGCCGACACTCCCATCACCCACCCCCATCGACCGCCCACCAGCGCATCCACCACCCCAAGAACCGTCCGCGGCACCGCCAGCCAGAACAACCAGTCATTCCCATTGCTCGGCGGCAGCTTCGGCCGGCCCATCACCGCATACGCCACGACAAATCCCACTCCCACCGCCACCGGCATCGCCCAATCCCATCGCCGCCACCGCGCAATGAGCGCGATCACCCCCGCCACCACCGCCGGCAACACGATCCCCCACAACACTTCCATCGCCGTCAGCATGACCGTTTAGCCCGCCCGGCCACGGGCGGTCTCCTCACCGCACAAAAACAAAGGCGGAGGATAGAGCTCCGGACACTCGCCCGGAAAACCCTCTACCCTCCGCCTGCCGTGAACGTCTTTTGCGATTCGCGCTACTGTTTCGCCCCCTCCGCCGCCACGATCAATCGGATCTCGTCACCGACGACCCCCGGCAGCCCCTTGATGTCGAACTCGCTGGTCTTGACCGTGAAGACGGCCTCCAGGCCGGTCCGCTGCGTGCCGGGCGGGAACTGACCCTTCCCCGTGATCTCCACCGGCACCGTGATCGGCTTGGTCACGCCGTGCAGCGTGAGATCGCCGACCACCTCCAGCACGTTGTCCTTGTCCCCCTTCTTCACCGCCGTGCTCTTGAACGTGATCGTCGGATACTGCTTCGCGTTCAAGAAGTCCGGGCTCTTCAGGTGGGCGTCGCGCTTCTCCTGGCGGGTATCCACGCTGGCCGCCTGCACGCGGAACTCGAACGTGCTCGTGCCCGGGTCCGCCTCGTCCACCGAAAACGTCCCGCCGAAGTCGTTGAACCGGCCGTAGACGTACCCGATGTTCGCGTGATGCGCGCGGAAGATCACCGCCGAGTGAACCGGATCGACCTTGTACGTGTCGGCCGCCCGAACCGGCGCGGTCATCATCACCACTGCTACCGTTGCCACCAACAATGCGAAGTGCTTCATGTCATTCTCCTTCTTGGACCAGTGCAACAGACGTTCTTTGGATGGTGGGGCGGACATTCTTGTCTGCCCGAAATCATGCTTCCGACCTGAAGGAACCGCCAACACGCGCACGATTACTGTACCGTAAATCCCCCATCCACCATCAACGTCTGCCCCGTCACGAACGACGCCCCCGGCGAGCATAACCACAACACCGCACTCGCCACCTCCTCCACCCGCCCGACCCGACCGATCGGGTGCAGGCTCGCCGCAAACGTCTTGGCATCCGCCGTCGCGAACACGCGGTCGTACATGTCCGTCTGGATCGCCGCCGGCCCCACCGCATTGACGCGGATTCCCTGCTTGGCCGTCTCCAGCGCCGCCGATTTCGTCAGCCCGATCACCGCGTGCTTGCTCGCCGTGTAAACGCCCGCCCCGGCAAACCCGACCACCCCGACGATGGAGGAGTTGTTCACGATCGCCCCGCCGCCGGATTTGAGGATCGCCGGGATCTGGTGCTTCATCGACAGCAGCACGCCCTTGACGTTCACGTCGAACGTCAGCCGATAATTCTCCTCCGTCTGTTCGACCGTCGGCGCGAACGTCCCGTCCACCCCGGCGTTGTTGAACGCGTAGTCCAGCCGCCCGTACCGCTGCACCGTCGTCTCGACCAGCCGGCGGATGTCCTCTTCCTTCGCCACGTCCGCCTTGACGAACGTCCCCTCGCCTCCCAGCGCCTTGATCTGCCGTACCGTTTCTTCCCCTTCCTCAGTCCGCCGTCCGGAGACGACGACCCTGGCCCCCTCCCGCGCGAACGCCAGGGCGGTCGCCCGCCCGATGCCGCTCGTACCCCCGGTGACCAGTGCGACCTTCTCTGCGAATGATTTGCTCATGACAGTGCTCCTTTCTGGAGACGCATGGTTTGTGGAAAGTCAGCCTGCTTGGACTCGTTGCAAAGCTCGTCATCCTGAGGGAGTTTCAACGACCGAAGGATCTTGCCTCGAATGGCACGTCGCTTCCCCTCGAGGCCAGATCCTTCGTCGGTAAAACCTCCTCATTAATCAGGATGACGGCTTTGCTCACGTGAGTCTCGTTACGCCATATCCAACAGCATCAACTCCGAATCCTTCTTCGCCGTCACCTCCAGCTTCGTCTCGCCCTCAATCCGCGCCTGGTCGCCCTTCTTGAGCGCCCGTCCGTTCAGCTCCGCTTCGCCATCGATCACGAAGAAGTAAGCGTGCCGACCCGGCCCGCTCTCGTGCGCGAGCTTCTTGCCCGCATCCAGCGCGCTGACGTAAATCGTCGCGTCCTGGTCGATCGCCAGGCCGCCGTCCACCTTCGACTCCTCCGGCGAGACGACCGTAAACCACCGGTTATGCCGATCCTCGCGGGTGAATGGCCGCTGCTCCCAGCGCGGCGGCAATCCCTTGTGCCGCGGCAGGATCCACAATTGCAGCAGCCGCATCGACTGCGTGGCGCTGGGGTTGTACTCCGCGTGAACGATCCCCTTGCCCGCCGACATCACCTGCACCTCGCCGGCCTTGTTCACGTGCCGGTTACCCAGGCGGTCGCGGTGCTCCAGGGCGCCGTCCACGATGTACGAGACGATCTCCATGTCGCGGTGCGGGTGGAAATCAAACCCGCCCCCGCC
>DATBFY010000754.1:0-6188 GCA_036558265.1 Tepidisphaeraceae bacterium | reverse complement strand
TCCGCCGCGTCGATGCGGGCGAGCGTCGCATCCGATTGCATGAGGGTGAGTTGGGCCTTAGTCGCCTCCTTGAGGACCCCTTGGATGACGTCGCCGGAGCGGGTTCGCACGGTGGTGGCGCTGTAGCCGACGGCGATCTCTGCGGAGGGATACAGGACGGACGTGACCAGTTCGCTGCGACCGAACTTGTCTCCGATCGCGAACAGCCCGGGACCGACCTTGGCCGTGCGATCGTCGGCGCTGACCGTGTGGCAGCGGCTGCAGGCCAGGCGAGACTCGTCGAAAAATAGTGCCTTGCCCCGGTCCGGGTCGCCGGCGTGCGACATCGCGAAGTTCTGGTAGTCGGTCGGGCGGGCCGCGGGCCCCGCGGGCGCCGCGGCCGCCATGGCTGGCGTGGTCGCCAGGAATTGCACGGCGATCAAAAACAATGGGATGAACATGCGCATCATCAAACGCCCTCCGGTGTCGCCTCGGGCCAGAGTTGGGCCGGCCAGGGATAGCTTCCGGGTTTCACGAACAATAACGTATCCTCGATGCCCTCGGGGCGAAGCGCCGCAACGCCCGCCAGGCCCGGCGATGGCTGCGCCGTCAGGCGCGTCCAACCCATCGCGCGCAGGAGGGCCGACGCGGTCGACCCGCCTTCGACGCACAAGGTAACGTTCGTTCCTCGCCGCAGGATACCGGCGACGGCCTGGGCAAGCAGGTCTGCCAAACAATGGGGCGGCGCTGTCTTCTCGTCCGGCGCCTGGGCGCGGCCAATGGCGACCAGGGCGCGGCCGCTCGCCGAAATCGCGTTCGCGATGCGTTCGGCCCATCCGGCAACCGCGTCGTCATCGGCCACGGCGCCGGATCGCATGTCATCCGGCATCGACAGCACCGCCATCCCGTACCGCGCGCAAGCCGACCCGCGGCCCT
Organism: Tepidisphaeraceae bacterium; assembly: GCA_036558265.1. GTDB lineage: Bacteria > Planctomycetota > Phycisphaerae > Tepidisphaerales > Tepidisphaeraceae > RYN-433. The sequence continues at coordinate 5,273 of DATBFY010000754.1, read as the reverse complement.
GGTCCCAGGCGTGCGCGCTGCCGCAGACGAAAAGCGTCGCGCCGTCGAGCCGCTTCGGGACGTGAGCAGATATCGCCGTCTGATCTTTGCGCTTCACCGCCAGCAGCGCCTCGAAGAACTCCACGCCGCCCGCGGGCAGCGTACGGTCGTCCACCCGGGCGGCATGTCGCTTTACATCGGCGGGGTCCGTCACATCCGGTGCGATGATGCCCTCGCCGGGAAGATCCTCATCAGCGCTCACCCGCCGTACCGGCAGGTTTCCCGTTTCCCCCAACAGTTCCAGTACGCTAGACGTTCGGCGTGGGTGCTCGGGGTCTATCGCGAACGCGGTCTTTGCCAGCGGCGTGCCGGCGACCAGGTAAATCCCATCACGAATGATGCGCCCCTTCGACGGGTTGGCCGGCACCAGCAGCGCCCGGGGCAGGCCGGTCGCGTGCAGCATGCTCTCGATTTCCGCCCGCACATTGCCGCGCAGCACCGAATCGGTCTTCTTGTAGATCCAGCGTGGCTCGGCACGCAGGACGTCCCGCGTCAGCATCGCGATGACTTCGGCGGCCTCGCTGCCCGAAATTCCACGGGTGTCAGCGTCAATCGCGACAACCTCTGCCTTACTCGACGGGTTGAAGGACGTCTGAACCTCTGCGGAACAGCCGAGGTTCGCGGCGGCAGCCGCGAGCTCGGCGGCACCGCTCAGGTCATCGGCAATGACGACGGCATTCATGGCAACCCCCCAGGCCCTGGCGCCGCCAGCGCCGCCGCGATGCGCACCGCCTCGAACAGGCTGGTCGGATTCGCCTTGCCCTGCCAGGCGATGTCCAACGCGGTGCCGTGATCGACGCTGGTGCGGATGATCGGCAGGCCCAGTGTCACGTTCACCGCCTGGTCGAACGCCAGCGCCTTGAGCGGGATGTGACCCTGGTCGTGGTACATGCAGACGAAGGCATCGGTCTCGCGGCGGCGCGCGGGGAGGAACGCCGTGTCAGGCGGGAGCGGGCCGTCGATTGTCAGCCCTTGCGCCCGCGCCGCCTCGATTGCGGGGACGATGATGCGCTCTTCCTCGCGATCGCCGAACAGCCCATGCTCTCCCGCGTGCGGGTTGAGGCCGCAGACCGCCAGCCTCGGCTCGCGCGATTGCATGCGGCGCACGAACGCGGCGGTCAGGCCGATCACGTCGAGCACGCGCTGGACGCTCAAGAGGCGCGGCACATCGCGATAACCGACGTGAACGGTGACGAAGGTGCAGGTCAGGTCGGGGCAGGTCAGGGCCATGCACGCGCGGCGTGCCTCGGTGCGCGCGGCATAGATCTCGGTGTGCCCCGGGAACGGCACGCCGGCCGCACGCAACGCCTCCTTGTGAATCGGCCCGGTAACGACCGCGTCGACGTCACCCGAAAGGGCCGCCTCAATCGAGTGCTCGATGTAGTTGAACGCCGCGCGGCCGGTGGTGGCGCTGACCCGGCCAGGTTCGATCCCCGCGGGCTCATCAATGGCGTGCAGATCGACCACGGTGGGTTCGCTCAGCTCGCGTAAAGCACGCGACGGCTGCGCCGGCGAGATCACAGAGGCCGGCATCTTCAATCCAAGGCGCTGCGAGACGCGCGCGAGAATTGACGCGTCACCCAACACGATGGGGACGCAGAGGTCTTTCGTATGGGCATGCGCGAACAGCCGAAGACAAAGCTCGGGCCCGATCCCCGCCGGATCTCCCATGGTGATCGCAATGTGGGGGCGGGCGAGCGACGTCATGACTTGGACTCCGCGGCCAATTTCGCGCCACGCAACGGCGTTCCGCCCAGCGCCGCCGAGGCCTGCTTCGCCCGGCGAGCCACCCACGCGGTCACGAACGGCACGACGATGGCCGTCACCATCACGCTTGCCGACACCAGGACGGTGGCGGGACCGGCCGCGCCGGCGTAGGCCGGGTTGGCGGCGGCGACGATCGCCGGAACCGCCGCGGCATTGCCGGCCGTGGACGCGGCGGCGACTCCCGCCACACCCGTACCGCCGGTCAATCGGTCCGCAAACCACAGCAGGCTCCCCGTGAACGCGACCACCAACAGCCCCAGTGCCAGCCCGAGCGCGCCGGCGCGCCAGACACTGCTCGCGTCGATCGTCGTCCCGAGTGTAAACGCGAAGAACGGGATCAGCACCGGCACGCCGCGCCCGAGGAATTCCCGCATCTTCGGATCCAGGTTCCCCAGCACCATGCCGACCAGCAATGGCAGGACGGCGCCCAGAAGTGCGGGCCAGGGGAACGCCGACAACCCCGCCGCGCCCAGAGTCAGCATCGTCAGGAACGGTCCCGACTCCAATGACATCACCGAGTATGCCGCCGCGTCCCGCGTGCGACCGTACTGACCCGTCAAGGCCATGTAGAGCCCCCCGTTGGTATCATTGACCGCCGCCACGACCGCCAGCGCGGACATTCCGGAGAAGAACCCGCCGCGAACGACCCCATCGCCCAGCCAACGACCCAGCACGACCGCGCAGAGCAGGCCGCATGCGATCTTGGTCACCAACAGCACCCCGCCCTTCCTCAGGACGTACGGGGTCGTCTCAAACGCGACCGTCGCCCCGATGCAGACGTAAAACACCGCCAAAACCGGCAGTGGGTTCCCAAACAGGGCGCCGGAGAACGATCCGAGCCACTTCGGCAAGGCCGGCGCGAGGTTTGCAACCGCACATCCCAGGAGCAGGGGCACGACCATCAGCCCGCCGGGAATGCGTTCGAGCGTGTCTTTGATCGGGATCGGTCGCATGACGTGTGTGCGGCGTTGCTCCACGGACGGTGCGCCCCCCCTTTGCTAAGGCTTGCTGCCATCCACGGGCGCGGCCGGCTTGCGGCTCAAGCCACGATACAGGATGTCGAGCCATCGCGTTTCGCGGATGGGCACCTTGTCCCACCCCTTCCACTGCTGTGGCAAGCCTTCGGCCTTGACCTGTTCGAGCGTCTTGCCCGCGGCGATCTGCTTCTCGACAAAGCCCGCAGTCCCCACCAGCATCTCGTGGAACTCTGTCAGTTCCTTGATCGTGCTCAGCGGGCCGTGGCCGGGGATGATCTTGGCATCCGCCGGGATCTTTTTGAGCGCCTCCTCGACGTTGCGGATGTATCCGCGCACGTCCCCGCCGCTGCCCAGGTCAATGTTGGGGAACCGGCCCGAGAAGAACTGATCGCCCATATGAACGACGTTCGAGCCGGTGAAGAAGATCAGGCTGTCGCCGTCGGTGTGGCCGTTGGGCACATGGAGGACCTTGATCTCCTCGCCGTTGAAGTGCACGGAAAGCGATTCGTCGAAGGTGACCACGGGCAGCCCTTCCTTCGTGAGGAGCTTGAGCCCGCCGAGTCGTTTGCGGACGTTGGCGTGGGCGATGATCGGCGCCTGGCGCCCGAAGTGCGGATTGGCGCCCGTGTGGTCGCCATGGAAGTGCGTGTTGAGCACAAACTTGAGCTTGCCCGGATTGATCTGCGTCAGCGCCGCCTGGATCTTCTCCGCCAGCGGCGCAAACTCGTCATCGACGATGAGCAGGCCGTCGGGCCCTGCGGACACGCCGATGTTCCCCCCCTCGCCCTGGAGCATGTAGACGTTGCCGGCGACATGCGTGGTCGTGATCTCGACCTTGGAAAAGTCCTGCTGCGCGCGGGCCATGACGGACAGCGCGACTACGACCAGGCCGACCGACATCGCACGCCGAACGCTTGCTGCTCTCGTCATCTCCATCACCTTCCCGGGGCGTTGACGTTGTCCCATCGAGGCGCCGGCGTCGTCGCGCGTGCAGGCGTCGGGTCGAACGTCGCCCCGTCAAAGTTCATCTTGTAGATCATCCCCTCGTATCCGGCGACGTACAATGCGCCGGCGTCATCGCGCCCGAATCAGGCGACGCGCTCCGGCGCCGTCGCATCGCGCGGAAAGGAAAACGCAGACCGTCAGGACGACCGTCAGCAGTGGCGGCCACGAACCGTTGACGCGCCACCCGGAGTTTAGTCGGCCTTTTCGAGTTTGCCGTCCTTGAGGACCAGGACGCGATCGGCCTCGCGGGCCAGGGCGCGATCGTGGGTGACCATGACGATGGTCTGGTTCTGGTCGCGGTGGAGTTGTTCGAGGAGGTTCATGATCTGGCGGCCGGTGTCGGCGTCGAGGTTGCCGGTGGGCTCGTCGGCGAAGAGGACGCGCGGGTCGTTCATGAGGGCGCGGGCGATCGCGACCCGCTGGCGCTCGCCGCCGGAGAGCTGGCTGGGGCGGTGGCGGAGGCGGTGGGAAAGTCCGACCTGGTCCAACAGTCGGGTGGCGCGCTCGACGAGGTCGCGGCGGTGGGATCGGAATCCAAACCAAGACCGTTCGATCATGGCCGCGAGCATCGTGTTTTCGAGGACGTTGAGCTCGGGCAGGAGGTGATAGAACTGGAAGACGAAGCCGAACTGAGTGTTTCGCAGGTGGGTGATGGGGCGTTCCTCGGCATAATTGCGAAGGAGCCATACCAGAAGCGCGGTGACGGCAATCGCCAGGATGCCGCCGGCCACCAGGACGGCCCGAGCGAACGGCCGGATGCTGACGACGTCAGCGACGAGGCTCCCCAGGAGGAGGGCGATCAGGATTGCGGGGTGTGCGACGCGGGAATACCAGCGGTCGTCACGCGAGCGGTCCGCGCCGTGGGTGTAGTTCTGACCCGCGAACTCGAGGGAGCCGGCGTCAAGCGAGTCGAGGCCGCCGAGGATGTGGAGGAGCGTGGATTTTCCGGAGCCGGAGCGACCCTCGATGGCGACGAACTCGCCGGGGCGGAGGGTCAAATCAACGCCCTTGAGGACGGCGACGGTGCTGTCGCCCATTTTGAAGGCGCGGTGGACGTTGTGGGCGCGGAGGATGGCGTCGGTGGTGGCGGCGGGGCGGGGAATGGCGGTGGATTGAGACATCGGCGAGTTGGTTGGGTCGGGTACTAAGGGTTACTGCGGATGGGCGGGGTTCTGTCGCCCCTACGGGGCTGGGGGGCTTGTGCGGGTGGGAACCCACGGCTTGCGCCGTGGGCTACATTCTGGCGCCGCTCCGCGGCTGGGCGGCCCGTGGACGGGCCGGCTAAACGGCGGATTGGCGTGATTACTCCCATCGCAATGCCTCCACAGGGTGTTTGCGGGCGGCGACGACGGCGGGGACCAGGGCGCCCAGGATGGAGGAGATGATCGCGATCGAGATGATGACCGTGGTCTCGCGCGGGTCCATCGTGTTGGGGATCGTGTCGAACGCGTAGACCTCGGGGTCCCAGATGACCACGCCCAGGGC
>DATBFY010000753.1:0-5997 GCA_036558265.1 Tepidisphaeraceae bacterium | reverse complement strand
CCACCCCCTCCATCGAAAAATTAAAAAAATCTCACCCGAATTCCCCAACAAACTCCCACCTTCCCAAACATTGATGCCGCCCCGCGCGTCACCGGCGCGCAACACCGCGCCTTCTTATGGATGGGCTCCGCGCGCCCACCCGCACGCGCTCATTGACAACCCAATACCCTTCAGCCGCGGAGCGGCAACAGAATGCAGCCCACGGCGTAAGCCGTGGATATTAGATACAATCAAACGACCAGCCCCGGAGGGGCGACAGAAGCCCGGCAGCGGAGCACACAGGGGTCCAAAACCGCCAATGAAAGGGTCGGTTTGGGGTCGGTTTTCCAGCCGCTTCGGCCCTCCAATGCAGCGCAACCCATGTCGCTAACTGCGCTTCGGATTTCCCGTCCAGGAAACCTCTTTTATTTCGGCCGCCTCGCGCATCACCGGCTCCTCATCCCCTCATCCGTCTCCACAGTGCTCCCCTGACACGCCCACGACCCGCGCCCCTCGCAGCCTCGTCATTCCGTGCTATAACCCGCCGCATGTCCGTCGACTACGCCAGCCCCGACCTCCCCAACGCCGAGCCGCCAAAAGGCGCGCTGCTTTCGATCTTTCTTATCGTCCTGGTCGATTTCCTCGGGTTCGGGCTGATCATCCCCCTCCTCCCCTTCTACGTCCCCAATTACCAGGCCAACCCGATGAAGGTCACGCTGATCTTCTCGATCTTCTCCATCTGTCAGTTTGTCGGGGCGCCGATCCTGGGGGCACTGTCCGATCGCTACGGACGCCGGCCGGTGCTGATCCTCTCGCAGCTTGGCAGCGCGGCGGGGTACGCGCTGCTGGGCGTGGCCTCGCACAGCCGCTGGGACCCGACGACCCGGCTGACCCTGGTCTACGCCTCCCGCGTGATCGACGGCTTCACCGGCGGCAACGTCTCGACGGCCCAGGCCTACATCTCCGACGTCACCACCCACGAGAACCGCGCCAAGGGCATGGGCCTGCTGGGCGCCGCGTTCGGCATCGGCTTTTGCATCGGCCCGTTCATGGGCGGTGTGCTGGGGGCGATCAACGTGAGCTGGCCCGCCTATGCCGCCGCCCTGCTCGCCCTCGTCGCCGCCGCTCAGACCTTCTTCAGGCTCCCCGAATCGCGCGTGCACAAGCCGACCGAATCCAAGCTCTGGCTGCACCCCTCCACCTTCACCCCGGTGCTCAGGAAGCCGGTCGTCGGCCAGCTCCTGTTGATCTCCGTCGTCTCGATGGCCGGCTTCGTGATGATGGAGGCAACGGCCGGCATCTTCCTCGCGAAGGTCTTCGGCTGGCACGATGCGAAAATCGCCGGGCGCAACACCGGCTGGTTCTTCGGCTACGTGGGGCTGATCATCGCCTTCGTCCAAGGCGGGCTGATCGGGCGGCTGACCAAGCGCCTGGGCGAGTGGCCGCTGGCGATCGGCGGGCCCATCCTGGTCACGATCGGCATGGGCTTCTACGTGGGCCTCGCATTCTGGCCCGCGATCCTGCTGCTGGCCGTTGCGGGCGCCACCAACGCCGCGGGGCGAAGCTTCCAGGGGCCGACGCTCTCATCCCTGCTCTCCAAGTTCAGCGACCCCCGCGAACAGGGCGTGGTCTTCGGCCTCTACCATGGCCTGTCGAGCCTGGCACGCGTGATCGGCCCGATCATCGCCGGCCTGACCTACCCCTATTGGCGCAACACGGGCCAGTTCTGGACCAGCGGCGCGATGTTGGCGCTGGTGGCACTCTGGACGGCGGCCCTGCGGGCGCAGGCGAGAAGAAAGGGCGAAGCGCACGAGCCGGTCGAGCCGACCGAAGCCGTCGGCCGCGCGGCAGCGACGGAGATCGAGTAAGATCCAAATTACAAGCATCAAAATTCAAACGAATTCGAAGTTCAAATACTCAATGACCTAAGTAGGGAGCGGGTATGGCGAAGTGGGTGCGTTCGACGCCGTATGACCTGGAAGAGCGGACGTTCGAGTTCGCGCGCCGATGTCGCGCATTTGTGCGGACGCTGCCCCGGACCGTCACGACCGAAGAGGATGCGCGACAACTCGTAAAGGCATCCGGTTCGGTCGCCGCCAATTACATTGAGGCCAACGAGGCGTTGAGCAAGAAGGACTTCCGGATGCGCATCAAGATCTGCCGCAAGGAGTCCAAGGAAAGCGCCCTCTGGCTGCGCTTGTTGGGAACGGCGCCGGGCGTTGACCTGGTGGAGCAAACGGCGCTTCACAACGAAGCGAGGGAACTTACGCGGATCTTCTCGTCGATTCTCGCCAAGACCGAACCCACGCGCGAAACGTAATGTTTGGGTCATTTGGTCATTGGTCATTGAAATTCGTTTGAAATTTGGAGCTTGGACCTTGGTGCTTCAACTGGACCCAGGCGCGCGTTCCTCCCTCGATCCGCTCCAACCCGATCCGCCCCCCATGGGCCTCGACGATCTGCCTGCAGACCGCCAGGCCGATCCCGCTGCCGGCGCTCTTGCTGGTGCTGAACCATGCGAACGGGTCCTGGCCGTTCTCAAGAGTCACTCCCGGCCCGGTGTCCTCGATCTCGACCCGCGCGACGCCGTCGTGGCCGGTGGTGCGGACGGTCAGGCGGCCGCCTTGCGGCATGGCATCCGTCGCGTTGAGGATCAGGTTCAAGAGCACCTGCTTGATCTGCGCCGGGTCGGCGGTCGCGGGCGCGGATGCGCCTTCGAGCGTCGGCGTGACCGCCGCGTGCGCCAGACGCCGCTCCAGGAGGTGCAGGACGTCGCCCGCGATCTCGCGCAGATCGACGCGCTCGAACTTCGGCTCGGATTTTCGCCCCAGGACCAGCATCTCCTGCACGATCGCGTCGAGCCGCTCCAGCTCCGTCAGGGCGATCGTCAGGGATTCATCGGTCCGCCCCTCGCGCGCCAGGTGCTGCTGCAGAAGCTGGAGGTTCATGCGGATCCCCGAGAGCGGGTTGCGCACCTCATGGGCGACGGATGCCGCGATCTTGCCGACCGCCGCCAGCCGCTCGGTCTCCAGGAGCCGTTGCTGCGTCTCGCGCAAGCGCCCGAGCATGCGGTTGAACGTCGCGGCCAGGTCCGCCAGTTCTTTGGGCGCGTGCAGCTCGACATCGTGCAGGGCGACCGAGTCGGCCGTGGGCATCTGACTTTCCATCTGGGCCGAGAGGCGGCGGATGGGCGCGGTGATGGTGCGCGAGACGTACACCGCCGCCGCGATCACGGCCAGCAGCACCGGGATCGCGCCCAGCAGGATCGGCCGGACCGCGGCGGCCTTGGCATCGTCCAGCACCCGCCGGTCCACCATCAGGTACAACGTGTGCGGGCGGTTCTGGGCATCGCGCACCTCGGCGGGCGCCAGGACGAATTCCCGACCGGCCAGCCGCACGGTCTGCGGCGCCGTGGCGCGTTCGTGCAACTGCGCCTGCAGGTCGCGCTCCTCGGCCTGGGAGAGGCTGGAGACCAGCGCCTCGCCGATGGCGTCGGAATTCAATTCGGCGGCGACCTCTCCCTCCTGTTCCCCGAACATCTCCGACAGCCGCTGCATCATCAGCGGCGTGAACGGCAGCTTCATCTCGGAGAAGACCCTGGCCGCGTTGGCGGCCCGCTCGCGGACGAGCCGGCCCTCGATCACGCGCCCGACCGCGCGCATCCCCAGGTAGGACAGGGCGGCGGCGGGGAGGACGGTCATCAACACGAACGCGACCAGGATGCGTCGGCGGATGCCGGGATGCGTGCGGACGGCGGGCATAACCGCGATTGTAATCGGCCCGCGGCCGCAACAAATCCCGCCGCCGCGCGTTGCAACCAGCGGCGGCTTGGGGCACAAACGTCGCCATCGTCGGACACACTTCACTCGACCAGGAGCAAATCATGGGCTGGCGCGCGGCGGTGACGCTTGGTTTGGTGGCCTTGGTGACGTGGGCAGGTGCATCCCGGGCGCAGGGCACGCGCGCGGACTATGACCGCGCGGAACAGATCGCCCGCAAGTTCCAGGGCAAGGTCACGCACGCCCGCGTCGAGCCGCACTGGTACGGGCAGGACCGGTTCTGGTTCAAGAGCGACCTGGGCGAGGGGAAGTGGGAATTCGTCACGGTCGATTGCCCCGCCGGCAAACGCGCCCCCGCGTTCGACACCATGCGCCTGGCCGAGGCGATGAGCAAGGCGAGCGGTCAACAGCTCGCGGCCGAGCGACTGCCGCTGGACAACCTGGAGTTCTCCGCCGACGGCAAGACGGTTTCGTTCGACGCCTCGGGGTCGCGATGGTCGCTGGACCTGTCATCGTATGCCGTCGAGAAGAAGGGCAAGGCATCGACGACGACCGCGGCGGCCCGGCCGGCTGACGGCACTGGCCGGCGCGGCGGGTTCCGCGGCGGCGCGCGAACCGGACCCGATCCGCAGGGGCGCACGTGGGGCCAGCGCGGCTCAACGTCGCCGGATGGCAAGTACGTCGCCTCCGTGCGCGATGGAAACCTCTACCTCAAGCCCAAATCCGGCGGAGAGGAAGTGGCCCTGTCGAAGGATGGCACGGCGCAGGAAGGCTACGAGCCGGGAATGTTCTGGTCGCCCGATTCGTCGCACTTCGTCGCGCTCTGGACGAAGAAAGAACAGGAGCACAAGGTCTACACGGTCGAGTCATCGCCCAAGGATCAGCTCCAGCCCAAGCTCCACTCGATGCAGTACCTCAAGCCCGGCGACCAGATCGCCGTGACCCAGCCGCACCTCTTCGACGTGGCATCGCAAAAGCGCGTCCCGGTCAGCGACGAGCTGTTCGCCACGCCCTGGAGCATCACGCAGGTTCGCTGGGCGCCGGATTCGTCGCGGTTCACGTTCCTTTACAACCAGCGCGGGCACCAGGTGATGCGGGTGGTGGCCGTGGATGCGAAAACCGGCGACAGCCGCGCGATCGTCGATGAGATCGCAAAAACCTTCATCGACTGGACCAACAAGGTCTTTACCCGTTACCTGGACGATACCGGCGAGATCATCTGGATGTCCGAGCGGGACGGCTGGAATCATCTCTACCTCTACGACGCCAAGGCCGGGCAGGTGAAGAACGCGATCACCAGGGGCAACTGGGTCGTGCGCGGCGTGGATCGCGTGGACGACAAGGCCCGGCAGATCTGGTTCCGCGCCGGCGGCATCTACCCCGAGCAGGACCCCTATTACATCCATTATTGCCGGGTCAACTTCGACGGCAGCGGACTGGTCGTGCTGACCCAGGGCGACGGCACGCACCGGGTCGAGTATTCGCCGGATGGGAAGTACCTGCTCGACACGTACTCGCGCGTGGACCTGGCGCCGGTGACCGAAGTGCGGCGCGCCGATGATGGCGGCATGGTATGCGAAGCGGAACACGGCGACCTCTCGCCGCTGAAGCCGCTCAAGTGGGCCCAACCCGAACGATTCGTCGCCAAGGGGCGGGACGGTACGACCGACATCTACGGCGTGATCTTTCGCCCGACGAATTTCGACGCGGCAAAGAAGTACCCGGTTATCGAGGACATCTACGCCGGCCCGCAGGGGTCGTTCGTGCCCAAGGGCTTTTTGGCCTACTTTCCGCCGCAAGGAGTCGCCGAACTGGGATTCATCGTCGTGCAGATCGACGGGATGGGCACCAACAACCGGAGCAAGGCGTTTCACGACGTCTGCTGGCATAACCTGGGCGATGCGGGCTTTCCCGATCGCATCCTGTGGATGAAGGCCGCCGCGGCGAAGTACCCGTACATGGACCTGTCGCGCGTCGGCCTTTACGGCACGAGCGCCGGGGGGCAGAGCGCACTGGGCGGGCTGCTCTTCCACGGCGATTTTTACAAGGCCGGGGTGGCCAACTGCGGCTGCCACGACAACCGCATGGACAAGATCTGGTGGAACGAGCAGTGGATGGGCTGGCCGATCGGTCCCCACTACGAGGAGCAATCGAACGTCACCCTGGCGCCGCACCTCCAGGGCAAGCTGCTCCTGATCGTCGGCGAGATGGACACGAACGTCGATCCTGCTTCCACCAT
>DATBFY010000752.1:0-18922 GCA_036558265.1 Tepidisphaeraceae bacterium | reverse complement strand
GGGGGCATTGGGGAAGGGCCTTTGAGCGGGCCCAGCCGTTGACGACCGGTGACTCATGGATTTGGCTGTTCCGGCGTCCACCGCCGCTGTTGTACGCTGCCCGCCGGCTCCGCATGGCGTACCTCCCCATCGAAGATCACGGTTTGATCGGCAACATGCACACCGCGGCCCTGGTCGGCCGCGACGGGTCGATCGACTGGATGTGCCTGCCGCACTTCGACTCGCCCAGCCTCTTCGCCGCGATCCTCGACGACAAGAAGGGCGGATACTACAGGATCGCCCCGGTCGCACAGGACGCGATCCGCAAGCAGATGTACTGGCCGGAGACCAACGTCCTGATCACGCGGTTCCTGCTGGGCGACGGGGTGGTGGAGGTGATCGACTACATGCCCGTGGGGGTGAGGCAGGGTGAGCCGGGGTTCCGCCAGCTCGTCCGGCGGGTCGAGGCGGTCCGCGGTTCGGTCCCCATGCGGGTCGAGTGTTGCCCCGCGTTCAACTACGGCCGCGACCCGCATAAGACCGACATCGTGGCGCACGGCGCGGTGTTCCGAAGCGACGGTTTGAGCGTCGAGCTGACGACCAAGCACCCGCTCAAGATGATCCAGGCCAGCGGGGGAATCACGGCGGATCTGAGGCTCAATCCCGGGGAGAAGGCGGCGTTCGTGCTGCGGCCGCTGGACGAGAAGCACAAGGGGGCGGAGGTCTTCGACGAGGCGACCGAGGAGCGCCTGCTGAACCAGACGGTCGCATTCTGGCACGCCTGGCTGAACCGCTGCACGTACACGGGGCGGTGGCGCGAGATGGTTTACCGCTCGGCGCTGGTGCTCAAGCTGCTGACGTTCGCACCGACGGGGGCGCTGGTGGCGTCGCCGACGTGCAGCCTGCCCGAGGCGATCGGCGGGCCGCGCAACTGGGATTATCGGTACACGTGGGTGCGCGACGCGGCGTTCTCGCTCTATGGCCTCTTGCGCGTCGGGTTCACCGAGGAGGCCGGCGACTTCATGCGCTGGCTCGAGGCGCGCTGCCACGAGCGAAACCCCGACGGCGGGTTGCAGATCATGTATGGTCTGCACGGGGAGCACGAGCTGGCTGAGGTGACGCTCGACCACCTGGAGGGTTATCGCGGGTCGCGCCCGGTTCGCATCGGCAACGCGGCCAGCAACCAGCTTCAGCTCGACATCTACGGCGAGTTGATGGACAGCGTTTACCTGTACAACAAGTACGGCGCGCCGATCTCGTGGGATTTGTGGGTCGAGCTGTCGGAACTGGTGGATTGGGTGTGCGCGAACTGGCGGCGGCCGGATGATGGGATCTGGGAGACGCGGAGCGGCCTGCAGCACTTCGTCTACTCCAAGCTCATGTGCTGGGTGGCGGTGGATCGCGCCCTTCGTCTGGCGAGCAAGCGATCGTTCCCGGCGCGATGGGGCGAGTGGTACCGCTGCCGCGACGAGATCTACCTCGATGTGATGACCAACGGGTGGAGCGAGCGGCGCAAGGCGTTCGTCCAGCATTATGGCAGCGACGCGCTGGACGCGTCCAACCTGATCATGCCGCTGGTCTTCTTCATGGCCCCCAACGACCCGCGGATGCTCAGCACCCTTGATGCGACGATGAAGGACCCGACCGAGGGCGGCCTGTTATCGAACAGCCTGGTCTACCGGTACAACACGACGCAGTATTTCGACGGCCTGCCGGGCGAGGAGGGGACGTTCAACATGTGCACGTTCTGGCTGGTCGAAGCCCTGACGCGGGCCGGCCGGGCTGACCGGACGCGCCTCGACCGGGCGAGGCTGATGTTCGAGAAGATGCTGGGCTACGCGAATCACCTGGGCCTGTTCGCCGAGCAGACCGGCTCGCACGGGGAGGCGCTGGGCAACATGCCGCAGGCGTTCACGCACCTGTCGCTGATCAGCGCGGCGTACAACCTGGATCGGACGCTGTCGGGGGGGCCGCGGGTCTGAGTGTTGCAAGTGGAGGGTTCACGAATGCAGCAGGAAACAAATTCCACGGGGGCGCAGCGGGTGCCCGAGGAGCTGATGGGCGACCTGCACGACGCGACGCAACGCTTCGGCGAGGCGCGGCGGAAGCTGGAACACACGTTCGACGACGACGAAGCGCCGCCGTCCCAGCGGGACCAGGCCACCGCCGAGGTTCGCGCGGCCGATCACGACCTGGACGAGATCAGCCGGCGTATCCACGACCTGCTCGGTCGCGCGTGACCGTTGCCGCCGCGCAAGCATCTCCCTACCATCCGACGGCCATGACCCACTCCTCCCGCCGCCTCCGGATCGTCAGTCCCGACACGCTTCGCGGCTCCGCCAAGGACCGTACGCCACCCGCACAGGTCCTGACCGCAAAGTGGCCGGTCCTCCACTACGGAAGCGTGCCGAAGATCGATCCGTACCGTCCGGACTGGCGGCTGCGAGTTTTCGGATTGGTCGAGGACGAGTACGAGTTGAGCTACGACGAAATCCGGCAGATGCCGGCGGTCGACGTCGTGTGTGACATGCACTGCGTCACCCACTGGAGCCGGCTGGACAACGTGTTCACCGGCGTGCCGACGAAGGCGATCATCGACCGCGCGCGGCCCAAGGCCAACGCACGATACGTGATGTGTCACAGCGAGGCGGGGTTCACGGTGAACGTGCCGCTGGCGGAGTTCGTGGCCCAGGATTGCATCCTGGCGTACCAGTGGGACGGCAGGGATCTGGAGCCCGATCACGGCTGGCCGCTGCGCGGGCTGGTTCCGCGGCTTTACCTGTGGAAGAGCGCCAAGTGGATCCGCGGGATCGAGCTGCGCGCCACCGACGCCCCCGGCTTCTGGGAACAGAATGGCTACCATATGCATGGTGACCCGTGGCGCGAGGAGCGGTTCGGGTGGTGAGCCTCCGGTTCGCCCGAACGAAAAGGCTCCCGTCCTCCCGTCCCTTTTCGTGTCCGAGCAGCCGGCGGCCACTTTTGTCCATCTCTTTTCACCGCTCGGGTCCTATCATTGCAGACCGATCCGAGAGGAGATTTGTAACTGATGTCGCACTCGACGCACCCCAAGCCCGCCACCGTCGGCCAACTGAAGGAGACCGGTTATCGCCCGCGCTCGGTCAAGGACGAGATGCGGACCAACCTCATCCGCAAGCTCAAGGACGACCAGGAGCTGTTCCCGGGGATCGTCGGCTATCGCGACACCGTGATCCCGCAGATCGTCAACGGGATCCTCTCGAAACACGACTTACTCTTCCTCGGGCTGCGCGGGCAGGCCAAGACGCGCATCCTGCGGATGCTGCCCGAGCTGCTGGACGAGTGGATCCCGGTGCTGGCGGGCGTCGAGATCAACGACGACCCGGTCGCGCCCATGACCCGGTCGGGCCAGCGCATCCTCGCCGAGCAGGGCGACGACGCGAAGATCGAGTGGGTGCATCGCCGCGACCGCTACCACGAGAAACTGGCGACGCCCGACGTCACCATCGCCGACCTGATCGGCGAGGTGGACCTGGTGAAGCACGCCGAGGGCCGCTACCTGTCGGACGAATCGACGATGCACTACGGCCTGATCCCGCGCTCGAACCGGGGGCTGTTCTCGATCAACGAGCTACCCGACCTGCCGCCGCGCATCCAGGTGGGCCTCTTTAACGTGCTGGAGGAGCGCGACATCCAGATCCGCGGGTACCCGATCCGCCTGAACCTGGACGTGTGCCTGGTCTTCAGCGCGAACCCCGAGGATTACACCAACCGAGGGCGGATCGTGACGCCGCTGAAGGATCGCATCGGCAGCGTGATCCGCACGCACTACCCCGAGACGGCGCGCGAGGGCATCGAGATCGCCCAGGCGAACGCGTACGTGGATCGCGCCGACGCCAGGACCGACAGCGGCAGCGGGGTGAAGGTCGAGGTGCCGGCGTTCGTGCACGAGATCGTCGAGGAAACCGTCCGCCAGGCGCGCTCCTCGCCACACGTCAGCCAGGCCAGCGGCGTGAGCGTGCGCACGAGCATCGCGAACCTGGAGACGGTCATCAGCAACGCCGAGCGCCGGGGAATCGTCAACGCTCAGACGCGCGTCGTGCCGCGGATCTGCGACCTGAATTACCTGGTCGCGAGCTGCCGCGGCAAGATCGAGATGACGCTCGCGGAAGAAGAGGGCGCCGAGGACAAGCTGATCCAGAGCCTGATCGGCGAGGCCGTGAAGAAGATCTTCGGCCAGTACGCCGACGTCGACGCCTACGAGACGATCACCGAGCAATTCAAGGGGAACCTGAACTTCCCCGCCGGCGACGACCTGACCGCCGATGAGTTCGTGACGAACATGAAGGCCATCAAGGGCCTGGACAAGAGCGCCGCGGCGCTGGCGAAGGAGATGGAGCTGGATGCGTCGGATCCGGAGCTGCTGGCAAGCGTGGGCGAGTTCCTGCTGGAGGGGTTGTACGTGAACAATCGCTTGAGCAAGTTTAACAAGCAGGGGAAGACGTTTTTCAGGCGGTGAGTGATGCGCGCGAAAGTTCAATGTTACCAAGGGAAGTGCCCCTGACCGTCAGGCTTTTTGGAAGACGTTCCCGTCCAAATCTGACCACCGATCGGGTGGC
Organism: Tepidisphaeraceae bacterium; assembly: GCA_036558265.1. Classification (GTDB taxonomy): domain Bacteria; phylum Planctomycetota; class Phycisphaerae; order Tepidisphaerales; family Tepidisphaeraceae; genus RYN-433. The sequence continues at coordinate 14,348 of DATBFY010000752.1, read as the reverse complement.
GCGAGCAGAAGATCAGCCGGTACAAGTGCCTCCCATCGGGCCGACAGATACGTTCGTAATGGAACTCGATGTATCCAAGGCGGCGCAATTGTTCCTCGTAGAGTTGGCGTAGAACGTCGACCCAACGGTCGCGCGGTGTCGAGGCCTTGCGTTCTCGCCATTCGCCAGTGCCGAGTACCAGATCGAGGTTAGATTCCGGGTTGTCCGCGTAATAGGCGCGCCAATTTCGCAGGGCGTCGATATGATCCGGGAAAAAGATTATCAAATCGATTGCGCGGTCGGCGAGCTGACGGACTGTCGAATAGTGAAGGTGCAATCCATAAGGGTCGAGGAACGCAAGAGAGAGGCTCTTCGCTGGAATCAATTTGACGATCTGTCCGACAATCTGATTTGCATCGCCGCGGAGAAGCTGCGGTCGGCTGGGCTGCTGGAATCTGGCCAGTCTGGCGGCCAGCGCATTGAATCTGTCCTCCGCGTATTCATTGACGTGCAGCCGAGAAAATTGATGTGGTGCCTGAGCGGCGATCAAGGGTGAGCCCCAATCGAGTCCACGCCCTTTCACGTCCTCAATGCCTGCACCGGCGAACAGATCGACGTAGTGCAGTTCCCATTTCCGCTTCATCGCGGTCGTGAACGCGTCAATGTAGCGCCGCAGGAAATAATGCTTGTCAGAAGACCAAGGCTTTACCAATGGGGTCAGCAAGCCGTCGTCCCGCGGAGGCTGCAGGTCAAACATGGTTGGCTCCCCTTTGCTCAGAGCCGCCGTGACTAACCAGCCCGCGCACATCGAACCGTTCGAACATGAAGTGCCCCCTTGCTGATTAGCGCCGCCACTTGCGCGACCATCGCTTGACGCGCGGTTGCAGAGGGAACGCACCGGTGTTCGAGTTGGGGAAACGCATCATAAGTCTTACCGTCGAGTTCACGCCCCGCTTCACCCTTGCGCACCCCACCCCATTGTTTGAAGAAGAAGGGAACTCTGGCGTCACGGCATTGGTCGCGTAACGCGATGACCCACTCACGCCGCATTGTCCTGGCGCCCGCGCCGCTTTCGCCGCCGACGATGACCCAATGAATCCCGTTCAGATTGATTTCACCGAGATGTTCCAACAGGGGCTCGATTGAAAGGAAGCGCACGGCCGCGGGCGCCATTCGCAGATCTCCAATACGTGGAAGGCCCTGCTTTCGATTCTCGACGCTGACGCCCCACCAGATGTGGCGACATTTCGCGGCGAAGCGCAATTTCGTCTGGAGCAGGTCGCGCATTCGGGCCGATCGCTTCGTCAGCACCTGATAATGGTGCCAGTCGGCCCGCTGCATGACACGTGCGACGGCGACGACGTACTCGTCGGGAACGTCCTCGTGGAAGAGGTCGCTCATCGAGTTGACGAAGATCATGCTGGGCTTCGCCCACTTCAATGGTTCGGCCAGTTTCTCCGGCACGAGCCGCAGGTCGAATCCTTGCTCGTAGGGGTGACCGGGGACCCCGCGAAATCGTTCGGCGAACGTCTCGGCGTAGCAGTGCGCACAGCCGGAGCTGATCTTCGTGCATCCCCGCACCGGGTTCCACGTGGCGTCCGTCCACTCAATTGCCGAGCCGAGGGCCATATCTATCCACCATGCGAAAATATACCTAACCAACGTAAACCTCGCAACGAGAATGGGAATCACATTACGATGCCAGCATGTCGTCCTTAACCACCACGCCTGTCGACACCGACCTTCCCTGCGCCATCTGCGGGTACAACCTGAAGGGATTGGCGCCCGAGGCGAATTGCCCGGAGTGTGGTCAGCCGATCTCGCGGACGTTCACGTTCGGCCTGTCGCACGCCGATCCGAAATGGCTGCGCGGCCAAGCGGCGAACCTGCCGTGGCTGGTCACGTTGTTCTTATTGAATTTCGGCAGGACCTATTACCGGGTGGGGGACGAAGTGGTGAATCACGTGCTGGAGGCGGTGAACGGACTGACGGCGATCGTTGCTGCGGTCGCGTGCTTCCGATTGGCGGCGCCCGATCCGTACAGACCCGATGAGCACGGCACGCTAAGCCGCGGACTGAAATTGACCGCCGTGCTGCTGGCGTTGCTCATGCTGGGAGACCTGGTTTACCTCTGGATGTTCGGCCGAGATCTGAGCGCTTGGCCGCCAGAACGGCGCTTCCTGCTCATGGCGTCTGCGTTTTTCCTGCTCCACGCGGTGGTGACGTTTCTGACGCTGATCACCGTGGCGCAGCTCGCCAAGCGGGCGGGGGTGCGGTCGCTGGAGAAGCAAGCGTGGACATTCGGTTGTCTGCTTTCGATCGTGCCCCTGCTCAACATGGTCCCATTCCTGCTGAGTTACGGGCGACTTCCGGAAGTCTTCGTAATCGTCTATTCGGTTTTACCGTTGGTGCTCTCCGCGGCGTTGTATCTCACGCTCATGCTGCTCGGGCGGATGTACGAGATCGTGCATGCGGCGGCGCGGGAAGCCGAGGCGCGGGGAGAACCGGCAGGCGTTGACCACGCGACGAATCTCACTTCTTCTTGAACTCCAGTACCTGGCCCGCCTTGAGCAGCCGCTCGCGGAGCCTGGCATAATCGATCTGCTGCACGGGCGCCTTGGCATCCACGGCCATGCAGGCGGCGTAGGCGCTGGATTCGCCCAAGGCCATGAAGACCGGCTCCATGCGGATGCTGCCGTAGGCGATGTGGGTCGCCGACAGGCAGACGGGGACGATCAGGTTATCGCACTCGTCCTCTCTGGGGGTGATGGACTGGTAGCCGACGGGATACGGGCCTTTGGGGCCGACCTGTACGTCGCCCTCGTTGATGGCGGCGCCGTCCTTGACGAAGCGCTGGCAGTTGTGGCTGTCCATGTTGTAAGCGCCCATGCCGACCGAATCGTCGGCGACGACCTTGTGCTCGCAATCGGCCTGGGTGACGACGTGGCGGCCGATCATCCGCCGGGCCTCGCGGACGTACATCTGGTGAGGCCAGCCGCCGGTGTCGCGGAACTCGTCCTTCGCGATGCCCCACTTATTGAGCTCGGCGCGCAACTTCTCGGGCAGGCGGTCGCTGGTGGAAAGGAAGTAGAAGAAGCCCTGGGCGTAGTCGCGGTGGTCGTGCCAGATCTTCGCGCGGGTGGCGTAATCGGCGTCGGGGTAGTCGTAGCTCATGCCGATGTAGTCGGTCGAGACCGGGCCGTTGTTGTTGATGTCGGTCTTATGGCCGTCAGACATGATGTCGACGTTCATGAACGCGCCCAGGCGGATGGTCTTCTCGGGCATGGCTTCGACCAGGCGGGCGAGCAGTTCGTAGGTCTTCGGGTCGTAGTTGGGGGGCGGCGTGAACGAGGCCTGGTCGGCCTGCACGTTGGTCACGCAGATGCGGAAGTTGTAGGCCTGAACGCGGTGGTCGCCGTCGCCGGGCTTTCCGCCGTCGCCGCTTTGGATCAGCGGGATCAACCCGCTCGAGGGGTCGCCGGGCTTGTTGTACGGATCGACCTTGACCTTGAACTGATGCTGGGGTGTCACGGCGCGGATGCCGTTGAGCGATTCGCCGTACTGGGCGACGGACTCGCGGCCGACGGCGTACTTGACACCGGCCTTTGCCATCAGGTCGCCCTCGTAGCCGCAGTCGATGAAGACGGCGGCCTGGACGGTGACGGCGGCGGGCTCGGTGACAGGGCCGGGTGCGTTGTAGGCGTCGGCGGGGGCGTGATCGAGGACGATCCGCGTGATGCGAGTCCCCTGCTTCTCGACCGATGCCAGGCGATGGTCGAGCAGCACGCGGACGTGATTTTCGGCGCAGATGTCGTTGAAGAGTTTTTCGGCGGCGCTGGGCTCGAAGGTCCAGACCTCGTCCTTGCCGTAGTGCTGGCCGAGTCGCTTGTAAAACTGCCGCGACATCCCGCCGATGACGGCCTTGTTGCCGAAGTCCGTCTTGCCCAGACCGCCCGAGGAGAGGCCGCCGAGGTGCCGGCTTTGCTCGACGAGGATGACGCTCTTGCCCTCCTTAGCGACGGCGGCGGCGGCGATCACGCCGGCGCTGGTGCCGCCGTAGACGCAGACGTCCACCTTGACGTTTTCGGCGGCGCGGGCAGCGCCGGCAATGAACAGGCTGGCCAGGGCAAGACAGATTCCGGGCAAACGCCGGCGGTGCTTCATGAGGTCTCCTCGTGCGTGAGTTGCGCGAAATTGTACCGGTTGCGCGCGCGTTGGTAACGCGCCGCGCGTAATGGAAGGTGCGAAACCGCAAGCGGCGGAGCAGGATGTGTATCGGAAAGCGCCCCTGCCTTATGGGATCACTTCGGAGGACGCCGGATTGACCGGCGACGTCGCCGCAGGCGCTTCCAGTGCCGCCTTGAGCACCTGGATCACGCGCGGCGAGCCGATCTCGCGCTTGCCGAACCCCGGTAGGGCGCCGTTGGCGACCGCGGCGGCCTGGGCGTCGGCGTAATTGCTCACCAGCATCATCCGCAGACCCGGGTTGAGCGCGCGCAGGTTCCTGATCACCTCGGCGCCGCCCGTGTGCGTAAAGCCGTAACCCAGCTCGCGGTTGAACAGCAGGAGGTCCGGACCCTGGGCCAGCACCTCCTGAAGCTCGGCGTCATCGTCGGCCATCAGGATCTGGGCGCCCTTGGCGGCCTGGTTGCAGACCATCCGCAGGTAGGAGCTGTCCGGGCCACAATGCCCGACCAGCGCGATCTTCACGTTCTTTGCCATGGCGAATGTTAGGCAAGGTGTGTGCCAGGAGCGTTATTCCGAATCCTCGGTGTCGTCCCGTTTCGACTTGCTCGACGGCGCGACCTGGTCCGACCGGCGAAAAATGGCCAGCACGCGGTCGAGGTGGACCACGAACAACTTATTGTCATGTTCGAGCTCGACGGGGATGGCCTCGCGCGGGTCGAAGAGCACCTTGTCGTACTGGCGGATCGTCTGGTCGTCGTCGTTCTCGATCTGTTTGCTTACGGCGATCACGCGTCCGGTGATGACCGGGATCTCGTGACTGTCGGGCAGGACGATCCCGGTTCGGGTCTCGCGCTTGTTCTCGTCCTTGCGGACGACGACGCGTTTGCCGATGGGTTCGATGACGTCGTACTCGGTGCGGCGCTTGCCGCCGGGTTTGGTGGACATAGTCCGACAATTGTAGCAGTCCCAAACGCGCACGGGGTGCCGCGCGCATCCTGGCGCGCATCGCATTCGGATGCCGGACATTGGCCATGACGGGATTTCGGATAGAATTGTGGATGTCCAGATCCGATTTTGCCAAGCCGGTGTTCGACCATGATCTCACAGACTGCGGAATACGCCCTGCGCGCCGTTTGCGCGCTGGCGATGCACCCGGGCGTACCGCTGATCACCCATCGCCTTGCCGAGCTGACCAAGGTGCCCCCCGGCTACCTCTCGAAGGTAATGCAGGCGCTGGTCCGCGCCGGCCTGGTCAGTTCCCAGCGAGGTCTGGGCGGCGGCTTCGCGCTGGTGCGATCACCTGCGGAAATCTCCGTCTTCGACGTCGTCGAATCCGTCGATCCGCTCCAGCGCATCCACACCTGCCCGCTGGGCCTGGCGGCGCACGGCGTGCGGCTTTGCCCGCTGCACAAGCGCCTGGACGATGCCATGCGGACCGTGGAAGAGGCCTTCCGGCAGTCGACGCTCGCCGAACTGCTCGCCGACCCCAACCCCAGCGTGCCGCTGTGCGGGTTTCCACCGGTAAAGTAATGCGACGACGGCGCCCTTCGCGGCTGATTCACGAGTCCACCGGCGCGCTGCCGGCGTATCGCGCGTAGACGGTCTGGCCTAGCGAAACCCAATGGTGCGAGCCGATCGGCGGGCGCTGGACGCGCACCGCCTGCGGCACCGTCTGCGCCAGTTGCACGAAGAACCCCAGGCAGTTCCGCAGGCCGCCCCAACCCGTGTAGTGCCAATAGAGGCGGTCCTCGCTCGTGTACCGGGCCGATCCCCGCGCGACCAGGCGATCGGCCCGCCGCTGGTAGATCGCCAGCAGTGCATCCAATGCGGACGATTCCTCGAACGACGTCACCTGCGGGCCGAACTTCTCGATCTGCGCGTCGTGGACGGCCAGAAGTTTGTCAAACCGCATGCGGATCACGCGCTTCATCCGGTACAGCCCCGAGCGGTCCCCTTCGTCGTTGTTGTCGGTCGTCACGAGGAATCGACCGTCCTTGAGCGGCGTGAACAGCCACGTCTGGAAGGCGGGCGCCCTCGCCACCGTCCCCGCCCCTGACAGCAGCACCGTCCGTCGATCGGGTGAATACCACACCGTCGCCAGGATCCGCACCTGAGGCGCCTTGACGTGCGCGACGAGCCGGTCGAACAGGAACCCCGACGCGTGCGCGTCGTCGCTCATGATCCGCACGTACTCCGGGAGTTCCGACGCGTCGGGCGTGGCGTCGGCGTAGTCGAGCGTGGGCGGGGGCTCACCCGCGCGCAGCGGCGCCGCTGCGGCGCCCGCGACGCGCACCGGGACGTACGGGCAGGTGTACCGCCGCTCCAGCACCGACGTGACGAACAGCAGCAGGAAGAAACCGCCCACCGCCACGACCGCCCAGAACCACGGCGCGACCATCAGGCTGTGAAGCAGGTGCAGGATCTGATCCATGAGTCCTCACCACGGCGCCATCGCCGCAGACATTGCGGTAAGTCCCGCCGACTGAGCAGCTTAATATACCGAACAGGCCGGCGCGGGGGGCTGGACCCTTCGCGGCTACGACGGTAACGACACGCTCTACGGCGACATCGGCGCCGACGAGCTTCGCGGCGGCGACAACGAAGCTCACGCTGAACCCCCCGCCGGTCGCCGGCGTCTCCCGATTCTCGCGCCGCAGCCGCCCACAAGACCGACACTCGCGGCCCGGCTAAAATCCGCCGCATGATCCAGCTCGCCTTCTCCACCAACGCCTTCAAGAAAAACACGTTCGAGGAAGCCCTCCGATCGATCGCCGGCATCGGCTACACCGCCGTCGAGCTGATGGCCGACCTGCACCACGCCTATCCGCCGATCATGACCCAAGAGCGCACCGCGGAAATCCAGGCGATCCTCAAACAGCTCAACCTCAGCGTTTCCAACATCAATGCCTTCACCCTCTTCGCCTGCGGCGACACGTATCGCCCGACCTGGATTGAGGATTCGTCCGCCGAACGCCAGCGCCGCATCGAGCACACGCTCAACTCGATCCGTCTCGCCGCGGACTTTGGCGCAAAGACCATCTCCCTCCAGCCCGGCGGCCCGATGATCGGCACGACGATGACCCGGGACGAGGCCGGCCGGCGCTTCGCCGAAGGCCTCGAGCAATGCGTGCCGCCGGCGAAGGAGAAGGGCGTCACTCTCGCCGTCGAGCCCGAGCCGGGTCTGTTCATCCAGACCGCCGCCGAATACCTCGAATTCAAGGACGCCTACTTCAAGGACGAGCCGGCGATCCAGATGAACTGCGACTGCGGCCACCTCTTCTGCTGCGGCGAAGACCCCGCCCAGGTGATCCGCGACCACGCCGAGCACGTTGCCCACGTCCACATTGAGGACATCGGCAGGAACCGCGTCCACCAGCACCTGACCCCCGGCAAGGGCGTCATCGACTTCCCGGCGATCTTCGAGGCCATCGATAAGGTCGGCTACACACGCCCGGTGACGGTCGAGCTCTACCCCTACGAGACGACGGCCGCCGGCGTCGCGAAGCTGGCGTACGAGCATCTGAAACCGCTGATCTGAGTGCCCATCGCGCGGAGCAATATGAACACACCCGAAAAGCTCGACCTGATTCGCGCCCTTTGCGAGCGCACCGACCTCTCCCTCGCCGGCCGCCAAGCCTTCCGCCAGGCCCACCCCGACGCGCCACCCGAGATGACCGACACGGCAGCGTTCCACGTCTACACCGACGGGGTCGGCGCAGCCATCGACTGGCTCGCCGATGCCGAGCGCTTCCTCCGCGATCCCACGCGCCCGCTCGATTACGGCTGCACGTGGCACCTGATCTACCACCTCTACAACTGGCTCCAGTTCACGGCGCTGCTCCCCGTCGGCCGGACCGGCCTCCTCGGAAAGCTCGCCGAGATCCGCAAATCCCTCGACGAGGGCGATACCGAATCCGCAAAAGAGGAACTCTCGGACCTCGAGTCACTCTTCGGCGACCGCGCGCCGCCTAACATTGCGTAGCGATGCGGCGCCGCCGACCGGGCTCTCACCGCCTTGGCAACCCGCCCGCTTAGGAGTAAAACGATCGCGAAATACGGCAGGAATCGAAGGTGACAGGCGCCTCCGATTCATCCTTCTGCCTTCATCCTTCTGCCTTCGCATCCATGGACTTCTTCACCTACAAGAACAACGAGCTTTTCTGCGAGAACGTCCCCGCGGCACGAATCGCGGCCGAGGTCGGCACGCCCGTTTACGTCTACTCCAAGGCCACGCTCGTCCGCCACTACCGCCAGGTCGCCGACGCCTTCGCCGCCCTCAAACCGACGATCTGCTACTCGATCAAGTCCAACTCGAACCTCAATCTCTGCAAGGTCCTCGTCGCCGAAGGCTGCGGCATGGACGTGACCAGCGGCGGGGAGCTCTTCCGCGCCCTCAAGGCCGGGTGCGACCCGAAGAAGATCATCTACGCCGGTGTGGGCAAGACGGATGACGAGATCCGCATGGCCATCGACGCCGGCATCGCCGCGTTCAACCTCGAGTCCGAGGCCGAGATCGAGAACGTCGATCGCGTCGCCGGCGAGATGAAGCGGACCGCCATCGGCGCACTGCGCGTCAATCCCGACGTCGATCCCGGCCACAAGACCCACGCCAAGACCACCACCGGCAAGAAGGAGAACAAGTTCGGCGTGGACATCGAGCGCGCCGAGCGCGTCTTCGACCAATTCAAGTCTCTCAAGCACCTGCGCCTGGCAGGCATCCACCTGCACCTGGGCTCGCCGATCTACGACGTCCAGCCCTACGTCGAGGCCGTCACCAAGGCCAACGCGCTCATCGATCGCCTGACCGAGAAGGGTCACCGCATCGAGTGGCTCGACATGGGCGGCGGGTTCGCCGTCAACTACAAGAAGCCCGACCAGGCCATGCCGGTCACCGAGCACGCCAAGGCATTGATCCCCCTGCTCAGGGAGCGCCCCTACAAGCTCGCGATCGAGCCCGGGCGCTACATCGTCGGCAACGCCGGGATCGTGCTCACCAAGGTCCTCTACCGCAAGCAGGGTGGCGAGAAGCGCTTCGTCATCGTGGACGCCGGCATGAACGACCTGATCCGCCCCACCCTGTACGACGCCTATCACTTCATCTGGCCCGCCAAGCCCGCCGACCCGAAGAACGTCCCGGCGACGCGGGATGAGGACCTCATGCCGATCGACGGCGAAACGGTGGACATCGTCGGCCCGATCTGTGAGAGCGGCGACTACCTCGCCAAGGGCCGCCCCCTGCCATCGACCAAGCGCGGCGACCTGCTGGCGGTCTTCACCGCCGGCGCGTACGGCTTCGCGATGGCCAGCAACTATAATAACCGCCCCCGCGCGGCGGAGGTGCTGGTGGACGGGGATTCCTACACCGTCATCCGCCGGCGCGAGACGTACGAGGATCTGATCGCGCCGGAAATGCTCTGAAGCATTCGCTTCGATAACCCAACTCGTCTCGTGAGCTACCGAACCCCTGCCTAAACCCCGCTTTTCGCTGTCCCGATAACCCCGGTGGCACTATGATTGCGTAGGCATCGGCGGCGAGAAGACCACATGGCCAATCATTCGTTCACCTGGCGGCACGGGGAGATCCACTACGCCAAAAAGGGCCTGGGGGAGCCGATTGTGCTGATCCACAACATCTACCCCGGCGCGGACCATCAGGAATTCGAGCACAACCTCGACGAGTTGGCGCGCCACTTCACCGTCTACGCCCCGGACCTCCTGGGCTTCGGCGATTCCGACGCCCCCTGGCTCAAGTACACCGCCGACGTCTACATTGACCTGATCGGCGATTTCCTGCGCGACGTCGTCACCAAGCCCGCGACGATCATCTCCGCGGGCCTCTCCTGCGCGTACGTGACCGACGTCGCCGTCGCGCAGCCGGAACGGGTCGATCGTCTCATCTTCGTGTGCCCGCGCTCCGAGCCGACGGGCCTTGATTCGCCGCGATGGTTCGCGCCGCTGCGCCGCCTCTTCCTCACCACGCCGCCGCTGGGCTCGGGCTTCTACGACACCATGGCCGGCGAAGCCGAGATGGGCTTGTTCCTGCGCAACTGCTTCTACAGCTCGCGCGGCGTCACCCCGCAGCTCGTCGAACGCCTGTGCGACAACGCCCGGCGGCCCGGATCGATCCACCCGTACGCGTCGCTCGTCACCGGCTATCTCGACCGGCACCTCTTGGCCTCACTCCCGCGAGTGGAGCATCCGATCCTGCTGGTCTGGGGCCGCCACGCCCATCCGACCCCGGTTGAGCACAGCGTGCGCCTGCTCGCCCTGGCGCGCAACAGCCGCCTGGAGATCATCGATCGGGCCGGCGGCTGGCCGCATTACGAGCAGAGCGCGACGTTCAACCGACTGTTGATCGACTACCTGCGCGAACCCGCGCCGGAGCCCGCCACCACCCGCGCCGCGTCGTAAGTGCTGCTCTACACGGACATGCCACGCGGGGTTACAAACGCGCATCTCCTTTAGAGTGGCCCCGCATCGCGCGCCTGCGATACGCTCCCTCCTGTTCCAACAGGACATCCCTATGACCCTGCAACACGAGACATTGGCCGGCCACGCGTCCGCGCCGGTGGCTCTCACTGAACCACGGCCGCACCACACCCGCGAGCCGTTCTTCGCCGGTGTGTGGCACGGCGTGCGCAAGTTCTTCGAATTCGGACTGTGGCTATTGACCGGCTTTGGCCTCTTGCACCACCTGGTCGGCCGCCGCGCCGCGCGCGGCAACCTCGACGAGATCGTCGTCTACGCCGTCCCGCGCTCGTTCTTCCTCTGGGCCGCGATCCTGACCGGTTTCGTCGGCGCCGCGTGCGTGCGCCACTGGCCGCACACGAGCGTCCTCTGGGGCTGGATCTACATCTGGGTGCTGCTCTACACCTTCGTGACGCTGACTTTCGACATCAGCACCTTCAAGTTCCTGCTCTGGGCCGGCATCTTCACGTTCGTCTGGCTGATCTCCAAGTACCTGGAGGACGTGCGCGACATGTACCTCCTGAGCGGCGCGTTCGAGCACATGCGCGGCCTGCGCCCCGGTCTTGACCCGGGCTTTGCGGCCGTCGTCAGTTGGCTGCTGCTCTTCCCGTGGATCGGTGGACTCTTCCACGCGTTCAGCCGCGGTCGAAAGACCTTCAGCCCCAACAGCATCGAGGAGTGGTTCCTGGGCGAAGGCCGCGAGATCCTGGACCGCAGCGGCCTGAAGTTCCGAAGCCGCTACCGCGACGTCTTCGAGTCGATCCTGGGCCTGGGCGCCGGCGACCTCGAGGCGGTGGACGCCAGTCACCAGGTGGTCAAGCGCTGGGAGAGCATCCTCTTCCTGTTCTTCCACTGGCGGCGGCTGGACCAGGTGCTCCACCAGCGCGCGGCGGTGGTTGACACGGCGCCGGGCGAGGCGATCGGGGTCAAGGAGGTGGCCTGACCGGCCGACGAATCCGTTGCTTAAGGGGAGCAACACCCACGGGGCATGGCGCCCCGTGGGTTATTCGTTTATCCGCTCAGCGGCGCGTCAGCGTGTCCGCCAGCATACCCGTGGCGTCGTCGATGGCGGCGGCCAGCTCGGGCAGGTCAAAGTGGGCCTTGTGGAACACGCGGATCACCCCCATCGCCTGCACGCGTTGCAACTGCTCGGGCGTCGCGTGGGCGGACAGGATGATCACCGGCAGGTTGTGCCACCGCAGGTAAGACCGCATGACTTCCAGGAGGCCCACGCCGTCCATCTCGGGCATCCGGATGTCCAGCACCACCACGTCCGGCCGGTCGCTCAGTAGTCTTTGCAGGCCGTCGCGACCGTTGGCCGCCGACGAGAGCCGGTGACCGATGCGCCCAAGGTAGCGCTCGAGCAGTTCCCTGCTGTCCCCTTCGTCATCAACAACCAGCACGTGTGCCATTCAGCACATGAGTATAATTGCTCATCCGGGTAAGGGAAAACGAAATTGAACGAAAATGCGGAGCATGAATCTTCGTTGGCCGCGGCCCGAACTTATGGAGGCGACGTGATTAACGCTCGATCGATTTCGTGGCCGCTGGTCATCCTCCTGATGCTTGCCTGGTCCCGATCTGCGCCGGCGGTGGAGGTGTTCGTCCGGGTCAAGCTGATCCAACCGGCCAAGGAACGGTACAGGGTCACGATTGGCGGCTACCGCCATGCGGGGGGATTGTGGCAGTTCCCGGACGTCTCCACCGAGGCCACCGGCGGTGGGGATTGGTCGCCCTGGGTGGACGTCAGCCGCTGGCCCTGGCATGGCCGGATCGATCGTGAGGGGGGTCTGGCGGAGTGGCCGTCGATGAAGATCCGCGTCGGTGGCGGACCGAAGGGATGCGCACTGGAAGTGGAACTGGCGGATCGGCCGGACGAGAAGGCCATCGTCCATCATTTCACCGAGCGGAGCGAATCCGACTCGATCGGATTCCTGGTTCCCAACCCGCTGCGCGAGCATGCGAAGGAGTTCGAGACCGGCTCGCAGATGGCCGCGCGGCAATTGGCTTGGGCGAAGGAGGCGACGGGTGATCGGCCGATCGTTTTGCGGCACTTCGATACGATCACCGCGCTGTGGGGGCCGTATGATCCGGCTTTGGCGCGGCAGGGCATCGCGACGCTGCGGCAGCTCGGCTTCAACGTGTTGTCCGGGACCGATCCGGAGCTGATCCAGCGGGCCGGGGCGCGGACGTATCGCCAGAGCTGGCTTTACAACGCCGATCCGGACAAGAGCGACCACGATTGGAGCGGTGGGGAGGCCAAGCGCATCGCCAACGCGCAGAAGAGCGAGGAGGGGCGGCGCGAGCTGGCGGATGTCGCGCACTGGGTGCTGGCAGACGAGATCCGCACGCTGGATTTGAAGGAAGTTGATCCGGCGAAGCGCGATGGCTGGTTCCGCGATTACCTGCGGTCGCATCATGTGACCGACGCGGAGCTTGGGCAGGCGATCGAGCAGGTTCACTATCCCGCGGACCTCCTGCACCAGAAGGCATTGCCGCGCGAGGGGTCGCTGGTCGAGCGGCGGCTGGCGTATTACGCCGCCAAGTTCGGGCATGAGTGGTCGGCGCGACAGTTGCGACATAGTTCGGACCTCATTCACGCGTCGATCCCGACGATGAAGACCGAGACGCTGCCCAGTGACCACGGGTTCTTTAATGCCTGGGGCGCACCGAACATCGGCATGAGCGCGCCGATGCTGGACCTGTTTGAGATCGCCGGCCGGCAGGCGGTGGATCAGCTCTCGGCTGAGGATTGGATGGGGTTGAATCATATGTATGGCCCCGGGTTCACGTGGACAGGGGCGCAGTCGTTCGAGTACCTGAACGCGATCATGCGGTCGGCCATCGGCGATCGGCCGATCCTTTTGCGCGGGTTGATCACGCCCAGCGACGATGGGTACCTGCGGCTCAAGGCGTACTCGGCGATTGGGCAGGGCGCCAAGTCGTTCTTCTTCTGGACGTTTGGCCCGACGTACATCGGCACGGAGAACTACTGGTCGGACCTGCGGAGCCAGTACGACGGGATCGCGAAGCTCAACCGCGCGATCGAGCAGGCCGAGCCGATCCTCTACCCGGCCAAACCGGTGCGCGATCCGGTGGCGATCCTGTACAGCGTGAGTCACGACCTCTGGCACAGCGATGACCCGGCGGCGTTTGTCGAGAAGCGGCTGCTCTGGCACGCGCTGCGTCACCTGCACGTGCAGCCGGATTTCGTGCGCGAGGAGGACGTGGCGTCGGGCGTGCTGTCGCGTTACAAGGTGCTTTACGTGGCCGATCAGTGCGTGACGCGCGCGGCGTCGAAGGCGATCGACCAGTGGGTGCGGGATGGCGGCGTGGCGTATCTCTCGGCGGGGGCGCTCACGCGGGATGAGTTTTACGAGCCGTATGTGCCGGAGGTCGCCAGGGCCGTCTGGCCAGACAATGCGGCCCGGGGGCTTAAGACCGAGCAGCACTCGTACAACGAGCGGTCGGACCTGCCGACGATCAAGGCGATGACGCGGGTGCGCGGGCGGGCGGAAGGGCGGGCGTTCGAGCTGCCGGTGATCGGATGGCGGTCGAAGCTGCGCGCGGGGGTTGCGGATCCGCTGGCGACGTTTGAGGATGATGGGGCGCCGGCCGCGGCGGTGGTGCCGTACGGTAGCGGGCGGGTGGTGGCGGCGGGGTTCATGCCGATGCTGGCGTATGGTCAGCTTGCGGGGTTCAAGCCAAGCACA
>DATBFY010000751.1:0-5205 GCA_036558265.1 Tepidisphaeraceae bacterium | reverse complement strand
CGAGGTCGCGGCGTGGACGACGGTCGCGCGGGCGCTGTTGAACCTGGATGAGACGATTACGAAGGAGTAGTTGCGATGAAGCCGTGGGAATTTCAGGCCCTTCGCGAGCGCGTCACCCGCCGCCACTTTTTCGGCACGTGCGGGATCGGGGTCGGGAAGATCGCGCTGGCGTCACTCCTGCTGGGCGATCGCGCATTCGCCAACGCACAAGGATCGACGTCGGCGTCGCCGCTGCCGCGCAATCCGCTCGCGCCCAAGCCCGCTCACTTTCCCGCCAAAGCCAAGCGCGTGATCTACCTGTTCATGGCCGGCGCGCCCAGCCAGCTCGACCTGTTCGATCACAAGCCGACGCTGGTGAAATACGACGGCAAGCCCGTGCCGGCCGAGATCGTCAAGAACCAGCGCTACGCGTTCATCCAGCGGAACGCGGCGATCATGGCGCCGCGGTTCAAGTTCGCCCGGCACGGGCAGTCCGGGGCGGAACTGAGCGAAGTGCTCCCGCACCTGGCGAGCGTGGCGGATGACCTGTGCATCATCAAGTCGTGCCACACCGACCAGTTCAACCACTCGCCGGGGCAGATCTTCTTGAACACCGGATCGCCGCAGCCAGGTCGGCCGGCGATGGGCTCGTGGGTGACGTATGGGCTGGGCTCGGAGGCCGAGGATCTGCCGGGCTTTGTCGTGCTCACCAGCGCCAAGGGGACCAGCGGCGGGCCGGCGAACTGGGGGTGCGGGTTCCTGCCGACCGTGTACCAGGGCGTGAACTTCCGCTCGAAGGGTGATCCGATTTTGGGCGTGACCAATCCGCCGGGCGTGGACGACCGGTTGCAGCGCGATTCGCTCGACCTGATCGGCGCGCTCAACCGCAAGCGGCTGGACGTGGTCGGCGACCCGGAGATCGCCACGCGCATCAACGCGTACGAGCTGGCCTACCGCATGCAGGAGAGTGCGCCGGAGCTGATGGACATCTCGAAGGAGTCGAAAGAGACGCTGGCGATGTACGGCGCCAAGCCGGGGGAGGCGTCGTTCGCGAACAACTGTCTGCTGGCGCGGCGGCTGATCGAGCGGGGCGTGCGCTTCGTGAACCTCTACCACGAGGACTGGGACCACCACAGCGACGTGGCGGGCGGGCTGAAGAAGGCATGCGGCGCGACGGACCAGGCGTCGGCGGCGCTGGTGAAGGACCTGAAGGCGCGCGGGCTGCTCGATGACACGCTGGTCGTCTGGGGCGGGGAGTTCGGGCGCACGCCGATGGTCGAGGCCAACGCCGCCCTGGGCCGCGCTGGCGGGCGGGATCATCACCCGCAGGCGTTCACGGTCTGGATGGCAGGCGGCGGGGTCAAGGCGGGATTGACCCTGGGCGAAACCGACGAGCTGGGGTTCAACGTCGTCAGGGACCCGGTGCACATCCACGACCTGCAGGCGACGATCCTTCAGTTGCTGGGGATGGACCACAAGCGGTTGACGTTCCACTTCCAGGGGCGGGATTATCGGTTGACGGATGTTTACGGGGACGTGGTCGAGAAGGTCCTGGCGTGAATTGGATCAGAAACGCCCTGCTCCGCCGAACTCCTCAACCCGCGAGACCAACGTCATCCTGATTAATGAGGAGGTTCTGCCGACGAAGGATCTGCCCGTGAAGGAAGTGGGCTCCCATTCGGAACAAGATCCTTCGGTCGTCTTAGACTCCCTCAGGATGACGGTTCGCCAAGCTGGCCAGCGGACCAGCATTACTGGGGAACTTTCCACTCCTCGTCGAAGAACCCGCCCAGGACGATCTTTCCGGGGGCTCTGGCCGTCACGGGGGCGTCGATGTCGATCACCGCGTAGTCCGCGAGCTTGGGCGTCTGCCGCGCGTTGTTCAGGTAGTCGAGCTCGCGGAAGGTGAAACCACTGTTGAGCACGACGTAGCGCTGGGGGTTCAAGGGGTTGGGATAGATCAGGGCGGGCACGTGGTGCGCGGCGTCGAAGGTCTTTTCGCCAACGGTGATCGACTGGCCGGTCCAGCGGATCGGCAGCTTGTCGGCGATTTTCGCCAGTGTCGCGTTGCTCGAGGGGTCGCCGAAGAGAATCAGGTTGTAATCGCGCACGTCGGCGTCGGTCAGGTCGGTGTCGTTCTTGACGCGGGCCTCGCCGCGGAACTGCTTGTGCCAGTGCAGGATCGCGTGGTCGGCTTCGGCGGCGGCCCACTTGCCGACCTTGTCGTTGAGCGCCTTGCCGGTGGGTTTGACGATGAGGAAGGGTTCCATGAAGGCGTCGTCGATGGGGCCCTGGAGGCCGGGGCGTTTCTTCAGTTCCGAGTGCGCCGTGCCGGGTTCCGCGCTTGTCCAGCCGGTCGGTTTTCGTTCGAAGAGCGCGTGCAGTCCCTTCTGGGCGTTGGCCTTGGCCTGGAGTTTGGCCCCGTCGATGGTGACGTTGACCGGCGAATCGGGCGCGAATCGACCGGCGGTGGCGGGGATGTCGACTAATAGCGCGGTGACGTTTGTCGTCTTGACGTCCACCGCGTCGGGGCCGGTGATCGAGGCTTCGATGCGCGCCCGCTCCCAGTGTTTCGCCAGTCCTTCAACGCTCACCCAGAACATGCGGTTGTACCGCAGCGTCCAGGTGGTGAAGCGGACGTGATCGGGCGCGGGGTTTCGGCCGATGGCGCAGATGGCGGCGAGGCGCTCGTCGAGCTGCTTGCGCGTCTCCTTGTGATAGGCGTGCTTCGTCTGCGGGCCGATCAGGCGCTCGAGCTTGAGGCCCTCGCCGGCCATGGCCTTTTCCATCATGTCGCTGGCCTGCTTCTGGCCGTCGAGCTCGCCGGCGTAGGCGATCGTGGGGAGCATAGCGAGGTTCGCGGCCCAGTCCGTGCAGTCGTACATGTGCCACAGCGCCCGCTCCCACGGGGCCATCGCGTCCACCTCCGATTGCGGGATGTGCAGGAACTCGCGCGATTCGGAGAATCCCGCGCCGGGCGAGGCGGCGGCGAAGAGGTCGGTGTAATGCACCGCGAACTGCCATGCGGCGGCGCCGCCCATCGAGAAACCGATGTCCACCAGGCGGTTCTCGTCCACCGGATAGCGGCGCTTGACGTCGTCCAAAGCTTCCAGCAGGTCGATCTCGCCGGCGAACTTGTTGGCGTTGCAGTAGCGGCCGTAGAGGTTGACGGCGAAATGGTCCTTGGGTGCGAGCTCCTTCGAGCGGATGAACTTCAGCTCCATCAGGTCCTCACCGCGGCCGTGGCACCAGAAGTCGAAGCGGTATTTGGTGGCCTTGTCGGCGGGGTTGTAGTTGTCAGGCACGACCAGGACGTACGGCTGGACCGAACCGTCAATTTTCGAGACGTAGCCGCGTGGTCCGGTCTGGTTGATCCACTGCGGCTTGCCGTCGCGGAGTTGCTTGATGCGGGCGCCGGCATCCGCCAGCGCCTGCCGCGCGGCCTTGGGGTCGATCGGCTCGTTGTACACGAGCGGGTAGCGGACGGCGTTGTGATAGATCTGGACGTCCGGCAGGAGGGCGAGCAGGTCGGGCTTGTCCTTGAGCTCCTGCTGGAGCGCGGTGAGCTGGTCACCCAGTTTGGCCACGCCGGATTCCAGTTCAGTGCGATCGGCGGCGGCGAGCGGCTTGCCGGGGGGCGGGATCGGTTTGACCTTCGAAAGGTCGTCAGGCGCCTGGGCGAGCGCGGCGGCGGTCGAGAAAACGGACAGCAGGATCACGAGTAATCGGGTGTTCACGCGGGGGTCTCCTGAAATCAGGTTTACTTTTTCTTCTTCGGTTCGAGATCGGGAAGCGTCGTTTTGGCAAACTCGTCCCATCGCTTCTCAAGCTCCGCGATGGCCGGGGCGCCGGCGTGGACGTAAAGCCCGTAACGCAACCGCAGTGGCTTGCCTGGCTCGATCACGCGCTCGGCGGCCTGGGTCAGGCTCGCGCCCATCCAGCCGTCGCTGCGGACGTGGAAAATGCTCGGGTGATTGGGGTTGGCCGGGTGATCCATGAGGGTGATGCCCGCGGTCACGCCCTCGCGGATCGGGCCGCTGTAATCGCACCATTTGGCGGGCTGCCAGAATATTTCCTTCTCGCCGGTCTTGCCGGCCGAATCGCGGATCTGACCGCCGCCGTCGTTCACGCCGATCGTCTTGGCCACGCGCAGGCCGACCAGGCCAAAGGGGGTCTTGCCCAGCGTGACCGGCTGGTCGGCCGGGGCCTCAAGCTGGAGGTCCAGCAGGAGCATCCATTCGTTGTTTGGCAGCAGTTGAACAGCCGTGCGCCGGCGCTCGAGCATCAGCACCTTGTTGCTCGACGTATCGACCCAGTGGTTGACCGTGCTGATCCAGCTCGTCTCGCCCTGGTCTTCGTAGTTCTCGATCCGCTGGTGGACGATGCGGCCCTTGCCCTGATCTTCCCAGAACGACACGCCGTTGACCGAGTGGTGGGCGATCCAGACCGAGTTGTGATGCGAGTGCGACTGCGGGTCGCGCGGGTGGCCCATGCGGGTGAGGCTGCGGCCGGAGGGGCCAACGATGGGGAACACGAACGGACGATGCAGCGTGGGACCGAAGTGATAACGCGCGATCTCGGTGTCATCCCGCACGAACGCGGCTTGGTCATACGGCTGCGGAACGATCTGCAAGCGCGGCACCGGTTTGGCGACTTGCGCGGTGGATTTACCACAGAGCACACAGAGGACACAGAGAAGGAAGAAATGACGGGATGTTTTGGTCATTGGAGCATTGGTCATTTGAATTCGTTTGTGATTTGAGAATTGGTAATTGGAGCTTCGTCACACCTTGGGTTCCCACCCCGCGCGGTATTCGCGTCTCCAAAGCTTGGCGGCATCGTCGTCGCCTGTGATCTTTTTGGCGGCCGGATCGAGGTGGATCACGCGGCCGGTACGCTGGGAGATGTTCGCCAGGTGGCACAGCAGCACGCTGGCGACGGCTTCGTGGACCGGGGCGCGGAGCTTGGAGTAGTCCTTGGCGCGGGCGGCGTCGATGAAGTTCTGGAGGTGGCCGGCCTCGCCGCCGGGGCCCGCCACCTTCTCGACCACCTTGTTCTTCAGGTCGTAGATCGTGTAGCCGCCGCTATCGATTATGAGGGAGCCCTGGTCGCCGTAGAAGGCGATGCCGAAGCCGCCGCCGGTCTCGACGCCGCGGGGGTGGCAGCTTCGGCCCTCCCAGTGGATGACCTTGTCGCCGAAATCGAAGGTGGCGAACTGGGTGTCGG
>DATBFY010000750.1:0-7986 GCA_036558265.1 Tepidisphaeraceae bacterium | reverse complement strand
CTGACCAGGAAGGAAACGGCTCGTTGGATTTCCTTGCGGTCGCTTTTGACACCGGCAAAACTCAGCGCGTACAGAACCTGACCCGTGGCGTAGGCGTCGCTGGGCATGTCATTGGTCTGCCGCCAGCCACCATCGGAATTTTGCCGCGCGAGGAGCCTGTCGATCTCGATTTGAAGTTGCTTTTCGGGCATGTCGCGTCGCACATCGAGCAGCAAACGCAGGGTGATCGCTTGAGTCGTTTCGGTGGGCTTGGTTTCGCGCAACCAGGCGAGGGTCTTGTCCCGGCCGGCATTTGGAGCACCGAGCCTGGCGTCGGCCGTCACGTGGGGCTCCCAGGCGAGCAGGGCCAACAGGGCAATGGTCTCGCGCGATTCCCAGGTCGGCGGCGGTCCGTTTTTGGGCGGCGGCGAATCCCACGTCCCGTCCGCATGCTGACGTGCCGCGAGAGTCATGCCGATCCGATTGATTTCGTCGCGCGAAAGAACAGGCAGATTCTGCGACATGATCCCGAGGTAGATCTGGGGGATGCTGGCCAAGCCGGGTTGCGGAGCCTGCGGCCGGCTGGGACGCGGCGCGAATCGGTCTCTGGTCCACTGAACCATGTCCGCCAGCACTTCCGCATTGACCTTGAAGCCCTGGTTTTTCGCTTCGCTCAACGCCCAAACGGTCATGATTCCGTGATGGCAGGTAACGCAAGTGTGTTCTTTCCGCCACGTCACGACGTCATTCACCAGAAACGACATCGCGCTCTCGATGGCCTTTCGGGGGGTGCGCGGAGTCAAGCCGGCCGGCGCTTCGTTCCGAGAGTTCCCGGACTTCTTCGCGTCTTCTGCGAAGATGAGTCCGCCACCGATGACCGCAAGACTGAGCATTATGAAGACTCGACCGACGATCGATTGAAGCCCCATGGTGGCAGTCCTCCAAGTTCTAAACGCTCACCCGCTACTGCGGATTGCGGGCAGGCGTCCGGACATACGACACCCCGAGAATCCTGTCGCGGTTACTTGCCGGTTGAGAACGTCCGCTCGACCTTCGCGAGGTTGCCCTGGCGATCCTTGATCGAGACGACGAGCGTCCCCTCGTCGAGCCGGGCGATCGGATGCTGAAGTTTGAGTTCCCAAACGCCTGGGCTGGCGGGTTGGAAGCGGGGGGTAAGGTTGGTTCCCGCTGGCTGGCCGTCGATGGGGAAATCTGTGGTGACCGACAGGCTCGCTTCTGCCAGACCGGTGTACGCGTCGCACGCGCCGATCAGGATTCGGGAGAGGGGGGCGGCGTTGGCCCCGGCGCGCGGGAACGTCACGGTCAGCGTGGGGCGCTGATCGTCACAGGCCCAGCCTTCGCCCCGGCGTTCCGGGTGCTTCGGGTCGTGGTCGAGATCGATCGGACAGCCCAGATCGATCCAGCGGACGATCGTGAGGCGATCTTCGTCGCCGAGCGGATCGACCTTGATTCGTGAGCCGTCGGGCGCGACGTATGTTCCCGCCACCGCGTCGGGCGGCGGGCAGGGGTGGCCGTCGTAATCCAGATCTGCGCGGTTGCGGTTGGCGGGCGTGTTCTCGATCGCTTGGCCGTGCCAGGTCATCGAGTTCGGATCGCCGGGGATGGTTTCGCTCGGGAAATCCTCATTTGTCCAGCCGTCCAGGCGCCGCCCGTAAATCTTCCAGACCAGGAGGCTGCGGCGGGACTGGAACTTGCGAACGTAGCGCGAGGCGTTCTGATTGCGCCAACTGCCGTTGTGAATCAGAGGCGGATACCCCCAGCGTGACCGCTCGCCGTCGTCCATCGCAAGCCGCTGATAGGTCTCCGACAGCGGGCGCTCGTTGTGCGCGGCGGAGACGGGCGAATCGTTGTCCAGGGCGAGGCGGGCCATCTGATTCTCAAATCTGCCGTTGTGGCAGGCGGTACAACTGCGATCGAGGATCGGACGGACGTCGCGGAAGTATTCGACGTTCTTGACTCCGCGCGCGAACCGCAGGCCGGTGGAATTTTCGGTGTCCCACCGCACGTTGGACTGATCGTGGGCGCGAGCGGTGAGCAGCGGCGTTCGAGTGGTGAGGTCGAACGGTTTGTAACCGGGTGTGGCGGCGGCGGTCTTTTCGAAGGGAGTCGGCTCCTGTGAATGGGCGTGGCAGCCGCCGCAGTTGTTACGGATCTCGCCGGGACGAAGCTGGTGCCAGGTCTGGGCCATGTTGAGCACCATTCCGTTCTTGTCGAGCGTCTGGAACGTGAAGGGAGTGTCCGCGGGGATCCTGGCCAGAAAGCTGGTGTCCGGGTTGCCGTCGGGGTCGATCGGCTGCCTGCCGTCGGGGCCGAACTTGCGCACCGGGATTTCGCCCAGGATGCGCAAGCGCTCCATGGCGTGGCTGTGGAAAAGCCGGCCGTCGCGCGGGTATCCGCCGCGGTTTCGGTCGGTGGTCGGTTCCATGATCAGGATGCGGATCGCGTCGATGTCGTCGTTGGAATACCTGCCGGCATCGGCGCCCTGGTTGAACCAGTTGAGGGCTGCGCCGTTCTCAGAGGTATTGAAGGGGTCCAAACCCTGGTAGCCGCCGGTCGTATCGTGGGCGGCGGCGAACGTTGCCGTGACGCTCCCTTTGCGGACCGCGCCGCTCGGGAACGATTCGCGCTTGTACAGGCTCGACGTGCCGACCAGGCCGTAGGGCGTGCCTTCGGACAGGAGGGGGGAGCGCTTGCCGTCGTTCGCGAGGGGCGTCAGCGTCGCCGGTTCATCAACGCCGTAGATCCGCTTATACGGCACGACCGCCCGCGGCCACTGCTCGTTGTAATCCGGATCGTTCTTGACCAGCAGCATCTGCGCCGGCGAATCGATCGCCTTGCCGGACTTGATCAGGTAGATGCCGGCATCCGGCATCGGGAGTTTCTCGCCGTTCTGATGATTCACCGGGCCGGTGGCCCAGACGGTCAGCAGGTGATTGTCCGGTGCGCCGCTCGGATGCGTGAACTTCCCGACCGCCGGCGAGGATTTGTCGTTGATGATCGACGGATCGGCTGCGCCCTCCCCGTTGTTGGCAAACGGCGTGAACGATTCGACGCCCCATGGGCTGAACGGAAGGCGGTAATACTTTGGCTTGCCGTTGCTGAAGCGGCCGAAGCGCAGCGGCGGATTACGCGGATCGTTCGCGTAAGCGGGACCGAAGCCGGGATAACCGTCGGCAGGCTGAGGCGGCAGCTTGAGGTACGCGCCCATGCCGTTGTTGTTCAGGTTGTAATACTCCTCGACGATGACGCTGCCGTCAGAGATCTGCGTCTGAAAGTGAAAAGCGTTCGGCGCCGAGCCGGGATCGAAGGCGCTGACCACCGGCGCCCACGCCGTGCCGTCCGGGTGGATGCTCCAGATGCCCCAGAGGATGGAGTTGTGCAGGCCCTGCGACTCCAGAGAGCTGAACAGGACACGGCCGTCCTTGAGGATCGTGGGGTGAAGCGCCCCGGCGACGTTGAGAAAGCCCACCTGCTCGACGTTCCGGCCGTCATCGTCCATGACGAAGAGTTGCAACGTGATCGTCGGATAGCCGTGGGGCGGGCGAAAGGCGTTGCGGTTGCTGGTGAACATGATCCGCCCGCCGGGCAACGGGCAGGGGCCCGTGTTGATCACGCCGTAACTGAGGTGGGTCTTGCCTTGCCGGGGGGTGACATATCCGTCGGCCCAGTCGGCCGCGCCGGTGTTGGGGGTGAACGTCTGGGTCGTGAGTTTCGTCACCTGGCGCGTCTTGACGTTGATCTTGAAGATGTCGCTGCTGGAGGCCGCCTGGGGGCGCGTTTCCCTGCCCTTGGGCGCCAGGCCGCGGAGGTACGCATAGTAAATCCAATCCCCGTTGAAGGAGACCGCGGGATCGGCGACCGAACAACCCGGCTCGGCCTTGACCAGCACGTCTTCGCTCCCGTCGGGGTGCAGGAGCATCAGGTCGGCGCCGGCGTCCATCAGCGTGGGGTGGGCGATCTCGGCCCAGAAGGATCGCTTTGCGTCGCCATGACGCGGGGCCCGGACGTAGACGATGTCGTAGTCGTAGTTGACCGATTTGTCGGAGGCGATGGGAGGAACGCGAAGGTCGATGGGATGGGCGTAGAGCGGCTCGGGCGGTTTCTTCGAGGCGGCGGCATGAGCGCGCAAGCCACCGGCGAGCAGGGACAGGACGACAACGACCGCGGCGATCGGGGGAACCGAGGCGTGCATGCGGGGCTCCTATCCGAGCGTACCGGTACGCAGAAGCGGACGTTGAAGGGTCGTCGCGCGCCGACGTCACTCCAGCGGGTGTTCGGCCGGCTCGTACTCCCGGGGGTGCACGCCCGCGCTGTTCATCATGCGGGCGCAGGTGTTCCAGCGGAGCAGGGCGTCGTCGTTGCCGGGCGGGCGGAGGTTTTCGGCCTCCTCGAAGTGGATCATCGCGTCGCACAGCAGGTCGTGGGCGAGGAAGGCCGATTCGGGCGTCTTGCGGTCGAGGATGGCCATCGCCTGGCGTTCGGCGACGATGCCCGCGTAGTAGGCCCTTTCGTAATCGCCGTCGAGGCGGGCGACCACCTCGGCGGGCTGCATGTCGGTCATGCGATAGGCGTGGCCGAACCGGTCCGTCATCGCCAGCAGCAGCGTCACCAGGGCCCGCTGGTTGGTCGGATCGACCGCCAGGATGTCCAGGCAGATGCTCTCGGCGCCCAGCGGGTCGTTGAGGAAGCGATAGCGTTCGGCCTTCTCCAGCGCGCGGGGGATGGCGTCGCGCGACAGTTCCTTGAGCGTCGTCGGTTCCATGGCAGGGTACCTCCGCGGCTTACGAACTTACGAGCGCAGCACGCGCAGCAACCGTTTCACGGGATCGTAGAAGCGGTCCACCACGCGCTCCTTGAGGGGGATGATCGCGTTGTCGGTGATGTGAATCTGTTCCGGACAGACCTTGGTGCAGCACTTGGTGATGTTGCACAACCCGACGCCCTGCGCCTGCTTGAGCTCGGGTACGCGGTCCTGCGTGTCCAGCGGGTGCATCTCCAGCGCCGCCGTGTAGACGAAGAAGCGCGGGCCGATGAATCGCTCGTGCATCTGGTGCTCGCGCAGCACGTGGCAGACGTCCTGGCAGAGGAAGCACTCGATGCACTTGCGGAACTCCTGCACGCGGTCGATGTCGGCCTGGGCCATGCGCCAGGTGCCGTCGGGCGCGTCGGGCTGGCGGGGCTTGAACGGTTTGATCTGTTTCTTGACGCGATAGTTCCAGGAGACATCGGTCACCAGGTCCCGAATCCGGGGGAACGCGCGCATCGGCTCGATGGTGACCGGCTGCGAGAGGTCCAGGTCGTTGAGGCGCGTCATGCACATCAGGCGCGGCTTGCCGTTGACCTCCGCCGAGCACGAGCCGCACTTGCCGGCCTTGCAGTTCCAGCGGCAGGCGAGGTCGTTCGCCTGGCTGGCCTGGATCTGGTGGACGGCGTCGAGGACGACCATGCCCTCGGAAACGTCCGCCGTGTAATCGACGAGACTGCCGCCGCTGGTGGCGTCGCCGCGCCAGATCCGGAACGTGGCCTTGCTGGGCATGCTACTGTTTCTCCTGCTCGATGACGGCCTTAAGTTCGGGCGGCAGGGGCTTGAGCGGCTCGCGGCGGAGGCGCATCTGCCCGTCCGGCCCGCGATAGGTTACCACGTTGAACGTGGCGTACGCGTCGCCTTTCGCCGGGAAGTCGTCGCGGAAATGCCCGCCGCGGCTTTCCTTGCGCTCCAGGGCCGATCGCGTGATCGCCTCGGAGACGGTGAGGAGGTTTTTCAGGTCCAGGGCGGTGTGCCAGCCCGGGTTGTACTCGCGATTCCCCGCGACGCCGACGGTGCTCGCGCGCTGCCAGAGCTTTGCGATGCCTTCGAGCGCCCGTAGCATCTCGTCCTCCCGTCGGACGATGCCCACCAGGTCCTGCATCATCTCCTGCAACTCGTGCTGCACCTGGAAGGGTCCTTCGGCCCCGCCAGTGCGTTCGAACGGGGCGACCGCCGTCCGCGCGATCTGATCGATCTGATCGGGATTGACCCGCCCCGCCGGATTCTCCTTCGCGTAGCTCGCGGCGTGCTCGCCGGCGCGCTTGCCGAAGACCAGCAGATCCGACAGGGAGTTCCCGCCCAGGCGGTTGGCGCCGTTAATGCCCGCCGCGCACTCGCCGGCCGCGAACAGCCCCGGCACATTCGACATCTGCGTGTCGCTGTCCACCCGCACGCCGCCCATGACGTAGTGCGTGGTCGGGCCGACCTCCATGGGCTCCGCGGTGATGTCGATGTCCGCCAGTTGCTTGAACTGGTGGTACATGCTCGGCAGCTTTTTCTGGATGTGCTGCGCGGCGTGGGGGAGCTTCTCTTTGATCCAGGAGATGTCGAGGAACACCCCGCCGTGCGGGCTGCCGCGACCGGCCTTCACCTCGCGCATGATGCATCGGGCGACGTGGTCGCGGGTGAGCAGTTCGGGCGGGCGGCGGGCGGACTTGTCGCCTTGCGTGTAGCGCCACCCCTCGTCCTCGTTGTCGGCCGTCTGGCTGCGGTAGTTCTCGGGGATGTCGTCGAACATGAAGCGGCGTCCCTGGTTGTTGCGCAACACGCCCCCCTCGCCGCGCACGCCCTCGGTCACCAGGATGCCGCGGACGCTGGGCGGCCAGACCATCCCGGTCGGATGGAACTGGACGAATTCCATGTCGATCAGCTCGGCGCCGGCGTGATACGCCAGGCCATGCCCGTCGCCGGTGCCCTCCCAACTGTTGCTGGTGATCTTGTACGCCCGCCCGACGCCGCCGGTCGCCAGCACCACCGCCTTGGCCTGGAAGAGGCGGAAACGCCCGTGCTCGCGCTCGTAGCCGAAGGCGCCGACGACCCGCTGGCCGTCCTTCAAGAGCGAGACGATCGTACATTCCATGTGGACGTCAATCCCGCGGTGAATCCCGTGATCCTGCAGCGTGCGGATCAGCTCCAGCCCGGTGCGGTCGCCCACGTGCGCCAGCCGCGGGTAGCGGTGCCCGCCGAAGTTCCGCTGCAGGATCCGCCCGTCGTTGGTTCGATCGAACACCGCACCCCACGCTTCCAGCTCGCGCACGCGATCCGGGGCTTCCTTGGCGTGCAGCTCGGCCATCCGCCAGTTGTTCACGTACTGCCCGCCGCGCATCGTGTCGGCGAAGTGCACCTTCCAGTTATCCCGCTCATCCACGTTCGCCAGGGCGGCGGCGATGCCGCCCTCGGCCATGACGGTGTGCGCCTTGCCCAGGAGCGATTTGCAGACCAGCCCAACCGAGACGCCCGCCGCCGACGCCTCGATCGCCGCGCGAAGCCCCGCGCCCCCGGCGCCGATGATCAACACGTCGTATGCATGGGTCGTGTACTCGGGCACTAAAGGATTCTCCAATCATGCCACACGCCCATGCTGCACAGGCGCACGTAAAGATCCGCAAAACCGACCGAAAACAGGCTGCACCACGCCCAGTACATGTGCCGGCGATTCAGGCAGCTCACGCAGCGATAGGCCTGGTAGCATGAGGGGGAGGAGGAGAGTCGGTCCCGCCCACCGCCGATCAGGTGCCGCAGCGAGTGGCATCCGAGTGTGTAACTGCTGAGCAGAAAAAGATTTACGGCCAGTACGATCGTCCCCACCCCGATCCCGAAGTGACGCGTGCCGGTCGCCACGTCGGCAAACCACAACGCGTGCCACAGGTCATAGGCGAGCAATAGCAGAAAGATCAGCGCCACGTAAAGGAAGTAGCGATGGATGTTCTGGACGATCAGCGGAAACGCGCTCTCGCCGCAGTAGGATTTGCGGGGTTCGCCGACGGCGCAGGCGGGGGGGTCGGCCCAGAAGGCCTTGTAGTACGCCCCGCGGTAGTAGTAACACGTCAGCCGAAACAGCCCCGGCGCCCAGAGGATCAACAGCGCCGGGGAGAAGGGCAGCCACAGCGGCCACCAATGCGGCTTGGGTCCGAACCAACTGTGTGGCGAATCACCCAGCAACTCCGGTGAATAGAACG
>DATBFY010000749.1:0-3242 GCA_036558265.1 Tepidisphaeraceae bacterium | reverse complement strand
GAGGTCGAATCGTACGAATGCCCGCGCGATCCGCAAATCGCCGGCCGGACACGGACCATTTCCCACGCTCCTGAGACAGCCAGCCCGTAACGCTTGACGAGACAGCGGATTGGCGCTGAGATCATTTTCCGCGTTGGGAACTTTCGGGACATTCTGGGAAGTCCAAACCGCCCGTCGCTCGCTCAACGAGTGCGTATTCGATTGCCAAAGAATCGGGCCTCCACAGTTACGGAGGCGCTGCGCCCGGCGCGAATCAAATGCGCAGCGCAGCGCGGCAAGACCGCGGGCTTGACCTGAAAACGCGGTTTCTGTTTTTGTTTTTGCCCGGGCGCGCGCTGCGCGCCGCACGCTGCAAACGCGCAGCGCCTCCCGCGGGTCTCGCGCGCCCTGCGATCCGTGTCACCGAAACGAGGACTTCGATCCATGAGCAACAACGACCCTTACGCACTGTCCGCTCGCTTCGCGAAATACCTCCGCATCACCGACGTCGCCGACGGGCTCGATGCGGTGGGGCGGGCTTCCATCACCTTGATGGATCCATCCATACGCCCGCTTTGGATGGGCTTGCGCTTCTGGGGCCCGGCGGTGACGATGCGCGTCGTGCCGACGAACCGGCCGATGCCGATCGTCAAGCGCGAGGATGCCTTGCGCCAACACGCGATCTGGCACCAGATGGGCGGGTTCCGCGCGAAGGTGGAAGATCACATTAAATCCGGCTGCGTGCTGGTCTGCTCGACCGGCGGCGCGAAAGAGTGCGGCTACTTCGGCTCCAACAACGCGCTGGCGACGCAGGCGGCCGGCGCGGCGGGGATCGTCACGGAAGGCTACTGCCGCGACACCGATGAGGTGATCCTCCAGCGCTCGCCCGTTGCCTGTGCCGGCATCGGGCGCACGATCATCCCGGGGCGCGTCGAGCTGATCGAAGTGCAGACGATCATCAGCTGCGGCGGCGTGATGATCCGCCCGGGCGACATCGTCGGCTGCGACTGGGACGGCTGCCTGGTCGTGCCGATCGAGGTGGCTGAGGATGTCCTGGCCATCGCCGCGCGGATCGCCGTGGACGACAAGAAATCCCGGCGGCGGCTTTACGAGAAGCTCGGCCGGCCGCTCGACGAAACCGTCGATTGGGAATCGGCGGCCGACTTCTTCAACGATCTGCTGTGATCCTATCGATCCTTCCAACTTGACGGGATCATGAACGAGGTCCAATCCTACGCTGGGACCGTCCGAAATGTGGATTTGTCGCGATCGTCCCAGCCCCGATTGTGGGCTTGGCCAAGCCGGCTCGAAACGGGGCGGCGGCTCCTCGGGCGGATTACTCGTCCTTCGGGTCGCTCGCCATCGCATCGCGGAGCTTGCGGAGGGCTTCGTGCTCGATCTGGCGGACGCGCTCGCGGGTCAGGCCGATCTGGTGGCCGATCTCCTTGAGCGTCATCGGGTCGTTGCCGTCGAGCCCGTAGCGCAGGCGGAGGATCTTCGCCTCGCGCTCGTCGATCTTGTGGAGCAGGCTCGAGAGCTGCTTGAGCTCGTCGCTCCCCTGCACCTGCTCGTCGGGTGGGAGGTTGTTGGTGTCGGCGACGAGGTCGTTGATGGTCATCTCCTCGCCCTCGCCGCCGCCTGCGGCGCCGCCGCCGGTGAACTGCGTGGGCGAGTGATACGCCTTGACCGCCTTCTTGATGATGTTGAGCTTCTTCTTGCTCATCTTCAGGTGAGCCGAGAGCTCGTCGGTGGTGGGCAGGCGGCGGAACTGGTCTTCCAGCTCGCGCATGGCGATCTTGAACTTGGTCATCAGCTCGACCATGTACGCGGGGATGTGGATCGGCTGCACGCCGTTGATCAAGGCGCGCTTGATCGCCTGCTTGATCCACCACGAAGCGTACGTACTGAAGCGCGAGCCATTCTCGGGGTCGAAGCCCTCGACGGCCTTGAGCAGGCCAATGTTTCCTTCCTCGATGAGGTCCGGAAGCGTCAGGCCTCGGCCGACGTAGTGCTTGGCGATGTTGACCACCAGGCGCAGGTTGGAGCGGACCATGCGTTCGCGGGCGGCGGGGTCGTTGTCGTTGATGATGCGCCGGGCCAGCGCCTTTTCCTCGTCGGCGGTGAGCAGCGGCGACTCGTTGATCTGTCGCAGGTACAGCTGAAGACCGGATTGGACGGCGGTGGATGCCATAGGTGCGCTGGCCTGCTCTGCGCTCTCGTCGTCGCGTTGCGGGTCTTGCGTGTCGGCTGCGATTTCGAGCGCAGCGGCAGCGACCAGCGGACCCTGTTGTTCACTCGCGCTTTCGCTTTCGTCGGCCCGTTGCGTCATGCCCGCCGTCTCCTCACTGATCTGTCGGATGGCCGGTCGATGGGACCTGCCTCAGCACAGTCAGTGTAGCGCGTCGCGCGCGGGCGGAAGTCGCGTCAGCCAACACGCTCGTCGCGCGCGTGCTGGCCACGGCCTCCGAATCATTATCGGCGACGCGGGACACTGACTTTGAAGCCGGAGTTTTCGCCTCGGTTTTCGCCTGGCACCACCCGGGATCGATGTTCTTCCCCACGTGATCTTCTAGGGCGATCGGTGCGGTTCTCAATCCAGCGCATGGCGATTTTCGCGCCCCCGCCGCGGGGGGTCAAGCAGAAAGGGGCGGTCGTTGCGGCAACTCCATTCTATGCCACGTCTGCCGCCCGCGCGGGTGCCCCAAAGCAGGCGATGCCAAGGGACCTGTTCAGGCACCACGCGGACATATCAACGACCATCGTTCCTCAAGCCGCGCCCGTGGGTTGCCGAGCCACCTCATCCGATAACCCGGTCACTGGCAGCGGACGGTGTAGGTGCCGGGCTTCACGTTTCGCAGGATGGAGGATGGGACGTCGGGAGAGGGCCACTCGACTCGGATCTCGGCGGCCTCGGTCGCATCGGCAAGTCCGAAATGAACGACCAGGTCGCCCTCCTTGCCGTTGTGGCCGCCGGGGCCGATGAGCTGGCGGGATTGCGTGAGCGACGTGCCGTTCACCAGGGTCGTGAGGCGGACGATCGCGTTAAAGGCGCTGCGCGTCACGCGACGGTTCGGTTCACCGACGAGGCGCAACTCGATCGAGTTGGACGCCACTCCATGCGCTCGGCGGCGCTCGCTCGTCTGGTTCAGGTACAGCCGCGCGACAGGATGCGGCGGCGTCTGCTTCTCGATCATCGCCTTGGGGAAGCGGTTGAACGATTGCCCGACGAGCAGGTCCAGGTCGCCGT
Organism: Tepidisphaeraceae bacterium; assembly: GCA_036558265.1. Classification (GTDB taxonomy): domain Bacteria; phylum Planctomycetota; class Phycisphaerae; order Tepidisphaerales; family Tepidisphaeraceae; genus RYN-433. The sequence goes on along the minus strand of DATBFY010000749.1, from coordinate 16 downwards.
CGCCGTCCACGTCGGC
>DATBFY010000748.1:0-9807 GCA_036558265.1 Tepidisphaeraceae bacterium | reverse complement strand
ACGGGGAATCCCCCGATCCGAAGTCGAGCACACGCTGCCCGCGCAGCTCGTCAGCGTGTTCGGCGAAGAATTCTTCCACGCCGCGGCGGATCAGCTTGAGCGGCCAATAATCGCGATGAAACAGGTGCGGGTGGGCGCGATCGACGTCGTTGCCCTGACCGAATCGCCGCCGCCGCTCTCGCCGTGGCTGCTCACTGGAGGTGGGACCTTGAGTCATCACGCGCTCGCCCGTGCGGCCTGTTGCCGCCCCTGTTTATCGGCCATTTCATGGCGCCCGGCCAGTCGCCGGTAAAGCGCGAGGGTGTCTTGTAATTGCCGCTCGAACGTAAACCGCTCCCGCACGTGGCGGGCCGCTGCGATGCCCATCCGCCGCAGCGTGGCCTGGTCCGTCAGGAACTCGACCGCCGCCGCGATGAACGCGTCCCGCTCGATCGGCGTGCTCCGGCCGGTCACACCCTCGACGATCAGCTCCGCCGTCCCCGCCGTCCCCGTGCGGCACACCGGCACGCCCACGCTCATTGCCTCGGCCGTCGCCAGCGAAAAGCCTTCGCGCTGGGATGGCAAGAGCATCGCGTCCGCCGCCTGATAAACCACGAGCGGGTCTGACCGCTCGCCCAGGTGAATGACGCGCCCGTCGAGCCCGCGCGCCGCGATCTGACGGCGGAACTCCGCCTCGTGCGGACCGGTGCCCGCGGTCACGATCCGCAGGTTTGGAATCGCCTCGCGGGACCGCTCCGCCACGTCCAGGAGCCACTCCTCATTCTTCGGCACGTCAAGCCGGCCCACGTACACCGCAACGCGATCCGACGCCGACAATCCGAGCTCCCTCCGTGCGCGCAAGCGCGTCGCCTCGTCCGCCTCGGGAAACTTAGACACGTCGATCCCGTGGGGGATGAGCGTCACCTTTTGCGCGTCCACGCCCGCCGCGTCGATCGTCCACCGCCGCGCCTCCGACGAGGCCACGTGAACGTGATCGCCCAGGTCGCCGAACCAGCGCGAGCGCCAGCCCAGCGGCATGTCCGACAGATGCACGGTATAGAGCAGCGCCGGCCGACCCCCACGCTGCAATCGCCGTCCCACCAGCGTCGTCCGCCGGTAATGCGAATGGATCACGTCAACCGGGTGTGCCGCCAGGTGCCGCCTGAGGATCCGCACCGCCTTCCAAAGCCCCAGCGGGCCCTTGTCAAGCGGCACTTCGACGAACTGAAACGGCGCCCGCTCGAACAGCCAATGCCACGCCCCCCGATTGCCCGCCACGCAAACGTCGTGCCCCCGACCGTGCATCGCCGAGGCAAGATCGTGTACGTACCGCGACAGTCCGCCGGCCTCGGTGTGGGCCAGCAGGTGCAGGATTCTCAAGGGTCGTTCGTCCCGCGGGGATTGCTCCACGGCGGCATTATAGCGATCGCGGGTTTGGGTTCGTGTTGCGCGCTTTACCGATCGGTCCGCCGCGCCTACCCTTGCCCTATGGGATTGAACGAGGAAGGAGCACTGCTGCCATCGACCGTGGGCGCCGTCACGCCCCCGCAGGAACAAGCCAAGCCCGCGCTTGACCGCCGATACGTCACCGCCGCCCTCATGCTCGTCATGGTGCTGGCCTCGATGGAGATGACGGTCACCAGCACGGCGATGCCGACGATCATCGGCGACCTGCACGGGCTGGAGCATTACGCCTGGGTCGCCTCGATCTATCTCCTGGCCAGCACGGTCGTCATGCCTCTGTACGGCCGCCTCGCGGACGCCCTGGGGCGTAAGCGGGTCATCCTGGCGGCCACGCTCGTCTTCCTCGCCGGCTCGGTCCTGGCCGCCTCCGCCCACAGCATGACCCAGCTCATCGTCTTCCGGGGGATCCAGGGGCTGGGCGCCGGCGGCATCATGCCGGTCGTCCTCACCATCCTGGGGGACATCTTCACCCTCGAAGAGCGCGCCAAGATCCAGGGGCTCTTCAGCATGATCTGGGGACTGGCTGCGCTGATCGGGCCGGCCCTGGGCGCGTTCCTGGTCAAGGCATTCGGCTGGCGCTCGGTCTTCTTCATCAATTTCCCCCTGGGCGCGCTGGGACTGGGCGTGCTCCTGTGGAAGTACCGCGACACGGAGGAGCCGCACCCCGCCGACCTCGACCTGCCCGGCGTCGCCGCGCTGACCGTTGGCGGCGTCACGCTCCTCGCTTTGGTTTCGCGCCTCGGGCCCGACGGTTGGACGGGGATGCAGACCGCGGCGCTCGCCGTCCTCGTCGGCCTTTGCCTGAGCTTTCTGATCTGGCACGAGCGGCGCGCCGAACACCCGATCCTTTCGCCGCAGCTCCTGGCGCGGCGCGCCATCGGCCCTTCGATGCTCGCCAGTTTCCTTTTTGGGCTGGGGTTCCTCAGCCTCGACACGTACGTCCCGCTCTACGTGCAGGGGGCGCGGGGCGGTGGCGTGACGGCTGCGGCGTCGGTCGTCACGCCGGTCATGCTCACCTGGGCGATCTCCGGCGTGTTCGCCGCGCCGCTGCTGGTGCGCTGGGGGTTCCGCAGGACGGCGCTGGCGGGCGCCGGACTGATCGTCGCCGCCTTCACGGGCCTGGTCATCTGCGCCAAGCTCGCCGCTCCGCACTGGGTGCTGACGACGGTGCTGGCCTTTACCGGCCTGGGCTTCGGCCCGGCCTCGATGAGCTATCTCCTGGCCGCGCAGGAGGCCGTCACCTGGCAGCAGCGCGGCGTGATCACCAGCTCCATCGCGTTCTTCCGCTCGATCGGCGGCGCGCTGGGGGTCGGCGTGCTGGGCGCGATGTTCAACGCGATCACCCAGAAGGATCTCCAGGCGCTGGCGGGCTCTGGCGTTACCGCGGCGAAGCTGCTCGATCCGCACACCAGTGGCACCCTGCCTCCCGCCGCGGTCGTGCAGGCGCAGCACGCGATCGCAGCCGGCCTCACCTGGGTCTTCATCACCATGGCCGCCGTGGCCGTCGTCCAGTTTCTCGTCACGACAATGATGCCCGCGCGCCGCTGCGACCACCCGGTGCGCGCCGCAGAGAGCATGGAAGCGATCGCCGGGTGATCCCGTGATACGGACAGCGCCGTGAACGCTGAACCTATTGCTTGACGGGCGCCCGCCCCGCGCTCGTCGCCGCCGATCGCGCGGCGTCCACCAATGCATCTTCCACCCCCGGCGCGAACCAGCCGCTGCCGATGTACAACCCCCGCGTCTCGTAGCCGCCCTCGACGAGCACACGCTTGGACGGGATATAACCCACCACCTCGTGGCAATACGCCGCGACCCACAACCGCAGCGGACCGACCGCCCGCTCGATCAGCGGCACGTACTCGACCACCACCTCGTCCGGCAGCGTGACCAGCGTCAACCCCTGCTGCCCGCCGCCGCCGCCCAACTGCCACGCCACCACCGGCGCCGCGTGAGCCGCCGGCAGCGCCTGCCCCTTGTCCAGCATCGCCAGCATCTGCTGCGCGTCCGCTTTCTTCAGGCCGGCCGGCCCCTGCGCTAACGCCGCCAGCGCCTCTCGGCTCGGCGTTTCCAGGGGCAACTGCGCCGTTGCCAACGCGCATGAGAGCCCGCCGTGGATCGGCGTCAGCTTTCCCTCCGCCACCCGGCAAACCTCGTTCCCCAGCTCATCCCCGTGCGCGACCGCGTCCGCCGGCGTGCGCCGCGGGTAGGGGTTTGCGTCGCCGCCGCAGCCGGCGATGAAGAGGGATTGCACGCCGGGGAAGTGCTCCTCGATCACCTTTCGCGCGTAGCCAGGGTAATCCGGACTGACCCCCAGATAGTTGGATGGATTGGTGGTTCCGTGACACGCGTATCCGAAGAGGATCGCCCGCGGCTTTCCGTCGGCCCCGTCCACGCGCAGCACCGGCACCGTGCGATCGACCAGGCCGCGCGGATTAACCCCCAGGATCACGCCCTTGTCGGTGAACTCCCGCCGGTTCATCGCGAAATGCGCGATCCCGCTTCCCCAGGACAGGTTCGCCGGCTTCATGTCCGCCAGCGCCTGCCGCGCCACCTCGACCAGGCGATCCTGCAGCCACTTCGTGTACTCCACCGTGCCGGCGGCGGTGTCGGCGTCCACCTTTGCGGGCGTCTGATCGCGGTCGGGCCGAAGCGACACGGCCGGCCCCGAGTGCGTGTGTGAGAGGCTGAGGATGATGGCCGCCGGTTCGAGGTGCTCCTCTTGCGCGATCCGGGACCGCACGGAGTCGGTCACGTCGGTCGGGATCGTGCAGATGTCCATCGTGACCAGCACGCCGCGATGTCCCTGCGCGTCCGCCAGCGCCAGCGCCTTGGCGTAGAGGTCCAGCTCCACCTTCTCGAACGGCTTGGTGCGGGCAGCGTATCCCTCCAGCACCACCGGCTTCTGGGGCGTGATCTTCACCGATGCCACGCCGGCGGACCACGCCGGGTCAGCGGCAGCGGCCGCATTGGCCGCCAGCACAATCGCTCCGCAAACCAGAAGAACCGACGCGCGCATGAGCAGGCCTCCCGTCTACACCTTCAGCGTCTCCTTGATCCGTCGCATGGCCTCGTTCACGTTCTCCCGGCCGTTGAATGCGCTAAGCCGCAGGTAGCCTTCGCCGGAGGCGCCGAAGCCGCTGCCGGGGGTACCGACAACGTTGCACTGACTCAAGAGCTGATCGAAGAACTGCCAGCTCGAGAGGTTGCCCGGCGTCTTCACCCAGGCGTAGGGCGCGTTGACGCCGCCGTAAACCGTCATTCCTAGCGCCGCCAGGCTCTCGCGGATGATCCGGGCGTTGGTCATGTAATGTTCGATCGTCTGGCGGATCTGGCGCTGGCCCTCGGGCGTGTAGACCGCCGCTGCCCCGACCTGCGTGATGTAGGAGACGCCGTTGAACTTGGTGGTGTGGCGGCGGTGCCAGAGCTTGTGGATGTCCACGTCGCTGCCGTCCTTGGCGCGGCCCTTGAGGCCCTTGGGCACGACGGTGAACGCGCAGCGGACGCCGGTGAAGCCGGCCGTCTTGGAGAATGAGCGGAACTCGATTGCGCACTCGCGCGCGCCGGGGATCTCGTAGATGCTGTGCGGTACGGCGGGGTCGGAGATGTAGGCCTCGTAGGCGGCGTCGAAGAAGATCACGGCGCGGTTGGCCCGGGCGTAATCCACCCATTGCGCCAGGGCCGACTTCGAGAGCGTTGCGCCGGTCGGGTTGTTGGGGGAGCACAGGTAGATGATGTCCACCTTCCCCCTGGGCAGGGCGGGCGTGAAGTGGTTGGCGGCGGTCATCGGGACGTAGATCAGGCCCTCGAACTCGCCGTTCTCCTTCGCCGAGCCGGTGTGTCCGGCCATGACGTTGGTGTCCACGTAGACCGGGTAGACCGGGTCGGTGACGCAGATGACGTTGTCCCGCCCGAAGATGTCGAGGATGTTGCCGGTGTCGCACTTGGAGCCGTCGGAGATGAAGACTTCGTCGGCGGCGACGTCGCAACCGCGCGACTGGAAGTCATTCTTCGCCACGGCATCGCGGAGGAAGGCGTAACCCTGTTCGTCGCCGTAGCCCTTGAAGGTGGCGCGGTCGGCCATTTCGTCCACGGCCTTGTGCATGGCTTGGATGATGGCGGGCGCCAAGGGCTCGGTCACGTCGCCGATGCCCATGCGGATGATCCTGGCGTCGGGATGCTCTGCGGCGAAGGCTTTGACGCGGCGGGCGATCTCGGGGAAGAGGTAGCCGGCTTTGAGCTTGAGGTAATTGTCGTTGATTTGGGGCATGGAAGAAGTTGTTGGTGGTCAGTTGTAAGTTGTCAGTGGGGAGGATTATCGCGGAATAGGGGAGGCTTTCCAGCAACTGCGGGTGTCATGGGCTGGGCTCCTGGTTGGTGGAGTTATCGCCGTGGTGGTGTGGCGGGTCGAGGGGATCGTTGCAGTTTTTGTGGAGGAGGCGGCGGAGGGCGAGGGCACGTTCCGCGTCGTGGATCGGGTCGATGCGAGGGTCGATGGACGCGAGCTCGACGTGGACCTTTCGGGCTTCGAGCTCGAGGACGCCGGTGGGATCGGGCGGGAAGAGTGCGGGGTCGGGGGGCAGGGCGAGGCGGGAATTTCCGGCGAGCTGGAGGAGGGCGCGGGCGGCGCGGAAGGCGACCTTCTGGTCGTCGGAGCGGACCTGTTTCTGGAAGACGCGGATGGCTTTGGCGAGGGTGGCGCGAAGCTTGTCGGACGCGGCGGAGTAGACCTCCTGGCGGCGGCGGTTGAACTCGGCCTGGAAGACGTGGCTGTAGAGCCGCCAGCGGGTGACGGTGGTGCGGTGGAGGTTGAGGATGGCGGCGACGGTGGCGTCGGAGCGGCCGGTGAGGAGGAGGTCGATGGCGCTGAGCTGGGTTGGGGTCAGTGGGCGAGTGTGGGCGCGGAGGAGCTGGAGGTGATTGAGCGCGGGGTCGGGGCGTGGGGTTTCGGGCATTTCCGGGGGTTGTGGAGGGGTCGCGGTAGAAATGCTTTTTGTTGAGTTGTAGCAATCTGTAGCGTTTTGTAGCAGGGTGTCGGGGGAGCCCTGAGAGGCTGAAGGCGCAGGGAGAGCGGGCGGATTGGACGACGGGTGATCGAGAGCGGACACGGCGGACCCCCTTTTCGGTTTTGGCGGGGCGGAATTGCCCCGAGCTATATTTGGTGTATGTTAGGTATTTGGATGGGAGGAGTCAAGGACTTTTTTCGCGAAGAGGCAAGCCGGGTGTGACCATAAATTGGGGGCCGAACGCCAAGGCGCTGAGCGAGGGAGGACGAGGTGTTAGGCCGAAGGGATGGCGCGCGCACGTGGCTCGAGCGGATTTGGGTGGATGTGCTGACGCTCCTGCCACGGTCGGCGTTTGCGCATTTTGCCGGGAGGGAGGTTGATTCTCAGTGTGCCTGGTCCTGGCAAAATGCTCCAACGCCGTGGGTCGCGAGGCCGCCATGGCGAAGATCGTTCACGGCGTGCCCGCGGTGGAGGCGGCGTTTTGCGAAGGGCCTTCGCGAATCGACGAAGGGGACCGGTATCACCGCTGACGCGGTGCCTACACCGTCCGGGGTCCCCCGCAACCGGGCCACCCTCGCCCTTCGGGAGGTGAAAAGGCCGGCGGCGCGGCGGGAACGTCGGCGAAGGCGATCGCTGGTTCAAGAGCGGCGCGCGACGGCGGTGCCACGGCGGCGCACGTTGGCCGGAGGCACCTGGTGTGCGGAATCCGCGACGGACACGGCGTGCGTAGGCGATCTTGCCTCAAAAGATGATCAGACCCGGCAAGCCACTCTCAGGCGCGTTGCGAGGAGCGATGGACGATCCGATCGATCAGATACGGGCGAACGGAGGCGCGCGAGGAGCGGCAATGACCTGCCTCTTCACCGCTCGAGAGATGATCGTTCGGCCTAAGTTGGCGGCTTCGGATTGAGGGCGTTAAGGAAATCTGGCGGCGTCAGAACGCGGAACCCCGGATGACTCTGGCGCAGGGCAGACCCTTCCGGATTCGAATCGCTCATCAGGTCAAGCAAGTCTTTGTCACGGACAGACGTAGAGGGTCGCCTCCCCGGCCAGCAGCTTCTGCCAGCACGCGTGGGCGGCGCCGCGCGCGCTGAGTATGACCTGCAGAAAAACGTTGCAGTCAAAAACCGCGCTGGGCGACTCGCTCATTGATCGTGCCGTCCGCGGCGCTGGGCGCGCATATCGTGCTTCGCCTCTTCCAGAAGCTCCGTGAGATCGTCATCCGACATCCCGGAAGCCTCGAATTCCGCGCGCAGTGGCGCCAGGACCTGGTCCAGCGGCGGGCGCGAAGCGAACCGTTCTAACGCCTTGGCGGCGAACGTCTCAACATCCACGCCCGCGACCGCGGCTTTGGCTTTGAGCTTTGCCTCCGTGTCAGGTGTAACCGGAATCTTCAAAACCATACATGCATTATATCGTCTATCGCCCGCCCTTCACGATGAGCGATCTGGTCGATCAGAGTCGCTGGCGTCCGAGCCGTCTCTTGGATTCCCCTGCGGGGAACCCGCGGCTCGCACGGAGGCTCGCCCTCCCACATGCGACTCTAGTCGCTCAGAGTCGCGCGAGCAGGTCCTGGACGTATGCCTGGACCCCCTCGACGCCTCGGCGGAGGGCGATCTCGTTGCCGTGGCGGTTGAAGAAGTCGATGGCCTTGGTGGTGTCGAAGGTGTTGCGCGGGCCCTCGCCGGTGCGATCGACGATGTTGGCGTCGCTTCCGGTCAGTTCCCTGGCGAGCTCGGCTGCGCCCTGCCAGTACATATAGCCGTCCACGAGGTTGTAGAACTGTCCGGCGACGGCCGGGTCGTCCAGCGCCAGCGTGAGCGCGTCGGCGACGTCCTGGACGTGGGTGATCTTGCCGCCCCGGGTTTCGTCGATCGTGCCGCCTTCTTTGGCGGTCTTCACCAGGTCGTACCACTGCGAGCGGGGCAGGTCCGGGTCGATCCCGTAGATGGCGGCGGGGCGCCAACTGCTCGTGTTCATCCCGTAGGTGAGGTGATAGGCCTTGAGGTGGGGCTCCACGGCGGCCTTGTAGGCGCCGTAGATCGAGCTGGGCCAGGTGGGGTGGTTCTCATCCAGCTTTCGATCCTGGAGGACGTCGTGGTAGACGGCCACGGACGAGACGAAGAGGAATTGCTCCACGCCGGCCAGCCGCGCGGATTCGAGCAATTGCAGCGACCCCAGCACGTTGCGGTGGAAGTGGGGGGCGGGACCCTGGTCGCGCGCGGCCCAATCGACCGAGGCGTGGATGACCGCATCTACGCCGGCCACCAGCCCGGCGAGCGCCTGCGGGTCGTGCTGGTCGCCAAGGCGGTAATCGTCCACGAACGGCTCGATGTGGTCGCGGCGGCTGGTCGGGCGGATCAATGCACGCACCTGGTGTCCGGCGCGGTGAAGGGCGGCGGCAGTGTAGCTGCCGACGAATCCACTGGCACCGGTGAGCGCGACGAGCATGGCGAATCAAGGGATGAAGGGAGAAGGATGAAGGGTTAAGGATCGCACGGGGATGTTATAACGCAAAACGCGGAGACCTTGCGATCTCCGCGTGATGAAGTGTCAGGCGCTCGCGCCGCGCGCGCGTCAGGGGTTTGCGGGGGGCGGCGTTGTCGGTGGAGGCGGATTCTCCGCGCCGCCGGTGGCGGGGAAGACCTGCGCCCCACCGCCCGGGGCTGGCGAGGGCGGCGCGATCACCTCGGTGGTGGTCGTCGTGGTCGTTACGGCGACGCCGCCGGGGACGCCGCCGGCCGCACCTTCGCCGAACTCTTCCTCGGACTGCTCGAGGTAAACGTCATCCAGTTCCGTCGCGTCGACCTCGCGGCGCATCAGGTAGTAGATGATCGTGTTCGCCGAGAAGTAGAAGCTGATCGTGAACGCGCCCAGCATGCAGATCGTGATGTAGACCCACAAGGCGACGAGGAACGCACCGGTGGCTTGCGCACCGCTGAGCGTGAGCGTGTCGATGTCGTAGGTGAGCTGCCCTGTCGGCGTGGGCCACATCGCGCTCCAGAGGTCGATGGGCACGTTGGAATCGACGTTCACGAACATGCCCGACCCGACGAAGAAGTGGGTCAGGATGAGCATGATCGCCAGGAAGAAGCGGACGAAGAGGTAGCAGAGGGCCCCGTAAAGCACGGCCACCAGCGTGTAGAAGAGCATCCGCCACGGGCGGGCGTAAACGTAGCTGAATGATCGGCTGATCGCGTCGAAGCTGTCGGAGCCCTCGACGGCGATGGTCGGGTACATCAGGTTGAACCCGCCGCCGGTGCCCAGGAGGACCAGGGTCATGACGAACCCGGCCGCCAGGGCGAGGAAGAAGAAGAGCCCGACCAGGAAGGGCCCGATGCCCGGGATGTTGCCCACC
>DATBFY010000747.1:0-6050 GCA_036558265.1 Tepidisphaeraceae bacterium | reverse complement strand
TTCAGGGCGATCGGCCGTATGTTGAGGCGGATGCGGGGTTTAGGCGGTAATCGGGTCCACGGCATGCCAGGGGCGCGGTAACGTCGGCCAACGGGGGGTAGTCTTTCCCGATAACCTGGCCGCAGCGGCGGGGTCCCGACGGGCAGTTTATGGGACCTAAATACTGCTTCGCGGCCTATTTAGGACATGGCCGGCGAATCGTGGTCGCCGGGGTGATTCCAATTGATTGCGTCTCTTAACATCGTTAGACTTTTGGGGCTACGAAGGGCGGGGGCATCGCCGTTGTTGGGTGCCGCGCACGTTCCCTGGAGGCAAGCGCGCACGTCCGCTTGGGAAGGGTCCGCCGTTTCACCGGTCGTCGCCGCAGAAGTTCTGGTGTCCGCGATGGAGAGGGAAGCTCATTGGTGGGTCGGTCTGCCCCCGGCGGCGTTTGCGCACCGGGCGGGCTGCGGATGGGGGATTTGCGCGCTGGTCCTGTTCCTGTTGGCGGTGGTCACGGCCGGCGCCGCCGCGCAGGATGCGGACGCGGTCCTGGACCTGCCTTCCCTGTCGGCGCTCAGCCTGGAAGCCCCCCTGCCGGGCGACCCGCTGCCCAGCCTGCCGCCCGACCAGGACGTCATCCTCACCAAGAGCACGACGACGGGCACGGTGCGGATCATCAGCCTGACCTTCGACGCGTCGAAGAACGACGTGGACCTGACGCAGGATCCCGGCACGACCCTCCAGATCACGCGCGGGACGATCAACAAGCTGGGGCCGTTCTCGAGCACGTTGACGGGCGGTCGGCTGCTCACCGACGGCGCGTTTACCATCACGGTGAACGACGGGATCCTGAACATCGGCTCGTCGTTCTCGGGGCAGCGGCTGATCCTGAACTCGCAAGGCACGGGCACGCTGATCCTGAGCAACACCGATTCGCAGTCGAACCTGTCAGCGGGAATCGTCCTCAACGCGGGGACGCTGCAGATTTCCGACGACCGTAACCTGGGTGTTGCGGGGCCCAACGGCTTTCAATTGGACCTGAGCGGCGGCACGTTCCAGGTGGCGGGGAACAACGTCACGCTCGGGCCGACGCGGTTCATCTTCGCGGACAAGGGCGGCACGATCAGCCTGGCGGACACCAAGGCGCAACTGAACCTGCTGGCGGACAACCAGATCCGCGGCAACGGGCCGCTGACCAAGACTGGGCCGGGGCTGCTCGTCATCGGCGGCAACAATGCGTACCCCGGCGTGCTGACGGTCAGCCAGGGGGCGGTCGAACTGCGGCAGCCCGGCTCGCTGGGCGGGGTCATCGGCGCGGCGGGACCGGCGACGCTGCAGCTCCTGCCGGCCGTGCAGCTCAACCTGCACAGCGATTTCTCCGACGTGATCAACTTCGGGAACGACGTGACCGTCCAGCAGTCGCCGGCGGCGCCGGGCAGCACGACGGTCGACTTCGGGCGGATCAACCTCGCGAGTGGCGGGGACTTCCGCCTGGGCCAACTGGCGCTCAACGGCGGGGCGACGCTGAACCTGAGCAACTCGGCCGCCGACGGGAGCGTGCTGCGGTTCATGGGGCCGGCGTTCCTGAACGGCAATTCGACGCTGAACCTGGTCGGCAAGGACACCACGGCGCTGCTCCAGGGGACCGTGACCGGACAGGGATCGCTGACCAAGACCGGGCTGGGCACGCTTTACCTCACGGGGGCGACGGAAAACCGATATTCGCCGCCGACGATCGTCCAACAGGGGTTGCTGGTGCTCGCCAAGTCGCCGGGCGTGACGGCAATTCCCAGCGACCTGCAGATCACCGGCGGGCAATTGCGGTTGGACTCCGACGATCAGATCGTCGATTTCTCGTCGATCGCGCTTCAGGGCGGCACGTTTAACCTGAACAGCCAGAATGACACCGCGAGCTTTCTGACCAACAGCGGCGGTCGGCTGATCACCGGGGCGGGCAAGCTGGTGCTGACCGGCGGGATGACGGCGCCGCTTCCTGGCCCGCTGCCCTCTGCGGGCGCCCTGCCGCTGCCCGTGACGCCGCCGACGTCGCTGGTGCTGTCGGGGGGCACGACGACGGTGAATTCCGGCGGCACGCTCAGCGCGTTCTCGGCGCAGATCAGCGGCGGGACGAACACCGTTCAAGCGAACGGCGTGTTCTCGATCGGGAGCGGCGGACTGACCTTCGCCGGAAACGCGTCGCCGAACCTGACGCTGACGTCGGATGCCGCCACGCCGGGCGTGTTGCAGTTGGGCGGCAACGTGACGTTCACCGGGACGGCCGGCCAGGCGTCGATCACGTCGTCGGGCGTGGCGGCGATCGGCGGGACCATCGACCTGGGCGGCGCCCAGCGCGATTTCTCGATCAACGACGACGGGACCGATGCGGTGGACATGCTGGTCAGCGCCCGGATCATCAACGGGTCGCTCAAGAAGAGCGGCGCGGGCAAGTTGCGCCTCGCGGCGGCCAGTTCCTACGCGGGCGGGACAACGCTGAGCGCGGGCACGCTGGAACTGGCGGGTTCGGGCGCGCTGGGCACGGGCCCGATCACGCTTAACGGCGGGCAGCTCAACGTCCGCTCGGACGCGGCGGTGACGACCTTTGCGAACGCGCTGACCAGCGCCGATGCGACGATCGACGTGAACCAGGACACGATCGCGGGCGGGAGCAGCGGCTCGGTCGAGTTCATGGGCGTGACGATCGGCGCCAACCGCCTGCGGTTCACGGGGGCCAACCGATCCGTACACTTCACGGGAGGCTCCACGCTGACGGGCGGCGCCATCTTCGAAAACGCCGTGGGCCTGACCGTCTCCGGGGCGATCGGACAGTTCGGTGGCGCGTGGGGACTGACCAAGGAGGGCGCGGGAACCATGACGTTCGATGGCGGATCGACCAACACTTACACCGGCACCACGCGGGTGAACGCGGGGATGCTCCAGTTGAACCGGCCGGGTCTCAACGCCGTGCCGGCGGGACTGCAGATTTTCGGCGGCGGCGTGAGGCTCATGACCGCAGAGCAGATTCCCAACACGGCGACGGTGGAGATCCAGAACCCGGGGAGCACGCTCGACCTCAATGGCTTTGGCGAGACGATCAACACGCTCAACGGCGCGGGTGGGGGCGTGAGCCTGGGTGCGGCCAATCTGACCGTCACGCAGGGGACGTATGGCGGCATCATCAGCGGCAGCGGGATGGTGATCCAGGAGAACCCGGGCGGCGGGACGTCGGCCGCGCTGGTGCTGAACAACGCGCAGACGTTCACGGGCGGCGTGCTGGTCAATCACGGGTCGGTCACGTTCAGTTCGACCGCGCCACGGCACGTGGGGACGACGCTGACCGGCGGGACGTGGGGCGTGTACAACGGGTCGAGCCTGAACTTCAATGTCGGGTCGATCCTCACGAACCAGGCAAACGTGACGCTGAGCGGCGCCGGGTCGAGCTTCGCGAAGATCAACGGCATGACGAGCAACCAGGGGACGCTGACGATCACGAACGGGAACAGCTTCGCGACGGCGGGGGCGCTGGCGAACACGGGGACGGTGACGGTGAACACGGGGAGCACGATCACGCTCAACGGCACCTACACCAACGGCGGCGTGACGACGGCGACGGGGACGTATTCGTCCAAGGGGATCACGAACACGACGGGGACGCTGACGCTTTCGGGGCCGCAGTCCTACGTGGCGGGCGGTCAGCTCAACGTCCAGGGCGGGACGACGACGCTCAACACCGATGCTGGGTCGGCGGCGGTCTTCAACCTGCAGGCCAGCGCTGCGGGCGGGTCGCTGCTGTTCAATTCGACGCAGCACCTGGCGAGCCTGAGCGTGACGAGCGCGGCGGTGTTGAGCTCGGCCGGGGGGGCGACGACATCGATCGGACCGAACGCGGTGGTGACCAAGGGCTTTTCGAACTCCGGGGCTGGGTCGCTGGATCTGACGAATAACGCGCTGGTGGTGGACTACAGCGGCGCACCGGGGCCGACGATGACGACCGTGCGGGCGGCGGTCATGGCGGCATATAACGGCGGTGGCGGGCACTGGACGGGGCCGGGGCTCACGTCTTCGGTCGCGGCGACAGACCCGAATACGCTGGCGGTCGGATATGGCGAGGCTTCGGACGTGCTGGGGATCTCGGGGCTTTCGACGGCGGCGTTCCGCGGGCAGACGGTGGACGCGACGGCGGTGCTGGCGGCGTTCACCAAGACCGGCGATGCGACGCTGGACGGGTCGGTCGATTTCAACGACCTGGTAAAGCTGGCGCAGAACTACAACGTGACGGACGGGGCGCGGACCTGGGGGCAGGGCGATTTCACGTTTGACGGGAATGTCGATTTCAACGACCTGGTGAAGCTGGCGCAGAATTACAACACGAGCCTGCCCGCGGCAGCGGCGGCCATACCGGGCGCGTCGGTGGATTTCGAGGCGGATCTGGCGCGGGCGTTCGCGACGGGCGTGCCGGAGCCGTCGGGCTTGGCCGCGATCGCCGCGGTCGCGTCGGCGTTGGCGCTGGGAAGGCGCCGGCGGGTGGCCTGAACGGGGCATCGGGTAACGTTGGCCGACGGGGGCGCGTCGTGAGTCAGAGTAAGGATTGCGCGGCATAGCCATCGCCGGCCGCCGCGTGCGAAAGGTACGTGGGCATATGTTCGAGCCGCTCGAAGTGCGTGTGCTGTTGTCGGCCGCGTTCGACCCGAAGACCGGCGTGCTGAAGGTCACCGGCGGCGCGGGCGTCGATGTCGTGCAGATGACGCAGTCCGGTAACACGCTGACGGTGCTGCAGAACAATGCTCGTTCGACGTTTGACGCGTCGAAAGTCAAGCGGATCGTCGTGCAGGGGCTGGGGGGCAACGATACGATTTCGCTGCGCGGGGCTTCGGGGGGCGACGTCAATATCCCGGCGCAACTCGACGGGGGCGATGGCAATGACACGTTCACGGGCGGACTGAAAGGCGACACGATCACCGGCGGGGCGGGGGTGGACACGGTCAGTTACGTATCGCGGCGGACGGACCTTCGGATCACGCTCGACGGCGTCGCGGATGACGGGCAGAAGGGCGAGGCCGACAACGTCGGCGCGGATGTGGAAAACGTGATCGGCGGGAGTGGACGCGACGTGATCATCGGGTCGGACGCCAACAACGTGATCGACGGCGGGGCGGGGTCGGACACGCTCAGCGGGCGAGGTGGAGACGATTCGCTGATCGGCGGGGCGGGCGACGGCAACGATCAGCTCTGGGGCAAGGAGGGCAACGACACGCTGCGCGGCGGGAGCGGCAACGACCTGCTGGTGGGCGGCGACGGCGATGACTCGCTGGACGCGGGGATTGGCAACGACACGGTCACCGGGGACGGCGGGAACGATTCGCTCTGGGGCGATGAGGGACGCGATTCGCTCAGCGGCGGAGACGGCAACGACACGGTGAACGGCGGGAAGAACGACGACAGCGTTTCGGGTGATGCGGGCGATGACCTGGTGGGCGGCGGGTCGGGAAATGACCAGCTCATCGGTGGAGACGGCGTCGATACGGTGGACTATTCCGATCACGATCTGCCGGCCGGACGCGCGCCGACGCCGGGACAGATGGTTCAGATCTCGATCGGCGGGACAAACGATGACGGGGTGTATCTCAACGGAAAGCAGACCGAGTTCGACAACATCCACGACGATTTCGAGGCGGTTCGCGGGTCGAGCCAGGTGGACGTGATCTTCGGCACGGACGGGCCGGACCGGATCGACGGGCGCGGCGGGACCGATTCGATCTACGGCTTTGGCGGAGACGACACGCTGATCGGCGGGACCGGCGACGATCAGCTCCTGGGACAAGAGGGAAATGACCAGCTTTACGGACAGTTCGGCCCGGGCGATACGACGGCCCTGCCCGCGAAAGTCAGCGATAATGACATTCTCGTGGGAGCGGAGGGCGATGACCTGATCGACGGCGGGGCGGGCAATGACACGCTCAACGGCGGCGACGGGAACGATTCGATCAGCGGCGGCGCGGGCGACGATCAGCTCACGGGTGAGGACGGGAACGACTCGCTCTCGGGCGGCGCGGGTGACGACACGCTTCAAG
>DATBFY010000746.1:0-9003 GCA_036558265.1 Tepidisphaeraceae bacterium | reverse complement strand
GATGCCGGTGAGGGGAGAGGTGGCGGAAGTGGTTCCTGATGCTGCTGGGACGGGGTTTGGTATGACCGGGAAGCCGCCGGGTGATGTGGAGTTGGGGGCGGTCGTGGATTCCTTTTTCTGGAGCATGCCGGCCTTGGCGCGCATGTCGGCGATCTCGCGTTCGAGCTTGGTGGTGCGGGAGCGCTCGCGCATCGTGCGGAATTGCCGGATGGTCTTGAAGATCGCGCGGAAAAGCCACCAGCCGACGATGCTCAGGACGGCAGTGACCACGAGCACCAGGAGCACGCGCGGGTGGTCGAAGCGGGTGAAGACCAGGTGCAGCTCGCCATCGATGTGGAGGCCCCAGTTGAGCGTGACGACGATCAGCACGTAAAGCGCCATCGCGCCGAAGACGATCACGCGCGTCCAGAGCTTGATCTTTTCCCACATGGCGGGCCTCCGGCGGCTTAGGGGGCGACGGGCAGGTGCAGCCACTGCATGATCAGTTGTCCGAGCACGGTGAAGCCCGGCCTGAAGTATTCGGCGATCGGGCAGTAGTAGATCATGACAAAAGCGGTGCCCAAGCTCAAATAGGGGCCGAAGGGCAGTTCGCGCCGCTTGCCGACGAGGAACATGTAAATCGCCAGCGCCAGGCCGAAGGCGGGGGCGATGAAGAAGGCGACGGTGGCGGCGCCCGCGCCGACGATCGCGCCGACCCCGAACATCAGGTCCACATCGCCCATGCCCATGGCCTCACGGCCGAAGACCAAAGAGCCGAGGATGCGCGTCAGCCAGACGACGAACCCGCCTACGAGGCCGCCCAGGAGCGAACCGAGGAAGCCGCTGACAAACGTGTTGTCGTGGACCAGGCGATTCCACGGCCCGCCGACGCGCGGGACGAATACGACCAGCGCGAAGGCGGCGATGCCAACCAGGATCGGCGGCATCAGGAAGACCATCTCCTTGCGGATCTCGCGGTTGATGTCGGCGCGGGTGAATTCCTTGACGATGGGCTGGGGGTGCTTGGCCTCTTCCTCCTTGCGGAGGCGTTCGGCTTGGTCGTCGCGAGCTTTGGCGGCGGCCTGATGCCTGGCGAGGGTCTTCTGCTGCTCGGGGGTGAGCGGGCGGCGGAATTTTTCAATCCAGCGGCGGACCAGGCGCGCGATCGCGCCTTCCTGCTCCTTGAGCGAGGGGTCTTTCTCGATCTCCAGCGCCGGCCAGCCTTCGGCGAAGCTGCGGGACATCCGGCCGGTGTAGGTGAGGACGAGGCTGATCAACAGGCCGATGCCAGCGCCCAGGGCGAGCGCGCCGGCGGCACCGCTGTTGACATTGAGGCTCCCGGGCTCGCGCGGGCGGTCGAGGATCGTGTGGTAGAGCAGGCCGACGACGGCCAGGAGCATGGGGATGGAAGAGGGGATGAAGAAGTTCCTGGCGTCGATCAGACTGGCGGCCAGGAGGGCGGAAATGGTGAAGACGGCCAGGAGGTATTGCGGCCAGTGGCGGACGATATTGTCGAGGTAGTGGTAGACGGCGCGGACGTCGCCGAACTCGTCGCGCTTCATCTCCATCCAGCATGGGCCGGTGTTCCCGACGATGAAATACATCACGTAATAGAGGACGAAGAGCGCCCCGGTGATGAACTCGACGGTCGGATACTGTGCCGAGATGGCCGTGTAGCAGTAGCGGCAGCGGCCGCGGAGGGCGAGCCAGCCGAAGACGGGGATATTGTCGTACCAGGCGAGGCGGTGTTCGCAGATCGGACATCGCGAGGGCGGCGAGACGAGCGACTCATTGCGCGGCAGGCGCCAGACGACGACGTTGAGGAAGCTCCCGATGCACGCACCGAGCGCGAAGGTGAACAGAATGAAGAGAACGTGGTGCATGGGCGGGACGCGAGATTCACCGCGGAGACGCAGAGATCGCAGAGAAGACAAGAACTTGAATCACGTTTGCGTTCATTCGTGAGTGATGTTGCAAAGCACAGGTTGACGTTGACGTGCCTCCTCCGCGTCCTCAGCGTCTCTGCGGTGAGCCCCGGGTCTGAGCTAGAGCAGGCGCACCAGGTAAACCACCGCCTCCTCCGGGGAAAGATTCGTCACGTCCAGTTCGGCGGTCTTGAAGCTGCGGTAGACCGGTTCGCGCTCGGCCAAGACTTTCTCGATCTCCTCCTGCCCGCCGGCGTGCTCGGTCAGGTTGGGGCGCATCAGGCTGGTGGATGCGTCGGCCTGGATGCGGCGGTGGAGTTCCTCAGGGTCGCACTTGAGGTAGATGATCTTGTGGCCGGCCTCCTGGAGGGCCTTGCGGTTCTCCTCGCGCAGTACCGCGCCGCCGCCCAGGGAGATGACCACGTCCTGGAGGGCGGCGACCTCGCGGACGACCAGGGATTCCAGGTCGCGGAAGTGCGGCTCGCCGTGCTGGTCGAAGATCTCCTTGATGCTCTTGCCGGCCCGCTGGACGACCAGCGCGTCGGTGTCCACCAGCGTCTGCCAGAGGCGATCGGCGAGCTTCTGGCCGATGGTGGTTTTCCCGCTGCCGCGATAGCCGATCAGGACGATGCTCATGTGGATTGATTATCGGCCGGGGGTGGGGAGGCTCAAGAGAATGCGTAAACACGGTCACCCTCCCCCCCCTGCCGGGCACCCGGATTGACAAATCCCTCCCCTCGCCGCACAACAGGAACCCTATGGCGCAAACCAAGCTGTCTAACCCTGCCGGGTCCGCAACCACGGGCGGCGAGCCCGTTTACAAGCGGGTGCTGCTCAAGATTTCCGGGGAGGGGATGTGCCACGAGGGGGGGTTCGGGATCGAGGCCGACGAGCTGGAGAACATCGCCCGCCAATGCGCCGACGTCTGCAAGATGGGGGTCGAGCTGGCGATCGTGATCGGCGGGGGGAACTTCATCCGCGGGGCGACCTTCGCCGAGGACGGCCACATCAAGCGCGCCACCGCCGACTACATGGGGATGCTCGCCACCGTCATCAATGGGCTGGCGCTGCAGGAGACGATGGAGAAGTTCGGGCAGCCCACGCGGGTGCAATCGGCGATCGGGATCTACAGCGTGTGCGAGCCGTTCATCCGCCGGCGGGCGATCCGGCACCTGGAGAAGGGCCGCTGCGTGATCCTGGCGGCGGGGACGGGGAACCCCTTCTTCACCACCGACACCTGCGCCGCCCTGCGGGCGACCGAGATCGAAGCCGACGTGCTGCTCAAGGCCACCAAGGTGGACGGAATCTACGACTCGGACCCCAAGAAGAACCCCGACGCGCGGCTCTACCACGACATTACCTATGAAGAGGTACACCAGCGGCAGCTCCGGGTGATGGACCTGACCGCGATCACGCTCTGCATGGAGCGGAAGATCCCGCTGGTGGTCTTCAACCTCAAGCGCGATGGGAACATCGCCCGGGTGGTGCGCGGCGAGAAGGTGGGGACGACGATCATGCCCACCGCCGCCGACGACCGGGTCGTCGATACGGCCTTCGCCCAGCCGGTGAAATGAGGTATGATCGGGGGACGAATCGTCGGGAGCAGCCCGCTGTGAGTTGTCCGTTGTCAGTCGTCCGTTGTAACTGGACCGGCGACGCCTGCTCCCAACAACGGACCACGGACAACGGACCACGGACAACGACGGACACCTCCCCATGCCCATCGACGACATCCTGTTCGACTGTGAAGAGCACATGGAAAAGGCCGTGGAGCACCTGCGGCACGAGCTGCGTGGGATCCGCACCGGCCGCGCCAGCCCGGCGCTGGTGGAGCACGTGACGGTGGAGTACTACGGCACGCCCACGGCCCTGAAGAGCATCGCGTCGATCTCGATCCCCGAGGCCACGCAGATCCTGATCAAGCCCTTCAGTCCCCAGGATCTCAAGGCGATCGAGAAGGCGATCAACGACTCCAAGGTGGGCCTGACCCCGCACAGCGACGGCAAGACGCTGCGGCTGATGCTTCCGCCGATGAGCCAGGAGACGCGCCTGAAGATGGCCGGGCAGTGCAAGGGCATGGCCGAGACGGCGAAGGTTGCCATCCGCAACGCGCGGCGCGACGCCAACAAGCTGGTCGAGACCGAGGAAAAGGGCGGCGTGCTGACCGAGGACGACGCGGCCAAGGGGAAGGAAGACGTGCAGGAGCTGACGAAGAAGTACGAGACGACGGTGGATGAGCTGGTGGAGAAGAAACGCAAAGAGGTGATGGAGGTTTGACGCCGGAGGGGGGCGGAAACGGGGGATGTGAAGCTGGGCGGTTTGCACGCGATTTTTTTCTGGGATGGGGAGTTTTGGGGCGTTTTGGGGAGTCGGGTGGCAAGCGCGCGTTGTAGCGTGAAGTTGTGAGCGGCTGGACGATGGGCGCTGGGTGGTCATGAGCACCTCCTCTACCCGAGGGCTCGGAAGTGCGCGCTGGTGACGCGCCGGGCGCCATGACGCTCGCGGAAGAGGTAGTTTTGCTGGGGTTTTCGCGTGAAAGAATTTTTATTTTTCGGGTGGAGGGGGTTGCAATGCGCGCGTCACGGGAGCGCAACAAAATTGCGGGATGTTGGCGCGGATCGTACCCAGGGTCGCGTCCGGGAGAGGGGGCCGGGCGCGCCGCGATTCTGTTCTCTGCCTGCGGGTCATTTCTTGGGCAGTTCGCGATACACCTTCAGATAGTCGGTATCCAGGATCCGATCGACTTCCCGCCGGATGCGGGCGGCCTCGTCGGACTGCGGGTCGAAGGCCTTGTCCTGGGCGCCGAGCTTCTGCGCCAGCTCGGCGAGGGCGGGCGGGATCTGGTCGCAGGTGCGGTTGACCTCCTGGAGCTGGTTGGTCTGCACTTCGTTCAGGCCCTTCTTTTTGTAGGCCTTCTCCCGAATGACGCGCGGGAAGCGGGCGGTGGGGTCCTGACGATCCTCGTAGAACTCGACGAACGTGTTGGCCTCCTTGTCGATCACGCCCACTTGCTTGGCCAGCCCCCGCAGCGCATCGGCCACGGTCTTCTTCGTCGTCTCGGTCAGTTGATCGCGCAGTTGCCGGGTGCGGGTCACATCACCGGTCCCGGCGCGCTCAATCCCCTCGAGCTTGGCGAGCGTCGGGCAGGCGGCGGCGATCGGGCCCAGGCTCTTGGCGGATTTGGCGGTGGCCAGGAGCGGCTCGGCGGCGGTCAGCTCGTCGAGATAGAGCGCCAGGAACGCGCGCTTGCGGCTCTCGCGGTCCAGGAGGTCGATCGGGGCCGGGCGGGTCTTGTCGGCTGAGGTTTTGGGCATGTAGGCGAACGCGCGGGACTGCTTGAGCAGGAGCGCGTGGGCCGCCGCGACCGCGCGGTCGGCGTCGTTGGGCGCCTCCCTGGCGGCGGCGGTGTAGGCTTCGGTCGCCAGGCCGGCGGCCTTGGTCTGCAGGTGGCACTCGGCCTTGAGCAGGTAGAGGTCGTAGCGATCGACGGACTTTGCCGCGCTGCCCTTGAGGCCCAGCGCCGCGGTGATTCGCTGCAGGGCCACGGCGTAGTTGCGATCATCATACACCAGGCGGTGCAGTTCCTCCGGCGTGGCGATCTGGGCGCGGCTGATCACCGCCGAGCCACAGATGAGGAAGATGGAGATGCTGACTGTGGTCCCTCGTCGCATCACGGACCTCCCGCGGGAGAAGACTGCCCCCATTAACGCCCAAGGGGGCGGGGATGTAAAGGCGAATTGGCCACAGGTGAACACAGATGGACACAGATAAGAGACGATCCACGAATGGTCACGAATGAACACGAATGATTTTTTTTCGTGAACATTCGTGCTCATTCGTGGATCGTTTTCCTTGCCTTTATCTGTGTCCAACTGTGTTCATCTGTGGCAAAAATTATCCAGGCAGCGATTCCAGGATCCGCTGGTAACTCTCCAGCCGCCACTCGGGGGCGGTTTCGGCTTCGACGTCGGGGAAGAACTCGGCGAGGTTGTCGCGGGTGACGTTCCAGAGGCCGAAGAGCTTGACGCCGGGCGTGTCGATCACGTAGCCCCCCTGCCCGCCGTCGGTGGCCAGCGGGTAACGGCGAGCGGAGGTGGTGGTGTGGCGGCCCTTGCCGGTGTAGTTGGAGATCGCGCCGATGCGGATGTCGAGCGCGGGCTGGATCGCACGAATGAGGGAGGATTTCCCGACCCCGCTGTGGCCGGCGAGGACGGTGGTGCGGCCGCGAAGGCGGTCGGCCAGCGTTGCGATTCCCTCCCCGGTGGTGACGGAGGTCTGGAGGGTATCGACGCCCATCGATCGGTAGTGTTCGAGGGCCGCAAGCGCGAAATGCAGCTCGCGCTGACCGCCGCGGGTGGCCGCGAGGTCCGATTTGTTAAGGACCAGGATCGGCAAAAGCCCCCCTGCCCGTGCGGCGATCAGCATGCGGTCGATCAGGCCCCACTTGGGCCAGGGTTCTGCGAGCGCGGCGACGATCAGCATCTGGTCGGCGTTGGCGACGATCGGCTGCGCTTCAATCGCCTTGAAGCTGTCGGCCCGGGTGAGCAGCGTGCGGCGGGGTAGCATCGCCTCGATGACGGCTTCGGGCCTTTCCTGATCATCGAACGTTGTCGTTTCGCGAAAGCGGACGCGGTCCCCCACGACGACGAAGGCGCTGGTGGCCCGGGTCAGCGTTCGGCGGACTACGCAAATCCTTACCCGCTTATCATCCCCTTCGACCTCGCAAAACAGGGAATGCACCTGGAGCACGTCGCCGGCGGGCAGGGATTCGACGTCGCCGCTGGCCTCCTCCCCGGCGGCGCGCAGGAGCGCGGTGCGCTCGGTCTTTCGCTTCTGGAAATGTTTCGATTTGTCTCCGAAGCGCTTCTGGGCCTCGAGGCGGTCCTCGTCCAGGCCGCCGGCGAGATAGCGGGCGGTGAGGTCCTTCTCACGTGGGGACTTTTTCGGCTTGCCCTTCATGCGAGTGATCGTAGCGTATCAGGGCGGCGCGGGTTCGTCTCGCAGGCGCGCGGTGCGGGATGCGCGCGCCGTCACCTGTGTCGCGAGAAAAGTATTGTTGAGAAACGGGGCGATATAGAATACCATCCGCCCCCGGCTCAACCGGGGCGCGGGGGCGCGGCGGGGTATTTGAGGAGCGGCAAAGCGGGGCTGAACTTCGTGGGCCGAGCGCGGGGACGTTCGTTCGCATCGCCGCCGGGCCCAAGCGTGTTGATCGCAAGGAAATTCAGCCGGCCGTCACGCGCCGGCGTTCGTGAAGGCCATCCGCGCGGGCCGGACCTGCGTGCGGCACGGGCGTGCGACGAACGCGAATCGTCGCCGCCCGCGCGCGACACACCTGTTGAAATGAGACCACTATGGCAAGGCTTAGCTGGGACAAGAGTCAGATCCTGCAGACCCTGAAGAAACTCCACAAGGACGGAAAGGACCTGTCGTACACGCAGCTCGCCCGGCGGATGCAGCCGCTGGTGTCGGCGGCGGCATACCACTTCGGCTCGTACCGCTCGGCGGTGGAGAAGGCCGGCATCGACTACGCCGACGTCGTCCGCCGACCGCGCTGGACCAAGCAGCACATCATCAAGCTGATCAAGCAGGCGCGGCGGGAGGGCGATGACCTGCACTGGTCCGCGGTGACCAAGCGCGGGGACGAGTTGGGCCGTGCCGCCTTCGCATCGCTGCAGAAGCGGCTATTCGGAAGCTGGGATCGGGCCCTGCACGGCGCGGGCCTGGACGCACAGGAGATCAGCCAGTACCGCAAGTGGGACAAGGACAGCATCGTGTTCGAGCTCAAGGGCCGCCACCGCGAGCAGGAGGCCCTGAACAGCGGTTCGGTGCAGAAGGAGGACCCCGGTCTCCATGCCGCGGCGGTGCGGCACTTCGGCAGCTACGACGCGGCGCTTCGGGCGGCAAAGGTGGACCCGGCGAAGATCCGCCGCCGCCAGCGCTGGAGCCGCGAAGAGGTCGCCCGGCAGCTCAAGGCGTTCTCGCGGAAATACGACGTGACGGACGCGGCGCTGCGCCAGCACAACCCGGCGCTCTACGGCGCGGTGTTGCGGTTTTACAAGAGCGTGGCGGGGGCGCGCAACGCGGTCTGACCCGCGCGCCAGCGCCGGATCGTTCAGAACACCGCGGCGAGCAGCGCGACGACCAGCGCGATCACTCCCAGCGCGATCGCGAGCATGCTCAGGATCCCGCCGCTGACGCGCGGCGAGAGGGCCCTGATGCCGCCGAGCAAACCCGCGACGATCGCCACCAACGCCAGGATAAATCCGATCGCGGCGTGATGCCGGGCGGACATGACGAAGCTGCCGACCGCGCAGAGGATCGCGACGACGGACGCGCCACTGCGGACCGGGCCGCTGACGGCCGGGGCCGCGGGCAGATCGCCGGGATGCTGGTACATGCGGGACATGGCGGGGTTCCTTTCCGCGGGTATTGGCACATCAGCACGTCGCCAACAACCGGCGCACGCGCACACGCACGAAACGCGACTTGCTTCGCAAATGGCGTACCGGTGGAACCTGCTCTCGAAATCGGCTTACTGGGCGGCGGAGCCAGCGGCGGCCGCGGCGGCGCGCTGCTTCATCGCCTCCGCCTGCCGGCGCTCGAGCTCGTCGGCCGGCACGTCTTCGACGTGCGTGGCGATCCACCACATGTTCCCGCATAGATCCTTCACGCCGGACATGCGGTCCCCGTAGAACTGATCACTTGGCGCGGCAAGGGACTCGCCCCCCGCCGCGATCGCCTTCGCGTAGGTGGCGTCCACGTCCGGGACGTACATGTAGATCGCCGCGGGCATCGGCGTCCACTGGGCGTGGGCTTCGCCCATCATCACCATCGAATCGCCGATCTTGAGCTGCGCGTGCATGACCGTGCCGTCGGGCGTCGTGCTGCGGTGCATCTCGGTGGCGGCGAAGGCCTGCTTACAGAAGTCGATGAGCCGCGGGACGCCGCGGGCGATGAAGTAAGGCTGGATCGTGTGAAGGCCGGGCGGGATCGGCGGGACGGGCATGGCGGGCTCCTGGCTGGATGTGACTGGCCAGCATACCCCGCCGCCCCGCAGAACCAGCGCGGGGGCGATACGTCGCGCCAGGCGGCCCCG
>DATBFY010000745.1:0-3501 GCA_036558265.1 Tepidisphaeraceae bacterium | reverse complement strand
GGTGAACCTGTTCGTTCATCAGGTTTACAGTCTGTCGGATCGCCAAGCGCTGCATACGTCGGGAGTTCTCTCGGACAATTTTTGGCTCAAGGACGTTTTGTCAAAAAACTTTTGACGACCTGCTTAGTTCGTGGTTGACCCAAAAATCGTTGGGATGTCGTTGCTGGAGCTGACGCAACAAAATCGCCACTCGCTCGGCTTCCGGGGTCTTCAGAGTGAGTCGGACCAGAACCACCGCCGTCGCGGGCTGCAGTTCATCCAGGTGGTCGGAAGCGACCAGTTCGTTGAGAGCTTTGCCATCTTTCCCGTCCAGAAAATCGCGCAGGCGTTCGCGCCACGGGTCCGGATCAGCCACCCGAGCGACCGCCAGAAGCTGCTTGACTCGCTCCTTTCGATTCCCGAGCAGAGACGCCCAGTGGTCCAGCGCAGTCACCAGCTGCCTCTGGATGGAATGCGAACGAATACGCTCTCCCGCCTCGGCGGGGTCCAGATGCTCCACGTCCAGACCGTACCACTGGAAAGCCGCGGCATAAGCGGCGACGCACGCCTCCGAATCGAAGTGCCCATCCTTGACCATCGTTAGCTTGAGGCGTGCCTCTTCCAGTCGCTGCGCCATCTCCACTTCCTTGCCCCGCTGCTCAATCTGGTGTTGCAGAGCGGCGTCGGCCCCGAAACCGCTGAGAACCCCTTGCGCACGCCGAACGGCGCTGAGAGCCTCGGACCATTTCTCCTCCTGCTGCCAGCGCTTCGCCTCTTGAAGGGCCGCCCGCGCTTCCGTCTGCGCTTTCGTCTGCTTCTGTATCCACCACAAGGCGTTGCCGACGCCGACTATCATGAGGACCAACAGCAGCAACGACGCCGCCCACACGACCGATCGGTGCCGCCGCGCCCACTTCCGTCCCACCTGAATCCAGGACGGACGCCGCGCCTGGATCGGTTGGTCGAGCAACCACCGCCGCAAGTCGTCGGCCAACTCCTGAGCGGTGGCATAGCGGTCCTGCGGCCGCTTCTCCATCGCCCTGAGCACGATGATTTCCAACTCCGCCGGAATGGCCTTGTTCAGACGCCGAGGTCGCGCCGGCTCCTTCAAGGCGATTCTGGTGCAACAGCTCCTGCCGATCCTCGCTCTCGAACGCCGGACGCAACGTCAACAGTTCGTACAGCGTCACTCCCAGCGAATAGACATCGGTGCGATGGTCGATGGGCACACGCCGGGCCAACGCCTGCTCCGGCGACATGTAACGCGGCGTGCCCACCATTTGTCCCGACACCGTCAGACTCGCCTCGCTGTGCCGCACGTGCGCCAGACCGAAGTCCGTCACCCACAGATTGCCGCGCCGGTCCACGAGTAGATTGCCCGGCTTGATGTCGCGATGCACGATGCCCAACTGATGGGCATGATCGAGCGCCTCTGCCGCCTGCACGCCCAACTGCACAACCTTGCGGTAATAGTCCGGGCCCCGTCGTCCCTCACCCGTCAGCGGCGTCATCTCGGCAACCGGGCGCGGCGTCGCGACGGCGTCCGGCGCGGGATGATACGCCTCCGTTCGCACCTCACCCAGCGGTGCCGAAGCGATCTTCCCCCGTTCACGCAGTTGGCGGATAAGATCGCTGAGGGGCTGGCCGTCGATGAACTGCATGGCGTAGAAATGGACGCCGCGTTCGCAGCCGACGGAGAACACCGGCACGATGTTGGTGTGATGCAGGCAAGCGGCGGACTGTGCCTCGTTGTGGAAACGCTGCAAGTGCCGCGGGTCCATCGTGGCCGCGAACGGCAAAACCTTTAACGCCACCTGCCGGCGCAAGGAGATTTGCTCGGCCTCGTACACCACCCCCATGCCGCCCCGACCCACCTCGCGAAGAAGACGAAAATCGCCCAGCACACCCGATAACTCGTCACTCGGCAGCGACGCCGATCCGGGCAGCGACAGTCCAACCACTTCCAGCGCGGTCAGCACCTTACGCAGCACGTCCGCCGCTTCCGGATGACGGGCGGCGTACTCCTCGACGTTGGGCCGTTCGCCCTTCCGCTGGCGGTCCATGAACTCGTCGGCCACGCCGGCCACCAGCGATTCCAGCGAGACACTCTCTTGCACCGATGCGTCACTCATGGGCGATCCTCCAGCAAGCCGTGGGCGCTCAGGACCGTTTGCAGACGAATCAACGCCCGCCCGTACCGCTTGCGAGCCGCAGTCGGTTCGATCTCCAACAGATGGCCGATTTCCTCGTAGGACAATTCCTCAGCGTGACGCATGGTCAGGATCTCACGGTCGCGATCCGACAGTTCCGCCACCGCGCGACCGACGCGGTCGGCGAACTCGCGCGCCTCGGCCTGCCGGCTGGGCGAGGCGGAGCCGTGCAGCAGCGGACGGACCATCAACAGCGACGAGCGCTCCGGCAGCGGCACCTCCCGATCCAGCGTGCGGCGGGCGCGTTGGTGGTCGCGGCGCAGATTGAGCAGGCGCTCGTAGGCGGTCTTGCGCACCCAGAGATGGAAGGGCATCGGCCGTCGTCGCAGATAGTCGTCCATCCGCCGCACCACTTCCAGTTGCACTTCCTGCACCACGTCGGAGGGGTCCAACCGCGGACGCAGCCTTGGATCGAGGTGATCATCGACGAACGCGAGCAATTTCGGCCGGCTGCGTGTCAGCAGTCGGTCCAGGGCCAGGCGGTCTCCACGGCGGACCTCGTCGAGCAGGGCGCACGTTAGCGCGGAGTCGGGCGTCACTTCGGGCATAATCTGTCTCCCCAGGAATATACCCACCGTAGCGGCGAAAATGTGACAGGGGAAGAAAAAAATCGGAACCCGTCCGTCCTGCGCTGACGGTTGCGGTCGGTCGCCATCCGTCTGGAGAGAATGCTAGAGGCGGTCGAGAGCAACAAGGGCGCGATCGTCGCCTGCGCGGTGGACCTGTGAACCAGCGTTCCTGGTTGACCAGGTACTCGCGGGCGGGCTAGACGACTTGTCTGGCAAGAAAAGCCGCTCATGCTACATCACGGGTCCGTCCAGGGAGCAGAAGTTGACATCTCCAATTTGGATCGTTGACACGGTTATTGGAGAACCGATAGCATTGAGAAGATTCGGGGATCGCCGTGACCGGGAGGAACAAAAGTGTACGGAAACCTGCGCGGGCGGACGTGTCTGGTCGTTCTGCTCTTCTTCGTCCCTCTTTCTTCCGGGATTGCCCAGACGCCTACGCCGTGGGCCTTGAAGCCGGTTATCCGTCCCGCCGTCCCCACGGGAGTTACCCAATCCTCCAACCCGATCGACGCCTGGATCGCCACCGAATACAAGGCGCGGGGTCTGCGACCTGTCGGCCCGGCCGATAAACGGACCCTGCTGCGGCGGTTGTACCTCGATCTCGTGGGCCTTCCGCCCTCTCCGGCCGAACAAGAGGCTTTCCTCCAAGATTCCTCCGCGGATGCTTACGAAAAAGTCGTTGATCGCCTTCTCGCCTCCGAGCAGCACGGCGTCCGCTACGGACGGCACTGGCTCGACGT
>DATBFY010000744.1:0-7997 GCA_036558265.1 Tepidisphaeraceae bacterium | reverse complement strand
ACGCCGTCTGCAAGGCCCTCCGCATCGATCCCCGCACCCTCTACAACTGGCGTCACCACAACCCGCTCTTTATCGCCGAGTTCAACCGCCGACAGCAGGAACTCTGGGACGACACCGCCAGCCACGTCCGCCGCGTCGTCGCCGCCGCTACCGATCGGATCCGATATCTTCTCCTCGTCGCTGACTACACCTCCCAGATCCGTGCGGCTCGCGTGCTCCTGTCCCTGGTCAACTCCCCGCGCCTGGCCCCCACGGGTCCAATGCGCCTCGACCGAGTCCTCGACCAGCTCCTGGATGCACGCGGCGGCCGCGCCGATGACCAGGCCCCCGCCTACACCGACGCCCAGCGCCAGCACCTCTTCGACCAGCTCATGGCCCAGGACGATCCCGACCCGGCGCCCCCGCCAACTCTCGCGCGCCGCAAACGCCCCGCGGCCACGGCCGACTCTGAAACACCGCCAGCGGCCTCTACGGCTGCCCAGCCGGAGAGCTAACCCCGACGCGCCACTCCTGTCTAAAATCATGGGTTGCCCCAGCCCGGCGCCCCTCGAAACAGGAACGCTCGCATGAACTTGAAATCCACCTTTCTCGCTCTGTCCCTCGCCGCCCTTGCCCCGCTCGGCCTCGCTCAGAACCCGTCGGCACCCGTGCCCGCACCGCTCCCTCGCCCCGGCGAACCCGCTCAACCGATGGAAAAACGCGCCGATCTGTCCGGGCGCGTCACCGCGGTCGCCCCGGATGGCAAGTCGCTCACCCTCTCCATGCCCGCCCGCCCCTCCCCGGACGGCCAACCGCCCGCGCCCGATGCCAGGGGGCAGCAGGCCACCGTCAACCTGACCGACCACACCCAGCTCCTCTTCTTCGGCGTCGGTGACGGCCAGGCCATCCCCACCCCCGGCATGATGGCCATGGTCTGGCTCGATGACACCGCCAAAGACACCGCCGCCCGCGTCCGCTTCATGAAACGCGAGGGCGAGGATCGCCCCGACGTCCAGGGCCGCGTCCTGGCGGTCTCCCCCGACGGCCGAACCGTCACCGTCGAAACCCGCGGCGAGGGCTCCGACCGCCCGGTCGGCAAGATCGACCTGCACCTGGCGAACTACACGCAGGCCCTCTACTACGGCGTCGATCGCGGCGGCGCCAAGCCCACCCCCGACTACCTCGTCGTCGCCTGGCTGGAAAAAGGCTCCAGGGACACCCCCGCCCGCATCCGCTTCATGAAAAACGACCCCCGCGATCAGGCCCCCCAGCCCCCCCGGTAAGAAGAAAACCGCCCCGCCGGTAACAACCCGGCGGGGCGGTCCATGGCCTCTAGTCTGTCAGGTGGCCTGGTTCAACTTACTTGTTGAACGCCGGGCCGCTGTCGGTCTGGGCCGACGACTCCTTCTTGGAGGTCGTCTTGCCGCTGTGCCGCGGCTGCGGGGCCTTGAGCCAATCCGCGTTGGCCTGCGTGGCCTTGCTGGGCAGGATCAGCAGCTCGACGCGGCGGTTCTTCGCCCGGCCGTCTTCCGTGGCGTTGCTCGCCACCGGACGCTGATCGGCGTAGCCGACCATCGCCAGGCGGTAGGCGCTGACCTGGTTCTTCTGCAGGGCCTTGCCGACCGCGATCGCGCGGTGGGCCGACAGGTACCAGTTGTCACGGTGACCGGCCTTGATCGTCTCGGCGCGGCTGACCGGCATCGCATCGGTGTGACCGGCGATCATCAGCTCGTACTCCGACACGCCCTTGTCGTTCAGGATCTTCGAGAGCTTGGCGATCGCCTCCTGGGCCTTGGGGGTCAGCTCGACGCTGCCGGCCGGGAAGGAGACGTCGCTCTTGAACTTGATGATGCCCTTCTCCTGCTCGAAGGAGAGCACGTCCGCGTTACGCGAGGCGAACTCGGTCAGCTCGTTGGCCAGCTCCTGCGGGAGCGGGTTGTTGGCCTTCTCGAGGGCCTCGGCGTACTGACGGTTGATCTCGTCGAGCTGGCCGGTCAGCTCGGCGTTCTGGTTGGAGAGCTGGGTGATCTGCTCGTCCTTGCTGTTGGCCGCCTCGGTCACGGCGCCGAGCTGGCCCTTGTACCCTTCGGCCTCGGCGCGGGCGGATTCGACCTCGCTCTTGAGCGAGTCGCGCTCGGCCTGAACCTTCTTGAACTCCTGCTGAGAGACGCAACCGGTCAGGGTGATACCGACGGCCGCGAGGCCCAGCCACTTCGAGATGCTGCGCATGTGGCGCTCCTTCTGAAAGAACCTCCCGGCGATCGTTGGGCCGGGCACGCGGCGCCGCCCCAAACACTGGGGCGTCTTGGTGTCTTGTCCCGCGTACACCGCATAAGTCGTCAAACCGCCCCACTCACTTTTGCGCCATAACCGGAATTTTTTTACATCCGCCTTATTGGACCCGCGTGCCCCTGGGTGCACCGCCAAAAGCGAACAGGCGCGCTCGTTCTAAATATTGCGCCATCTTCTATCCTCCATCCACCATCCTCGTGTTATCCTAATAACCCTCTTATTCGGGAGGCCGAACATGGCTCTGTGGGACAAGCTCCGCGGCGAACTGATCGACATCATCGAGTGGGTCGACGAGACCGGCGACACCATGGTCTGGCGGTTCCCCCGCTACGAGAACGAGATCAAAAACGGGGCCAAGCTCATCGTCCGCGAGTCCCAGGTGGCCGCCTTCGTGCGGGAAGGCCAGCTCGCCGACATGTTCAACCCCGGCACCTTTACCCTCGAGACGCGGAACCTGCCGATCCTCTCGACCATCGCCGGGTGGAAGTACGGCTTCAACAGCCCCTTTAAGGCGGAGTGCTACTTCGTATCGACCCGGGTGTTCACCGGGCACAAATGGGGCACGAAGAACCCGATCATGATGCGGGACCCGGAGTTCGGGCCGGTGCGCCTGCGGGCCTTTGGCACCTTTGCCATCAAGGTGGCCGACCCCGCCACCTTCGTGAAGACCGTGACCGGCACCAATAGCCGCTTTACCGTCGAGGAGATCAACCAGCAGCTCCGGGACATGCTCGTGGCGCGGTTCGCCGACGTTCTGGGGCAGTCCAAAATCCCGGTGCTGGACCTGGCGGGCAACCAGGACGAGATGGGCAAGTACGTGACCGATCGCATCCAGCAGGACTTCGGCACGTATGGCCTGCAGGTGATGTCGCTGATGGTCGAGAACATCTCCCTGCCGCCCGAGGTCGAGCAGGCGATGGACAAGCGGACCAGCATGGGGGTGATCGGGAACCTGAACGCGTATACGCAGTTCCAGGCGGCCAACGCGATCTCGGACGCGGCCAAGAACCCGGGCGGGATCGCCGGGGCGGGCGTTGGGATCGGCATGGGTGTGGGGCTGGGCCAGCAGGTCGCCACCGCGATGGGGCAGACGATGCAGTCGCCGGGGCTGGGGACCCCGCCGCCGCTGCCGCAGCCGGTCAGTTTCTTCGTCGGCGCCGATGGCAAACAGGTGGGCCCGTTCGACGTCCCGACGCTACAGAAGATGCTGGCCGACGGACAACTCAAGCGCGACACGCTGGTCTGGAAGCAGGGCATGTCCGCGTGGACCAAGGCCGGCGACGTGCAGGAGCTTACGCAACTGTTCGCCAGCGTCCCGCCCCCGCTGCCGACGTCGCCGTCCTAATCGAATCCCCCGACACGATGGACACCGCCCCACCGCCAAGCCCCAAATTCCAGCGTCAGTTTCCCTGCAGCAACTGCGGGGCGGACCTGGTGTTCGCACCCGGCACCAACTGCCTGAAGTGCCCCTATTGCGGCGCGGAGAACCGCCTGCCGGAGGCATCGCCGGACGCCGTGCAGGAGGAGGACTTTCGCGCCACGCTCGATCACCTGGCGGGCGAGGCGGAGACGACCGATGCGCTGACGGTCAAGTGCGTGGCGTGCGGGGCGGAGTCGCAGTTCGGCTCGGACGTGGTCGCCAGCAAGTGCCCATTCTGCGGCGCCGCGATCGTCGCGACGGCGGAATCGAAAAAACGGATCAAGCCCAAGGCAGTGCTGCCGTTTCACATCACGCGCGAGCAGGCGGTCAACGCGTTCCGGCAGTGGACCGGCTCGCTCTGGTTCGCCCCCAGCGAGCTTTCGAAGGCCGCCGAGCAGTCGAAGATGGACGGCGTCTACATCCCGGCGTGGACGTACGATTCGGACACGGATTCGCGCTACAGCGGCCAGCGGGGCGACGATTACTGGGACACTGAGACCTACACCACTACCGATGCCAACGGCAACGCGGTCATCCGCACCCGCCAGGTTCGCCGGACGCGGTGGACGTGGGTCAGCGGCGAGGTGACCAACCCGTTCGACGACATCCTCGTCCTGGCGAGCCGATCGCTGCCGCGGAAGTTCGCCGACGCGCTCGAGCCCTGGGATCTGAAGAACCTGGTTCCCTATCGCGACGAGTACCTGAGCGGCTTCGCCGCCCAGAGCTACCAGGTGGACCTGCCGCAGGGATTCGACGTGGCCAAGGGGATCATGGAGGGGTACATCCGCCAGTCGGTCTGCCGGGACATCGGCGGGGATCATCAGCGGATCGACTCGCTTCAGACCCGCTACGACAACATCACGTTCAAGCACACGCTGCTGCCGGTGTGGATCAGCGCCTACCGGTACCGCGAACGGGTGTTCCAGTTCCTGGTGAACGCCCGGACGGGCGAGGTCCAGGGGGAGCGGCCTTACAGCGTGTGGAAGATCGTGCTCCTGATTTTCGCGATCCTGCTGATCGTGGTGGGTGGGATCCTGATCGCGCACTCACGGTGAGCGTTATCGGACGCGCGTCGTGGTGCGGGCGTCCCGCCGTCTGCCTTGTTATTCAATTGGTGGGCCGTGGTATGTTATGATGGATCGTCGCCGATCTGCCGGGAAGGCACGGGGCCTCGCACATGTCACCTACCGCGACCATCGCCTGCGTCGTCGCCGCGCTGCTGCTGGTGGCCTGGCTGTTCCAGTCCAACGCGCCGGATCCGGGATATGACGCGATGCTTCGGCGGCTGGAGGAGCAGAAGAAGATCGAGCAGGCGAGCGCGGCGCCGCTTCCGGTGAACCTCACCGATCCCGGTGTTTCCAAGGGCGATCCGAACGCGAGGCCCGACCCGCGGGGCGCGGCCGCCGGGCAAATGGCGCCCAGCTACCAATCCGCCGGCAGCGCGCCGCCGGTGATCGTCGATCCGACGGCGGAGCTGGCGGCGATGCCGCGGGTGCAACCGCCGCCCGACCCATCGAAACAGCCGGTGGTTCGCCCGGCGGATCTGAACCCGAAGCTGGGCTTCGGGAAGAACGCGCGTCTGAGCGGGACGTTCGTCGCGTCGGTTTACGCGTCGCAGGGGGCGGCGGGCGATCCCGCCGACGCGGCGCCGGAAGACCCGCCGTCGATCACGTTCCGGCGGGATGGGACGTTCACGACGGTGAACATGGCGGCCGCGGACGTGGACATGGAGTCGGGGCTGGCCGCGGGCGCCGCGCCCCTGGACCGGGGCTCGGGGCGGTACAAGCTGTCGAGCAACACGCTGGAGCTGACGTATACGGACGGCCTGTCGCGCAAGAAGGGGCCGCACCGGGCGTATACGGTCTTCGCGGTGGACGGGGACGAGTCGGCGCCGACGGCGATCACGATCCAGGGAAAGGTGTTCAAGCTGGATGCGGATCGGTGACTTATGGTTCCGCGCGGGCGGTGCAACCTGGTTCGCGAAACCGCGAGCGACTTCTAGCGCGGCGCGGTAAATGACCGGCGTGTGATCCTGAGCACAAGGGAGGCGCCTGAATCTGCGAAACCCCCACGGCTGCGGCGGGTATTGCAGGTATAATCCCCGGGCACGGCGCGCCATCCTGCGCCCAAAGAGGAACCTCATGACCGCACCGCGACCTGCACCGCTGAGCTGCCTCGTCCTGATCGCTCTGGTCCTTCCCTTGACGCCCGTGCGCGCGGCGGACCAGACCGTCAACCTTCCCTACATGCAGCCCGACAAGGACGGCACCCAGTGGATGGTGAACTATTACGGTTACCTCCAGCAGCAGGGGAACATGCCCGTGTACTCGAACACCGGGGTGCTGACGGTCAACGGCAACGCCTCGACGGGGCGCATGCCGCAACGGACGGCGAAGATCGACGGCAAGACGGGCGAACTGCTCCTCGAAAACCTGGCGGTGGGAACGTTCACGCTTACGCGGCGGTACCAGTTCAACAAGGATGACGGCTACGTTCGCATCATCGACGTACTGAAGAACACGCAGAACCGCGACCAGCAGGTGCAGCTCACGCTCAACGCCAACGGGAACTACGGCGTGCAGAGCGGGCAGACGATCGCCGACCCCAAGAAGAAGAACCAGGAATACGCGTGGGTGGCGGCGACCGGGGCAAACGGGCGGGCGATGGTCGAGATGTTCAACGGTATCAACGCCAAGCAGGCGTTCTCGGTCAATTACCAGCCGGGCAACTCGCAGGTTTCGGGGACGCTGAGCACGACGGTGCCGGCGAACAAGGAGATCGCGGTGATGCACGTGCACGCGGTCACCGCCAACGCCGCCGACGGCCAGGAGTTCGTCAAGAAGTTCAAGGAGTCCAAGGCGCTCAAGGACGTTTCGCCGGCGCTGCGGAAGATCATCGTGAACTTCAACGGGGCGAGCGATTTCTTCGGGGACTACGAGGTGCTGCGCGGGGACCTGTTCGACGTGGTCGAGATGCGCACGGGGGATCAGTTCCGCGGGAACCTCAAGGACGCCGCGTTCGACATCGCGACGTTCTACGGCCCGGTACACGTGCCGGCGGAGAAGGTGATCTCGATCATCAGCACCGGGGCGGTGCGTTCACGGCAGCTCCTGTTTACCGCGGACGGGGACGTGATCGGCGGGACGCTGGACAAGGACAAGATCGCGCTGGAGCTGTCGGACGGGCAGACGATGCAGGTGCCGCTGAACCAGATCGCGCGCGTCGGCTACCGCAAGCGGGCCGGGGAGCCGGAGGATCCGTCGGCGAGCTTCGACAAGCCGTACGTGCTGATGCGCACCGGGGAGCGGATCGCGATCCAGATGCCTGCCAATCCGATCACGGTACACACGCGGTTCGGGCCGATGCAGCTCAAGCCGGATCAGCTCACCTCGATCATCTTCCAGAACGAGCAGAGCGCGGTGCACGAGGTGCGGCTGACGGATGGGACGCGCCTGGCGGCGCTGGTGGACAGCTTTCTGTTCGAGGCCAGGCTCGCGTCGTCGGACCAGACGATCAAGTTCCCCCTGACCAGCGCGGCGAAGCTGCAACTGCGGGCGGACAACACGGACAACGCCGCGGACGATGACAGCCCGCAGCTCAAGCTGACGCAGGACGAGATGATGGTCGGGACGCTGACGGGCAAGCTCAGGCTCGACACCGGGTTCTCGATGCTGACGATCGACGCGGAGGGGATCCGCTCGCTGTCGCGGATCAAGGAGTCGCCGCAGGACGTGCAGGTGAGCCTGTGGGATCAGACGACGTTCCGCGGGCAGTTGCAGGAGCCGGAGGTGACCTGCCTGACCAAGGGCGGGCTGCAGATCAAGGTGCCGATCGCGCTGGTGGAGGAATACGCGCAGCCGCAGCCCAAGCCGTCGGGGGCGATGGTGGAGAAGATCAAGGCGCTGGTCGCGGATCTGAACGCCGACGACTGGTCGGCGCGGCAGAAGGCGCAGGAGAAGCTCGCGGCGATGGGGTCGATGGCCGCGGGGGTGCTGCGGGAGCTGAGGCCGAATCAACCGGAGGAGGCGCAGTCGCGGATCGATCAGATCCTGGGGACGACCGAGAAGAAGAAGCCGTGAGTGCTGGGCGAAGCGAGAAGCGACAAGCGAGAAGCGAGAAGTTTTAGTGGCTGGGCTTGCCCAGCAGTTTTCCGCGCGCTGGCGCTGTGCGCGGCTGCACCTTGGCGACAGGCATAAGCGAGAAGAGCGACTTCACCCGCGCCTGTACCTGCGCGGGCGATGAGGCGCGCACGGCACTTGCCATTGGCACTGCGGCGGCCACGGGGGGCGCCAAGGTCGTGTTGTAG
>DATBFY010000743.1:0-3187 GCA_036558265.1 Tepidisphaeraceae bacterium | reverse complement strand
GGAAGATGTGCTGACGCTCCTGGGACGGGCGGCGTTTGCGCATTTTGCCGGGAGAGGGTTTGATTCGCCGTGACTTTTCTCTGGCAAAATGCTCCAACGCCATTGGTCACGGAGGAGCCCGAGCGGGTCGGAACCGGCGCGTGTGCCATTGACTGCGCAGCACATGCGAACCTGAATCCCCGTTTATCTCCTTCCTAAGCCTGCCCCGAGCCGCCGCCGAGTTCGCGTGCCATAGCCGCGACACGCGCCCATACTATCGGTAAATCCCTCGGGATACGCCTACGTGATCGAGGTCGCCTTTGGTCTGCTCCAATTCAGGTTCCAAGCGACCATGCGGCAATGCGACGCTTTCCGCGTGCCCGTCTACGTACACCACATTAATCCTGCCGCGATGGCGGGAAAAATCGAGCTTTGGAAAAGCGCCATCTCTTCCATAGGTGTGCCAATAGTCGTAAAGGCTCCAGTCGTCCGTCTCGTCGAAGACTCCGTACGCGGTTTCCGCGCCTGGTCCGCGGATCCCATCGGCGAACAAGAAGACTTCGGACGGACGACGAATGCGGGCGGTGTTCCCCATCGGACACCGGTCCGGATACTGCGGACGCCGCGCCAGCGCGGCCTGGTTGAGCAGATAGCCCATCAGCTCAGGCGGGCCGCAGCGGTTCGTGTCCGACGCAATCGTGGAGGCCTTGGTGGGGAGATTATTGTCACTAGGGCAGGTGAAGTAGCGAATCACCCAGTCCTGCGCGAGCCAGATTTCCAGGCCCTTACGGCTGGAGAGGTCCGGATTCAGGTTCATGTAATAGCCGAGCGCGGCTGATAGCGGCGCGGGCGTCGCCCCGTCCCCGGTGCTCTCGTCATCCGGATTGAGCAAGTGCCACTCGTCGTTGAAGTAGACGTACTTCTTGCGGCCGGCATCGCCGACGGCTCTTGGCGAGAGTCGCATGTATTGGTCACCGGCAAGTGGAAGGTAGCCACGATGCTCCGCGGCGTGGAGGTGGGCGGCTTGACCCATGCTTCGAAGGGTGGCCAAGCATTTCACAAGGTTCGCCTGCTCCCTTGCCCGGCTGAGGGCCGGAAGCAGAATCGCGATCAGCAGCGCGATAATGCCGATCACGACCAGCAGTTCGACGAGCGTGAACGCGACGACGGCACGGCGCAAGGTCAGTCGCTGGCGCATGATGCGCCTCCTTTGCGTGCTCAATTGGGCGACCCGCTTGCTTCTCCCTGTTGGCCCCGAATCGCCCGATATGGGTCTTTAAGCCATTTTGGTAAGGCAACCCATAGTTAAGCAATGGCGCATCCGGATTGCAATTGAAAAATCCAATTCTTTGCCGATGCCGGTGGAGTGACCGCGTTCGCTGAATCAAACCGCGCCGCGCGCCGACGTCGTCGCAAACCGCGAGGGAGTGCGTCCGTTTACGTCAGACGAGATGATTGACATCCGGGGTGCGGGGACTCCGGGCGTTCACCCACGCCAACTCGATCGCGATGCTGGCGGGAAGACCAACGCCCCAAATCCCGCGGCTCCTGGCCCAGGCGCTGAATGCCCGGTGCGCGATGCAAGACCCGGCCGCTGAAGCGGGACTCGGTGACGCGCAGTGGGGTGGCGGGTGGTCGAAGACACGCTAAAGCGTGAACTCCAAACTGCGGGAATGGGCGTTGAGCCCCGGATCTCTATTTACGGTCGGTGGGGGCGGCGTTGACGGTGGCGGGGGTCCTGCCGCCACCCGGGCCGGGGCCGGGGCCATCGGCGGCGCCACCGCCGCCGCCGCCGTCGCGACGGCCGCCTCCGGGCTTGCTGAGGAAGTAGTCGGGGCCCTCGTCCAGCATCCGCTGCACCTGCTCGTCGGCCAGGGCCTGTTTGTTCTGTTCGTCCTTGGCGAGGGTCTGCTTTTCCTTGTCGATGAGCCTGGTCAGGCGTTCGATGCGGCGGCTGCGCTCCTGGAGGCGCAGGTCGACGTGCTCCTGTGCGGCCTTGGCAAGCTGGCCCTTGAGATCATCGACGCGCTTGGCGTCACCGGGATCGACGAGCTTGAGATCGGCAAGCACGCCGTACTCGACGTCCTCGACCTCGATCTCGCGGACCTTGATCTTGTAAAGGGCGGGGTCGTCCTTCTCCAGGGCCTGCAGACCTCGGAAGCGCATGGCCATTCCGCCCATGACGCGGCTGTACCCGAAGTGGCCGGTCGTCTGCTCCCGGATTTCGGCCCAGCGTCTGGGGGAGTGGGCTTCGCAGAACTGCCTGAGCTGCTCGTTGAACTCGCGCCGCTGTTCCGGGCTGCTCCACATCGGGGGACCACCGCCACCGCCGATGCCGGGCCGCTGCTCGCCGCCGGCGCCACCGCCATTGCCACCCCCGCCGCCCCCGCGCTGATTGTGATCGCGGTCGAAGCGCCGGCCGCCACCGGGGGGTTCGGCGGAGGCGGTCCGCGGGCCTGAGAGCAGGATCGCGGCGACGACGACGATCGCGCCCGCGAGACAAGCCGTCAGTTTGTAAGAGCCGATGTTCATCGGGTGGGTTCCACGGTCAGCGGTCCGAGTCCGGCGCGGCCGATGACGAGTCGGCGTCGAAGAAGCCCACGTCCTGCACGCGGAGGCTGAGCACTTCGCGCTCGGCCTGGTCGAGGCGTTCGAGGGCGGGGTCGGAGGACGCATCGACGAAGATCTGCGGGACGGGTGAGAACGCGAACTGCGGCGGCTGCTGATTTTCAGGCGCCGGCCGAAGCGTCATCGGGGTGCGGCCGGAAAAGACCATGATGCCGACGACCAGGAGTGCGGCGGCGGCAATCGGGTAGGTCCACCAGGCGAGCCGGAAGCGCCGGCCGGCAGAGGCGGCGGCGGCGACGTCCTGGGCCTCCGAGACGGCGCGCCGCTGGGCGTCGAGGGCGGCCATCGCGCGGGAGAAGCGGCGCACGGCCGATTCGCGTCGCGAGAGCACGAGCGATGCGTCGGCGCGGTTCAGCACCCCGCTGACGTCGGCTTCCAAAGCCGTCAGGTCCGCCAGGGCGATGCGCATGCCCGGGTCGTTGACGAGCATCTGCTCGACCTCGATGCGGTCCGCGTCGGGCAGCTCGCCCGCCAGGTACATCAGCAGGATGGCTTCGTTGTTCTCGAGTTTGTGTAACTGGCTCGACATCGGGATACCTGAGTCAATCGTCCGCCATCAGTTCCTTCAACTTGAGCATCG
>DATBFY010000742.1:0-7986 GCA_036558265.1 Tepidisphaeraceae bacterium | reverse complement strand
CCGGCGCCCGACGAGTGGAAGTTGTCGACGCGCAGGTCCTTTTCTTCGACGGCGATATCGACTTCTTCGGCTTCGGGGAG
Source organism: Tepidisphaeraceae bacterium (assembly GCA_036558265.1). Lineage (GTDB taxonomy): Bacteria > Planctomycetota > Phycisphaerae > Tepidisphaerales > Tepidisphaeraceae > RYN-433. Next base: position 7,906 of record DATBFY010000742.1, on the reverse strand, counting down.
GACGGCGACGGTGGCGGTGGAGGTGTGGATGCGGCCCTGGGCTTCGGTTTCGGGGACGCGTTGCACGCGGTGACCGCCGCCCTCGAAGCGGAGGTGACGGTAAGCGCCATCTCCCTTGATGTTGACGATCACCTCTTTGAATCCCCCGCGCTCGCTGACGGAGAAGTCCGAGACGATCCACTGCCAGCGGTGGGCTTCAACGTACTTTCGGTACATCTCGAAGAGGTCCCGGCCGAAGAGCGCCGCCTCCTCGCCCCCCGTGCCGGCGCGGATCTCCAGGAAGAAGCTGTCCACCGCGTTGTCCTCGGCGGCGATGAACTGATCCTTCAGATCCTCCAGGAGCTGATTGGCCTTGTCGCGTGCCGCCGGAAGCTCCTCCTCCGCCAGGGCGGCCATGTCGGCGTCGGCCTTGTGGGCGGACATCTCGGCCAGCTCGTCCACCTGCTTTGAGGCCGACTTGTACTCGCGATATCGCTCGACGACCCCTTGGAGCTGTCCCGACTCCTTGGAGGCGGCGATCATCTTCTGCGGGTTGGAGACGAAGGCCGGATCATTGAGGCTGTTCTGGATCTCGTCGAAGCGGGCGCTCAGTTCCTCGAGCTTGCGAAGAAGAGCGGGGGGCGCGGATGGGGTTGTGGTTTCGGGCATCTCGTTCTTGGGATCGGGGAAAGAAAACAAGCGGACGGACGGCACGGGCGCGGATGAGCCCCGACGCTAACGGTCGGCGAAGCTGAGGGCGGGCGCGAACATTTCGGTCAATGGTATGGTGCGAGTGAATCATCTTCAACGTGGCGCCGGGGACCCGCCTGGGATTGCGTGCGTGACAGTTTGGGCGGAAATGATTCGCATGGCGTCGGGGGACAAGGAATGTCCCCACTCCGCCATGCGAGACAGACAAGAATGTCTGCCCCACCCAATGGCTGGCGGAGACGTGTCGCCGAAAATCTCCGTCACTTCTTGTCCTTGTCCTTCTTCTTGTCGCCGCCCAGGAGGTTGCCCAGGCCCTGCTCGACGGCCTTGGCGGGGTCCTTGCCGCCCGTGACGCCCTGCAGGGTCTTGTTGACGTTCACGCCGGTGCCCTCCAGCGCCTTGTTGATCTCGCCGGCGACGTTGCCGGTGATCGCCTGAACCTGCTGGCCCAGTTCCTTCTGCACCTTGCCCATCACCTGCTGCGCCTGCGCCTTGAGCGCGTCCTCGAGGACCGACAGGTTCTTGAGCTGCGGCGAATTGGCCGCGCTCGCCGCCAGCGCGCTCATCGTTACCCCCACGACGTCCTTGATCGCCGCGCCGTTCTTGTTCCCCTCGCCGTTGCCGATGTCCTTCAACACGATCGAAGGGATCGGCACGGTGATGGGCGTCGGGATCATCGGCGCGCGCACCTCAACCGCCGCATCTTTCACCATGAGCTGATCGATGATCAGCTTGACCGGCTCGCCTTTCTTTTCCGAAGGCGGGGCGCCGCCGCCGCCCATCTGGTCCATCAGCGCCTGGAAGTTGAACTTGCCGTCCACGTATTCGAGCACGGCCTTGGGCTTGTCGATCGTGATCTGGTTCACGTGGATCGGCTCCTTGCGAAGATCGCCATAGTGGACGCCCAGGTCCAGACCGCCCAGGGTGAACATGTGATCGGCCTTGTATCCCGCGGGCGAGGCGATCTGGAGGTCATCCAGCTTGAGCGTCCCGCCGAAGAGACCCAGGTTCGCCCCGCCGAGCGTCGTCTTCACGCCCAGGGAACTGCTGGCCTGCGACTCCACGGCCGAGCGGATCAGGCTGTTGCGATAGAAGTAAACGACGCCGAGTCCGACGACCAGGACGAGCACGAGCGCGACGGCGATTCGGATGAACCACTTCATGGCAGCCTCCCGGGTAGAGGGGATCGAATCGGTCTTATCATTATTTGCCGCTATGTGGGGAAATGCCACGCCCGATTCCGGGATTTTCACCGGCGGCAGCGCGACGGGAATCCTCCCGCGCCCCGCGCGGTTTGACACATCCGGGATCCCACGTCACCATCTGCACGCGCGCACGAGATCCGCGCGCAGACCAACCGGAGAACACCCCCCATGCTCCTGACCAAGCACGAAGGCGAAACCTTTACCAACCAGACGGTCTACATCAGCGGCCAGGCCTTCATCCGCTGCAATTTCATCGCCTGTACGCTCGTGCTGCGGGAGACGGTCTACCACCTCGAGGGCTGCACCTTCGAGCGCTGCAACTGGCACGTGGACTGGGTGCTGATGTGGGGCAGCCCCGAATCGCTTCGCGAGATCAAGGCACTGGTGAGCATGATCGAGCAGGCCCAGCAACAGCAGTTGCCGGCGGACCAGATGAGCGGCGCACAACGCGCCACACCCGGCGCCGCGACCGGCGGCCAGCGCGCGCCGACCGCCGCCCCGCGCATCCAGGGGCCCGCCGCGGCCCCCAAGGTGCCCGGCGCAGCGCCCAGGATCTCGGGCGTCAAGCCGCCCGAGGGAACCTGAAGACAGGAAAAGGGGACATCCAGAATTTCCCGATCGCAACTCGTGACAGTCACAGCAGCCTGGGGAAATTCTGGATGTCCCCTTTTCACCCGCTCCACAACGGCGATACGATCCGGAGAATGCCTCGACGCGTCGCCACGTTCGTTCTCGCTCTCCTCACCCTCTGCGCCGCCGCCCCGACCCGGGCCCTCGAACCCGACAACCTCCTCCTGATCGTCAACAAGTCCGTCCCCGAAGGCCGCACCCTCGCCGGCTATTACGCCGACAAGCGCAAGGTCCCCGCCAACCGCATCGTCGAGCTCGACCTTCCGCCCGCCGAGGAGATCACCTTCGACGATTACGAGATCAAGGTCGTCCCGGTCGTCCGTGACTTCATCGCCAGGAACAACCTGGCCGATCGGGTCACCTGCCTGGTGCCGTTCTACGGCGTGCCGCTCAAGGTCGCCGCCCGCACGAATACGCCCGCCGATCAGGTCGAGATCGTCCAGCTCCGCAAGGATCTGGTGCAGGCGACCAGCGACGCCGAATCCGTCGTGCGGCTGGTCGAAACCATGGCCAGGGAGGTCGATCCGAAGTTCTCGCCGGGCACCGACGCGAGTCTGGCAGGCCTGACGGCGCGCGACGCGGCCGCCCGCGGCGTCATCGGACGCTACGCGATGTCCCTCAACGATCCGCAGCAGTTCGAGGCCGTCATGGAGCGCGCCGAAAAGCTGGTCTCGCCCCTGGTCGGCTCGGCGCCGACGATGCAGCGGCGCGTTCGCGAGCTGGCGCGCTTCGCCTCGCGCTGGACGCCCGAACAGAAGAAGGAATCCGAAACCTTGCGCGCCAGGTTGCTCGAGTTTCGCCGGCAACTCGACGCGCTCGAGGTCCGCCGCAACGATCCCGCCGCACGCGAGCAGATCCGCAACCTGGTCAAGCGCGAGATGGGCCTCGTCGAATACGCGCGCCTCCTGGAGGGGATGATCGGCTACCTCTATGCCGACAGCAGCGACGCCGCGCTGGATTCCGAGCTGGCGCTGGTTCAATGGAACTTCTATCCCCGCACCCGCTGGATCGCCAACCCCCTGCACTACAGGCACCCGCGCCGCGACGACCTGCCGCCCGTGATGATGACCATGCGTCTCGACGGCCCGCAGGCGGGCACCGTCCGCGACATCATCCTCGGCTCGCTCAAGGCCGAGACCGAAGGCCTGGAGGGCAAGGTCGTCGTCGACGCGGGCGGGAGCCTCGCGATCGACGCGAAGAACCCCAACTACGTCTCGTTCGACCAGCGGCTCAAGAACCTGGCCCGCATCGTCCGCACGCAGACGAGCCTCCCGCTGGTGCTGGATGAGAACCGCGAGGTCCTGCCCGCGCACTCGGTGAAGGACTCCACCGCGATCTACTGCGGCTGGTATTCGCTGCAGAACTACGTCCCCGCGTGCACCTTCGCGCCCGGCGCCGTCGGCTTCCACGTCGCCAGCTTCGAGATGACCACCCTGCGCACGCAGAACGTCAACCAGTGGGTCCGCGGGATGCTCAACGACGGCATCGCCGCCACGCTCGGGGCCACCAATGAGCCCTTCCTGACCGCCTTCCCGCCGCCCGACGAGTTCTTCCCGCTCCTGTTCACCGGAAAGCTCACGCTCGCCGAGGTCTACTGGCGCACGGTTCCCTTTGCGAGCTGGCGGGTCGCCGCCATCGGTGATCCGCTTTACAGGCCCTATCAGGCCAGGCCGGCCATGCGGTCAGAATCCCTCAGCAAGCCGTTGCAGGCGGCCCTGAAACCGATCCTTCCGCCAGCGTCCGCCCCGGTCCGATAAGCGGCCCGAAACCTTTGTAACGGCCGATTCGTCTAAGCGAGGGCACGATTTGCTCGTCAATCGGGCATCCGGTCGGGTATAATCCTCGTTCCCGGTCGATAAACCGTGCTGGCACACAAGACTTACCGGCGTCCCTTACCGGCGTCCCCCGTGGAGGCAATTCTCATGATCAACCGTTCCCGCTCCCCCAGGCGTCTTGCCCGATTGCTCGCCGCGGTCGCCGCCGCCGCCGTCGTCCTGCCCTCCCTGGCCTACGCGCAGGGGCAGATCGACACCGGACGCGCCAACGACGCCAATAACCGCGTCGGCAGCGGTGGCCGCAACGCCGTCGGTATGAACGGGGCCTACTACAGCAACTCGATTGTCAACAACGGTAACCGCATCGTCACCGGGAACGTGACCCAGGGCCGCGAGTTCCACGGCAACGTCGGCTACACCGACCCCTACGCCTTTCGCGGCCAAACCGCCGGCATCGTCAGCGACGACTTTGCCAAGAACTCCGTCGGCGCGCCCCACTCCGGCGCACCCGAGCCCGTGCCCAATAGCTCGGTGCCCTTCTACGGCCAGTCGCAGACCGTCCAGGCCCCGCCCGGGTTCCAGCTCAACGCCAGCAAGACCGGTTACGTCCCCCCGGCACCCACCACCGGCCAGCGCGGGCTCCAGGACCAGCGCATGGGCGTCGTGGACCTCAACCAGCCGATCACCCCCACGCCCACGCCCGGCGACATCATGATGCGCGGCTCGCTTAACCCGCAGGACGCCGCCCAGCAAGCGGGTATTCTCACGGGATCCACCCTTTACGGCGTGCGGCAGTGGAATCCCCAGGACCCCGCCGACCGCGCCTTCCTCGAAAACATCCTCAACCGCGGCTCCGGCGCATTCCAACGCACCAATCTCGACCCGCAGGATGTCAAGCGCATGCGCGACGAGCTCGAACGCGCCCTGCAACCCGGCGATCAGCAACAGCAGCAACAGCAACAAGGCGCCGCCCAGCGACCGCAGGACAGCCTGACGCTCAACCCGCTCAACCGCTCGTTCGAATCCCCCACCGACCCGACCGTCAACAACCGCCCGATCAACGATCAGGTTCAGCTCCGGCCGCTGGGCACCTCCGGCAACGGCGCCCCCGAGCCGGGCATGCGCTACAACCTGCTCGGCAAGGCCCAGCGCACCAGCACCCAGTACGCCGAACTGCAGAAGCGGCTCGAGCAATACGACGCCGGCCGTCGCGAGGCCAACGCCGACGCCGCCCGGCAGTTCAACGCCGACATCATCAAGCGCCAGGCCGCCGAAAAGGCCGCGAAAGACAAGCAGGCCCAGGCCAACGCGAACACCAACCCCAACGACCTGACCAAGCCGAACACGCCCAGGCAACCCGGCGACAAGACCGCGGGCAACGACACCGAGAAGCCCAAGGTCAAGCGCCCGCAACCGGTCAAGATCGGCAGCCTGGCGGTCGGCGTCCGCGGTGAGGGCCTGGGCAACGTTCTCAAGAAGGCCGAAACGCTCATGAAAGAGGGCAAGTTCGCCTCTGCGCTCGATCAGTACGATGCCGCCGAAGCCGTCACGCCCAACAATCCGCTGATCTGGCTCGGCCGCGCCAATGCGGAACTGGGCGCAGGGTACTACGGCCGGGCCGAGGGCCACCTCAAGGAAGCTTTCACGGCCGATCAGGCGCTCCTGATGGGTCAGTACGATCTGACCAGCATGATCGGACAGGACAACCTCACCAAGTCCGTCGCCGATCTGAAGGACCTGGCCAACAAGAACCCCAACCAGGCCACCCACCTCTTCCTGCTCGCGTACATCGCCTACAACACCGGCCACGAACCCCAGGCCCTGGGCTACCTGGACTTGGCCGAAAAACGCGCCCCCGAGCAAGCCGGTTTCTACCGAGTGCTCAAGGAGCACTGGGCCCTGCCGGACAACACGCAAGGCGGCAAACCCGCCGATGCGGCGCCCCCCGCGCCCAAACCCCAAACCGGCACCCCGACCCCCAGGCCCGAGTTGAACAAGTAACCAATCCCCTCATCGCACCAGAAGATGCCCACATAGCCCGCCACTCGTGGCGGGCTTTTCTTCGCCCATTCGTGGAAAAGGGGACATCCATGGACACCCGTTTGTTTGACCTTGGGCGGGCGGCCGGGATGCGGTGGATGGATTGAGTGCCAAATACGATGCGCCAAGACGCGCCGTCCACGGCAGCACAACACGACGCGGGCTAGCCGCTTCAGCGGCTAGCGCTTGCCGATCGCAGCACCGACCCAGTGAGACGTACCGTAGAGATTCCCGTCGCCGCTTTGGGTGGCATGGGCAAACTTGTTTGCCCGTGGTCTTCGTGCGCCCAGCGACGCGCGAATCAAATGGAAAGCGCCTATGAGATGCCGCGGCCAAGCCGCCAATCAATAAATTGCATTTGACTCAATATATCGCCGTGATATGGTCGCGGCGCGGGTCAACATCCGGGCCTCAAAAAGAACCAGAAAGCGGGGCCTCAACGCCACTCCACGTAGGCGTTGATGGCCGTGGGCACCGCCAGGCTCCTGATGTCAACGACCTATACGATCACCGCCGCGCCGTTTGCCCTGGACGAGGGCGGCGCCGCCGGGTCGTTTACGGTCGTTCGCTCGACGGACGATCCATCCTTCCCGGCCGAGGAGATGCCGGTCACGTTCCAGGCCCCGGATACGGGCTATCCTGCGGCGACATCCGACGACGTGAGCTTCCCGTGAACAGTCCACTTTGACCTGGGACAGGACACCGCGTCATTCGGCATCAGCGCCGTGAACGACGACGTTTCGGAAAACCGGGAATACTTCAATATTAAGTGCGGGAGCGGAACCGGCGCAGCCATCGCGCACGAGTGCGTGGAAAACGAGAGCGACCTGCCGGTGGTGTCCATCGCGACGACCGACAGCGAGATGAACGAAGATCCCACTGCCCCTGAGGGCGACGTCGGATCTTGGACGATCAGTCGCGACAACTCGTCGGCGTCGATCGACGTCATCTTCTCCGTGACCGGCGGTGACGCGGGCGATTGGGCACTACAGCTCGGCGAGTACCTCTCCCAGCTCCCCGACGGCACTTACGACCTGCAGATGGCGCCCGGGGTGAGTCAGGTTGAGGTTCAGGCCCAGGCGATCGACAACGCGAGGGTGAATCCCATACGGGATATCTTGGCCGAGCTGCAGAACTCCCCGCTTCAGCCTGGTGATTTCGGCACTCCATATACCCTCGATCCAATGAACGTGGCGGCGACGGTCCACCTGAAGGACGACGACGCGAACACGGAGTTACTCGCGTCGAACGGCATCTACGGCTCCCTCGACCAGTCGATCACCGCGGGGACGCTTGGGGTGTTCCCGCAGACCTACAAGGTGAAGACGACGGACTACAACGGCGATCCCGTCGCGGGAAAGCTGGTAGACCTGGTGCTGAACACCCCGAACCTGCAGGCCGACCACGCCTCGGCGACGACTGACGCGGGCGGTTACGCAACCTTCCACGTGTCCGGTAGGAACGCGGACACGTACACGGTCAGCACGCACACGCACAATCCCGGGCCGGAAACGTTCGGCCAGATCCTGGTGGCCAACCCAGTCTTCCACGGCAACAGCGCCCACA
>DATBFY010000741.1:0-22996 GCA_036558265.1 Tepidisphaeraceae bacterium | reverse complement strand
GTGACCATGATGAAGGGCTAAGATGATCGTTTATTCGAAATCCGAAGCCGAGAAACACTTGGCGGACGTATTGGAGGCGGCGCGACGCGACGGCGACGTGCGCATCAGGGATGAAAATGGGCAGGAATTTGTCGTCAGGCGGAGATCGGCGGCGGACCGGTCGCCGTTGGACGTGCCGGGTGTCGATCTCGGGTTGACGGCGGACGAGATTCTGGAGGCGGTGCGGGAATCGCGCGAGCGATGATCTGCCAACCGGTTAAGACGTGGTACGAAGCGTCAGGTGAGTGCGAGGAACGCAGCGTCGGGATCTGCTTCAAACGTTCGGATCACGTCCAACCGCCATCGTAAAAGCGATTCGATCTGGTTCGTCGAGCAGTTTCCCAGGGCCAGGCCAATTACCTTGGGCGGCGCGCCGCGAAGGAAGCTGAGCTGGTGAAAGTCGTCGTCCTTGGAGACGATCGTGAATTGCTGGTCGGCGGCATGGCGCCAGACGATTTCGTCATCGGCGTCGGCCAGTCCGAAATCCCGAACGTGCGCGGAGCCGGGATATAGATCGGCCAGTCGAATGACCAGCTTGTAAGAGAGGTTCTGGTCGAACAGGAACTTCACGCGCGGCCGGGGGTCATCAGGCGGCGTTCGACGTCGGCCGCGAAGGCGAGACAGGCACGGATGTCATCGAGCTCGAGATCCGGAAAATCGTCCACGATCTGCTCGGGCGTCATGCCGGAGGCGAGGTAGTCGAGCACGTCGTAAACGGTGATGCGCAGTCCGCGGATGCACGGTTTGCCGGCGCGCTTTCCCGGCTCGATGGTGATCCGAGACTTATAGTCCATGGCAATATCATATCTTCACGTTGCGGGGTGGGCAATGATTTTGGGGACCCTTTGAGTTTCAGGAAGCGGGATTTACATTGGGAGTCATGACCGCGCCGCTGCGCGACATTTTGCTCAAGCTTTGCCGGCGGGAGGACCTCAATCGGGACGAGGCGCGGGAGGCGTTCGCGCATGTCATGTCCGGCGAGGCGACCGATGCGCAGATCGGGGGGTTGCTCGTGGGGCTGGCGGCCAAGGGGACGACCGTGGACGAGCTGGTGGGGGCGGCGCTGGTGATGCGCGAGAAGGCGGTGCCGATCGAATGCGATTCGTCGGCCGGCGTGATCATCGATACCTGCGGCACCGGTGGGGACGTTCGGGGGACGTTCAACATCTCGACGGCGGCGGCGATCATCGTGGCGGCTGCGGGGGTGCGCGTGGTCAAGCACGGGAACCGGTCGGCGTCGTCGAAGAGCGGATCGGCGGACGTGCTGGAGAAGATCGGCGTGCGGCTGGACCTGTCGCCGGGCGATCTGCGGCGGTGCCTGGACGCGGCGGGGATCTGCTTCGCGTTCGCGCGGTATCACCACCCGGCGATGAAGTTCGTCGCCAACGCGCGAACCAGCCTGGGCATCCCGACGATCTTCAACGTGCTGGGGCCGCTGACCAATCCGGCGCGGGCGAAGCACCAGTTGCTGGGCGTGTTCTCGGCGGAGCTGACCGACCGGCTGGCGGCGGTGCTGCAGCAGCTCGGCAGCGAGCGGGCGTGGGTGGTGCACGCGGTGGACGGGCTGGACGAGCTGTCGACGATCGGGCCGACGCGCGTGAGCGAACTGCGGGAGGGGCACATCACGACGTGGACGCTGGATCCGGCGAAGCTGGGGCTGGCGTACGCACGGCTATCGGATCTTCAGGTGTCGAGCGTGGAGGAGGCGGCGGATCATTTGCGGCTGGTGATGCAGGGGACGGCCGGGCCGATGCGGGACATCGCGCTGTTGAACGCGGCGGCGGGGCTGGTGATCGCGGGGCGGTGCCGGGACCTGAAGGAAGGCCTGATCGTGGCGGCGGACGCGGTGGACAGCGGGCGAGCGAGGCGGACGCTGGAGATGCTGGTGAAGCTTTCGCAGGAGGTGTGACATGGCAGGATGCGCGAGGCGGGCGATGTGTCAGGTGCCCCAATGGATGATCGCGTGGATGCTGCTCTGCGGCTGCGGTGGCTGTTGCATTCCTCAAAAGCCGATCTGGGGTGTTTCGCTTCGAGGCGTCGGAGACAACCTTGTTGGCGACGGCGCGACGGCCGCGATCGATTCGGAGGACCGCAGTACGACTCCCTTCGCCCTTCCGTATCCATGGAGCTACTTTGGGGACGGCAAGTTGGCGCCCGCGGACGGAACTGGATTTCGAACGGCAATTCTCAACCCGGTGACCTGGGGCACCAGGGTCTGCGTATTCTATCGGCTGCCCGAGGGGGCCGCGAACGGGACATGTGACTTCCGCGCCTCAACGGAGGACGGGACACTTGAGGCCTGGTTGCTCCGAGACAGCTCGATCCGACCTGCGCACGACGACGAATCACTTCGCGTTCGCGAATTTGCAAGGACATTCGCGAGCAAGGCGCCTGCAGAGCGAGGTCAAACAGCGGGCGCATCGAAAATGAGCGGGGCGATGCATCTGAAAGCGGAAGACGGCCGCGTAACGCTCGTCGAAATCGACCTGAAAACGACGGAACCCGTCGCGTTCTACCAAACTGTGGTCGATGCGATGCGAGCGGTGGACGAGCGGATATACCACGTTGGCGAAGTCCACTCAGGACACTATCCCGAGCCATTGCAGAATCCAAAACCTGCCAGGTTGTCTGGAACGTTCACCGGCCATTGGATTCCGTGGTGTCGGCCCTGGCCGTTCATCTGAGGTCGTGTCAGAGGCTAGGCAATGCGCACAACGGGAGGCATTCAGGCACTCTTCTTGATTGCCAAGCGCAGTCCGATCGCGATCAGTTGGGATCGGCTAATGTCCCTTCGCCTGGCGAAGGCGTCGGCTTGCTTCAAGAGGTCGCGTTCCACGGTAACAGCGATGCGCTGCGCACCGCGTCCGACGACGGGGCGGCCGCGTTTGGTCACGCGGTCGTGAATCGCCTTCATCTTCGGTGACAGCGGCCTGCCGGGGACGCCGGCAAATTCCTTGTCGTATTCCTTTGTCGCCTCACGCAGCTCTTGCAGGGACATCGTCCGGTACTGCGCGGCGGGGATCGATGTCTGCCTGGTCTTGATATTCTTCATCGTCTTTTTCTCCTGCGCTTCAGGGCGTTCTTCTCACGCGCCGTCAGCGGTCGGGCATGAATCACGTAAAACGAGTCCGCCGACTCCACCATCATCAAGTCCATTTGGGAATAATCCGCTTCAGTTGAATCCTGCAGGGCGACGTAGATTACCTGAATGAGCCGACCATCGGCCGTCGGACCGCGGACGAGGTATTTGTTATCGCCATGCTCGCGCGGATACGGAGGTCGGGCCTGGCGCACGACGTACTCGGCTTCGGCAGGCGTGATGCCATGTTCGCCGATGTGAAGTTCATTTTTCGCGTCCCAGATGAAATGAATCACGGATGATTTAAGTATGCATTAAATTTACGGGGGTGTCAAGCTGATGCAACCCGTCATGCAAGTTCGGGACGACATAGGGGGCAGCGGCGCTGCCTCGCGTGAACTGCGTCGTGCGCCCTGCGCGCTCCATTGAGTTGTCGATTTGCGCTTTGCGGGTTTGCACAATCGCATGATTCGCGCAGAATGTGCCGCGGGAGGGGTCTGCTCATGCAACGGACCCGTAAGCGCGCGGAGCCAGATGGAGCGATTGGCGCACATGACGCCCGGAGCATCGCCGGCACATTCTCCCAGGCGCGTTGACCTGCACTGTCACAGCGACGCGAGCAGCCGCACCGCCGAAACGCTGCTCAACGCGATCAAGTGCCCCGAGTGCTACAGCGATCCGCGCGACGTGTACGCCCAGGCGAAACGGCGGGGGATGGATTTCGTCACGATCACCGATCACGACACCGTTGAGGGTGTTGGCCAGATTGCGAATCTCGCCGACGTCATCATGGGTGAAGAGCTCACCTGCTGGTTCCCCGAGGACCAGTGCAAGATGCACGTGCTGGTCTACGGGATCTCCGCCGAGGATCATGCCACCCTCCAAAGCCTGGCAAAGGATATCTACGAGGTGGCGCGATACGTGGAGGAGCGGCGGATCGCGCACGCGGTGGCGCACCCGATCTACCGGCAGAACGACCGGCTGGAGCGATGGCACCTCGAGCGATTGCTCTTGCTGTTCAAGGGGTTCGAATGTCTGAACGGGGCGCACTCGCCGCTGCACCGGGAGGCGTTCGAGCCGCTATTGGAATGGTTGACGAAGGCGGAGTTGGAGAAGTTGGCCGGCAAGCACGACCTGGCGCCGCGCTGGTCGGAGCCGTGGATCAAGGCCCGCACCGGGGGGAGCGACGATCATGGCCTCTTGAATGTGGGGCGGACGTGGACGGAGTTCGCGCCCGGGACGGATACCGTGGCGCAGGTGCTGGAGGCGCTGCGCGAGGGGACGTGCCGCCCGGGCGGGGAGGCGGGATCCAGCGCGAAGCTGGCACACACGTTTTACAGCGTGGCGGTGCGGTATTACGGGCGGCACATCATGTCGCCGGAGATGCGGCCGAACTTCACGACGTCGCTTTTGCAGGCGATCGTGGGCGAGCGCCGGCCGCCGTCGAAACTGGCGATGGTCAAGGCGGGCATGGCGGCGAAGGTGAAGAATCTCGCGGCGGGAGTCGTGCGGCCGTTCAAAGCCGCGAAGCCGCAAGCGGCGGGGGTCGAGGATGGGACGTCGCTTCTGAAGAGGTTGTTCCTCACGTCGTTCAAGGCGCGGCTGGACGATCACCCGGCGCTGCGGGCGGCGCTGTCACAGGGCTTGCCGCCTCTGGGCGAGCACGAGGAGATGCTTCGCCTGATCCACGCGGTGAACCGGGACGTGACCGAGGGGTTCGTCGCGGCGATCGACCGCGCGTTCGACCGGGCGAGCTTTACGGCGCTGTTCGAGGCGATCGCGGCGATCCTGGCGCAGCAGTTCGTGCTTTTTCCTTATTACTTCTCGCTCTTCCACCAGAACAAGGAACGGCACCTGCTGCGGCGGTTGACCGGGCAGCAGAGGCCGGTGGAGGAGCGAGGGCTCAAGGTCGGGTTGTTCACCGACACGCTCGACGAGGTAAACGGCGTCGGGCGGTTCTTGCGTGACATCGGGGAAGAGTCGGCGCGGCTCGGGCGGGCGTTGACAATCCACACGTCGAGCCGGTCGCCGCGATACTCGATGCCGTACCGGCGGAACTTCGCCCCGTTGCTGACGGTGCCGCTGCCTTGCTACGCCGAGGTGCAACTGAGCCTCCCGCCGGTGCTGGAGATTCTGGAATGGGCGGATCGGCAGCAGTTCGACGTGGTGCACGTGAGCACGCCGGGACCGATGGGTCTCTGCGGCCTGCTGGCGGCGCGGATGCTGCGCGTGCCGGTGGTGGGGACGTACCACACGGATTTCCCCGCGTACGCGGACAAGCTGACCGGCGACCACCGCGTGACCAACGGCACGCGGGCGTACATCGAGTGGTTCTATCGGCGGCTGGCGGGCGGCGTCTTTGCGCGCAGCCGTGCGTACGAGATGAGCCTGCGGGACCTGGGCGTGGCGGCCGATCGCATCGAGGCGCTGGCGCCGTGCGTGAACGTGCAGACGTTCTCGCCGGAGAATCGCGACGAGCGGATCTGGTCGCGCCTGGGCGTGACGCAGCCCAAGCGGTTGCTGTACTGCGGCCGGGTGAGCGTCGAGAAGAACGTGGACCTGCTTGCGGAGGCATTCGAGCGGCTATGCGTGGCCCGGGCGGACATGGCGCTGGTGATCGCCGGCGAAGGGCCGCATGCACCAACGCTCCGCGAGCGCCTGGCCGGCCGGCCGGTGTATTTCGTCGGTCGGCAGAGCGACGAGGAGCTGGCGGCGCTCTACGCATCCAGCGACCTGCTGGTCTTTCCATCCGCGACCGATACGCTGGGACAGGTGGTGCTCGAGGCACAGGCCAGCGGTCTGCCGGCGCTGGTGAGCACGCTCGGGGGGCCGCGGGAGCTTATCGAAGACGGCGTGAGCGGCCTGGTGCTCGCAGCGGGCGATGTGGGGGCGTGGGCGCGGGCGATCGAAGGATTACTGGAGGACGAGGATCGGCGGCGGACGATGTCCGCGGCGGCGGTTCGGCGCATGGCGCGGTATTCGGTCGAGCGGACGTTCGGGCAATTCTGGTCGAAGCATCTTGCGACGGTCGCGGGGGCGCAGGGGGACGAGGCGGCGGTGGAACTGGAGAGGGTGTAGAATTCGTCCGCGCGATGCCTGTCGCTACGCTGGAACTCGCGGACGTTCGCAAACGCTTTGGCGCGGTGGTCGCGCTGGACGGCGTGAGCGTGCGCTTTGCCGGCGGGCGGGTTCACGGGGTGCTGGGCGAGAACGGGGCGGGGAAATCGACCCTGATGAACGTGGCGTACGGGATGGTGCGCCCGGACGCCGGACGGGTTTGCGTGGCCGGCAAGGACGTCAAGCTGGCGTCGCCGAGGGACGCGATTGAAGCGGGCGTGGGGATGGTGCACCAGCACTTCATGCTCGCCGGGGCGATGACGGTGCTGGACAACGTGCTTCTGGGGGATCGACGAATCGGACGCGTGCTGAACCGCCGGCGGGCGGCGGAGCAGCTTGCCGCACTGGGCGGGCGATTGGGGCTGACGGTCGACCCGTCGGCGCGGATCGAGCGCCTGTCCGTCGGCCAGCAGCAGCGGGTGGAAATCCTCAAGGCGCTCTGGCGGGACGTTCGGGTCCTGATCCTCGACGAGCCGACGGCGGTGCTGACGCCCGCGGAGGTGGATCAGCTCTTCGGCGCCGTCGAGCGGCTGCGGGATGAAGGGCGGGCGGTGGCGTTCATCAGCCATAAGCTCGGGGAGGTCAAGCGCATCTGCGATGATCTGACGGTGCTTCGGCGCGGGCGGGTCGTGTGGGAAGGGAGCGCGAGAGACGTGTCGGCGGAAGAGTTGGCGCGACAGATGGTCGGACGGGAGGTTGAGCCGATCGCGAACGCCGTCGTTCTGGGTGGCACTGGCAAGCTCTCAGGCTTGCCAGTGGGGGATCGGCAGGCAGACGCCGACCGTTCCGCACAGCGGAACCTACGTCTGGAGCACGTGAGCGCCGATGGGTTGCATGACATTTCCCTGGAAGTGGCCGCCGGCCAGATCCTTGGAATCGCCGGCGTGGATGGCAATGGCCAGCAGGAACTCGCGGAGGTCGTCGTCGGGCTGTGTCCGCCGGCATCGGGCCGGGTGTGGATCAAAGGGCGGGACGTATCGGAGCTGTCCTTGAAAGATCGCCTGGGGCTCGGCGTGGCGCACATCCCGAACGACCGGCAACACGAGGCGCTGGTGGGGACGCTTGGTGTGTCTGAGAACCTCGCGCTCAAGGCTCACGACCGGCCGCCGTTCTCGCGGATGGGATTCGTGTCCTGGCGACGAGTCCGGGAGGCCGCGCGTGCGCTGGCCGAGCGATTCGACATCCGCGCGGCCTCGGTCGACGCGCCCGTCGGGACGCTCAGCGGTGGCAACCAGCAGAAGGTCGTGCTCGCGCGCGAGCTGGGAATGACCGATGAGCCAAAGCTGATCGTCGCGACCAATCCGGTGCGCGGCCTGGACGTGGCGGCGACGGATTTCGTTTACCGGCAGTTGCTCGGGCGTCGGCAGGCGGGCGCGGCGATCCTGCTGATCAGCAGCGAACTCGACGAGCTGCTCGCGCTGTGCGACCGGATCGCCGTGCTCTACGAGGGACGGTTGACGATGACGCAGTTTCCCAGCGCCGGGCGGGCGGAGATCGGCCGGCGGATGGCGGGACTGGAGAACGCGTCATGACCGAGCTCGTCCAGACGATCACCGCGCGCGACCGCACCCGGCCCGCGTGGGCCCGGGCCGTTGCCGCGGCGGTCGGACCGGTCGGTTCGGTGCTCCTGTGCGTCTCGATTGCCGCGGCGGTGCTGGCTGCGCTGCCAACGGCCGGCGAGTCGCATTATTCCTTTGCACAGTCGCTGGCGATCATCGGGCGGACCACCTGGGAACGGGTGATGCTCCCGCGTGCGCCGCGCATGACCGAGGGGTATCGCAACTGGATCCTGACGCTCCAGAGCGCCACGCCGCTCCTCCTGACCGGGCTCGCGGTGGCGGTCGCGTTCCGCGCCAACGTCCTGAACATCGGCGGGCAGGGGCAGTACGTCGCCGGCGCGATCGCGACGACGGCGGTGGCCGTCTACCTGCCGGGGCCGGCGGGACTGCTTATCCCGATGCACCTGCTGGCCGCGGTGCTGGCGGGGGCGCTCGTGGCGGCCATTGCGGCGGTATTGCAGCGCTGGCGCGACGTCCCGGTCGTCCTGAGCACGCTGCTGCTCAATTTCGTCGCGCTCGAATTCCTGCGCTACCTGTTGCAGGGGCCGATGCGCGCCCGCCGCGACGACGGGTCGCTGATGGACCCGCAGAGCCCGGAACTGGCCGCCGCGGCGCGACTCCCCGAGTTCTTGGGCGCCGGTCCGTCCCAGGGGATCCACCTCGGATTCTTCCTGGCAGTCGCGTCGGCCATCCTGCTCAGCCTGCTGCTGCGGTGGACGACGTTCGGGTTCCGGCTAAAGGTTGTTGGTCAGAACGAGCGGGCCGCCCGGTTCGCGGGGATGAACGTGGGGCGCGTGTCCTTCGCGACACTCGCCTTGTCGGGGGCGTTCGCGGGACTGGCCGGGGGCATTCAGGTGGCGGGCCTGGCGCCTTACGTGCTCCTGCCCGATCTGGGCACTGACGGGATGGGGTTTACCGGCATCGCCGTGGCGCTGCTGGGACGGTTGTCGCCGGTCGGGGTCGTTTTCTCTGCGTTGTTCTTCGGGATGCTGAACACGGCCTTCCGGGCATTGGAACGCTCGCCGCTCGAGATCCACTCCGTGGCCGCGCAGGCCGTTCAGGGGGCGCTGGTCATCGCGGTGCTGGTGGTCACCAGCCCCCGATGGGCACGCATGATGCGGCGAGTCGGACCTGATTCAAAACTTTCCGCCGGGTTATAAGGCAGAATGTCCACCACAACCGGCCCGACCTTTCATACAATAGGGTCATGAGACGGGGTATATCGCCATCCATCGGGTATGCACTGTCCCTCCTGCTCCTGCTGGGAATCACCGCGCCGGGGGTCCGGGCGCAAGGGGAGGTCAGCGCCGTGGCGGAGGCACGGGCTACGCCAGCGGCGGTCGTGCGCCTCGAGGGGAAGGTCGACGACTACAACCGCGACGGCTTCATCCGCCACTTCAACCAGGCCAGGGCCGCCGGCGCCAAGGTCATCATCGTGGACCTGGACACCTACGGCGGGCTGGTCACGTCGGGCCTGGATATCTCACGATTCCTCAAAGGTCAGAGCGGGGTCCACACGATCGCGTTCGTCAGCGACAAGGCGATCTCCGCCGGCGCGATGATCGCGCTGGCGTGCGACGAGATCGTCATGGCCCCCAGCGCACAGCTCGGCGATTGCGCACCGATCGCGCTGCGGGAAGACGGGGGCCTGGATTCCCTGGGCGAGACCGAGCGCGCCAAGTCCGAGAGCCCGATCCCGTCCGAATTCCGCGACAGCGCGATCCGCAACGGCTATGACCCCCTGCTCGCCCAGGCGATGGTGTCCATGAAGACCGTCGTCCACTGGGTGCAGGACGGCGAAGGCGGCACGCGGCGCTTCGTGGATCAAAAGGAATTCGAAAGCCTGACCAGGCAAGGCTGGACCGAGGTGCGCGACCCCGACGTGCCGACCCCGGTCGATTCCGAATCGACCCTGCTCACCGTGAGCGGCAAGACCGCGGCGAAGCTCGGCCTGTCGCGCGCGACCGCCGACGCCGGCGTCTCGGGCCTGGCGCGGCAGCGGAATTACGCGATCATCGGCACCTTCGCCCCGGGCGCGGGCGACAGACTGGTCGAGTGGCTCAACGCCCCGTTCATCCGCATGCTGCTGATGGTGCTGCTGGCCCAGGCCGTTTACGCGGCGCTGCACGCGCCGGGGCACGGACTGGCCGAGGCCCTGGCGGTGCTCGTGCTGGCGGTGTTGATCGGCGTACCGCTGCTCACCGGCTACGCCCAGTGGTGGGAGATCCTGGTCATCCTGGTCGGCGTGGCCCTGTTGGCGCTGGAAATCTTCGTGATCCCCGGCTTCGGCGTGGCGGGAATCCTGGGCGTGCTGATGGTGCTCTTCGGGCTGGTGATGACCTTCGTCGGCAAGGAACCGGGCGGCGGCGGCGGGCCGACCGTCCTCCCGCACCTCGAAGGCACCTGGATCAACATCCGCAACGGCATCGCCATGGTCGTCAGCGCGATGATCTGCTCGCTGCTCCTGTCGATGTGGCTGCGGCGATACCTGCCGAGCATCCCGTACTTCCGGCGGTTGATCCTGACCAGCACGACCGGCAATGTTGAGGCGGTCGTCCTGCCGCAGCGCGCCGCGGATACGATCGAGTACCGGCCCGTGATCGGCGCGATCGGCGAGACGTTGAGCGAGCTCAAGCCGGGCGGTTCGGCGACGTTCATCCACCCGGTCAGTGGCGAGCGACGGGTCTACTCGGTGATCAGCGACGTCGGCTACATCGCGCGCGGCACGCGCATCGCCGTACGCAACAACTCGGACAACCGGATCGTCGTGCGGCCGATGGTGGCTGAATGACCTGATGCGACAGTCGCGATCGATTGAAATCAAGAGACCGGGGCGCGGCCCGCGAGCGGGCCGGCTAAACAGAAGGAAAACCAAGCTATGTCTACCTTGCTGCTGGGCGCAATCGACGGCATGACGATCTTCTGGATCGTCCTGGGAATCGTCGTCTTCATCATCTTCATCGTGATGTTCAACTTCATCGGGCTCTACGTCCGTGCCCTGGTCTCCGGGGCGCACGTGACCTTCGCCGACCTCATCGGCATGCGCATCCGAAACGTCAACCCGCTGGTGATCGTCAACAGCCGCATCCAGGCCATGCGCGCCGGGCTGCACGTCTCCAGCAGCGAGATGGAGTCGCACGTGCTCGCCGGCGGCAACGTCATGCGCGTGATCAACGCGATGATCGCCGCCAATAAGGCCAACATCGACCTGCCCTGGAACGTGGCGACCGCGATCGACCTCGCCGGGCGCGATATTCTGGACGCCGTCCAGACCAGCGTGAACCCCAAGGTCATTGACGTCCCCAATCCCGCCCTGGGCCGCCTGACCATCGACGGCGTCGCCAAGAACGGCGTGCAGCTCAAGGTCAAGGCACGCGTCACCGTCCGCACCAACATCAAGAGCCTCGTGGGAGGGGCCACCGAGGAGACGATCATCGCCCGCGTCGGCGAGGGCATCGTCACCGCGATCGGCTCGGCCGTCGACCATTCCGACGTCCTGGAAAACCCCGATCACATCTCCAAGGCCGTGCTCGCCAAGGGCCTCGACGCCAACACCGCCTTCGAGATCCTCTCGATCGATATCGCCGACATCGACGTTGGCGAAAACATCGGCGCCAAGCTCCAGGCGGACCAGGCCGAATCCGACAAGCGCCGCTTCCAGGCCGAGGCGGAAAAACGACGGGCCATGGCCATCGCCCACGAGCAGGAGAACATCGCCAAGCAGGCCGAGAACCGCGCCGCCGTCGTCCTCGCCGAGGCCGACGTCCCCAAGGCCATCGCCGACGCCTTCCGCAGCGGCAACCTGGGCGTGATCGACTACTACAAGATCAAGAACATCCAGGCCGACACCACCATGCGCGAGGCCATCGGCAAACCCACCGACGGCGCCAAGGCATAGCGCGCGCGGCAACATCGGTTGGAGATCCCGTTTAGCCCGCCCGGCCACGGGCGGTCCCCCGCCAAACACCGACGACGATGCCCACACCCGACCTCATCCTCGCCGCCCGCTCCTCCTCCCCCGAAGAGCAGTGGATCAAGTTCGTCTTCTTCGGCGTGGTGGCCGCGATCTGGGTGCTGGGCGCCGCGGTCTCGGCGATCAAGAAGGCGGCCGAACAGGCCAAGCGCCAACAGCGCCTGCCGCGGATACAAACCGCTGCCCCGCCGATTTCGCCGTCCTCCTACTCCCCGCCGCCACTGCCTCGGTTGCAGCAGCAGCCCAAGGCCAATAAGGCCAAAGGGCGCTCGCCCAAGCGCCAGCAGCAGACAGTCCGGTCCGCGCCTGGGGCGCTGCCCAACGTGCCGGTCGCGCCGGCCGCGCGGGCATTCAACTCGGGCTCCACCGTTGCGGCCACAGCGCCGGCCGTCGCCCTGGCCGCGCCCGTCGCCCGCCCCGCCCCGGCCGCGCAAGCCCCGGCGGCCCAGATCGGTCGACTCATCCGACGACCCGAAACCTTGCGGGCGGCCTTCGTCCTCAACGAAATTCTCACCCCGCCGGTCGCACTTCGCGAAAACGCTTCGCTGGGTCGTGCGGTATGATATAGCCTCACCCCATTTGTGGAGGCTGTTACGTGTCTAAAGTCGTTCGAAATAGGGGGTTCACTCTGGTGGAACTCCTTGTCGTCATTGGGATTATCGCCCTGCTGATCTCCATCCTGCTGCCCGCCCTGAGCAAGGCCAGGGAAGCCAGCCGCGTGGCCGCCTGCCTGTCCAACCTCCGGCAGTTGGGCATCATCCACGCCAACTATGTCGCGGATAACAGGGGGTACATCATTCCCTGTGACATCGGTGACTGGAACACCGCCCCGGACGCCAACGGATACAAGGTGCTTGAATCATGGGCCACCATCCTGGTGACCAACAAATATTTGCCCTACCCCCAGACCGTCGCTGGCCAGACCCCCAACGAGAGCAACGCCCTCTTCTGCCCCTCCGGATTGCAGGAATTTATCGCCAACTCGAGCGTGACCAGCGGCCTGCCCAGGAGCCGGGTTGACCAGGAAGGCGCCAAGGCCGTGCAGTACCAGTCGAAAATCTTCGACCCGGGCCGCTACATCTACTGCTGGTACGGCATCAATGGCACCAGCGGGACCGACAAGGGCGTCCCCTGCCGCCGCTGGCCCAACGACGGCGCCAAGCCCCAGGGACCCACGCTCCCCGCCCCGATCCCCAAGATGAGCGAGGTGCGCAAGTCGTCGGAGGTCGTGTTCCTGTTCGACGGCATCAGCCTGAACATCCAGAGCACCAACGCCAACCGCCTCAACGCCCGTCACAACAAGATGACCGCCGCGAACCTCCTCTTCTTCGACGGGCACGCCGAAACCTACCCGGTCGCCGGCCTCCCCGGCGGCTTGGGCGACGCCAACCCCGCGAACATCACCTTCAGCACCATGAACCTGAACCTGAAGTACGCCAGCGGCCCCAAGTGGCGGTTGGATCAATAGGGATTCCGTAGCACGGGGCGTCTCGCCCGTGTCTTTTGATCATTCACGGGCGAGACGCGCGAGACGCCCGTGCTACGAACTTCGCCCCTTCTCCAGGTGGATAGCGAGCAGGGTCACGTCCGCCGGCGTGATCCCGCTGATGCGCAGCGCCTGCCCCAGGCTCCGAGGCGTGAACTGCGCCAGCTTGACCCTGGCCTCGGTGCGCAGACCGGTGACGCGCGCGTAGTCGACCCATGCGGGAATCAGCTTCTCTTCCAGCTTCGAGAAACGCTCGATCTGCCTGTCCTGGCGCTCGATGTACGGCGCGTACTTGACGCGGATCTGGGCGAGTTGCCCGACGGCGGCGCTCACCTCATGCGCGGCCGGCAGACGTTCCACCAGCCCGCCCCAGTCATTATCCGGCCGGCGCAACCAATCCTCGGCCGTCAACCCCTCGACCCGATGCGCCCGCAGCATCACCAGCGCCGACTCGATCTCCGACTGGCGCGCCGTGAAGCGCGCCCAGCGATCATCGTCCACCAGGCCCAGCGCATGCCCCTTGGCGGTCAGCCGCTGGTCGGCATTGTCGCTGCGCAGGTGCAGGCGGTGCTCGGCGCGGCTGGTGAACATGCGATACGGCTCGATCGGCGGCTTGGTCACCAGGTCGTCGATCAGCACGCCGATATACGCCTCGTCACGGCGCAGGACGAAATCCGCTAAGCCGCTTGCGGCATATCGCGCGGCGTTGATGCCGGCGACCTGCCCCTGCGCCGCCGCCTCCTCGTAGCCGCTCGTGCCGTTGATCTGTCCCGCCAGGAACAATCCGCCGACCTTCTTGGTCTGGAGCGTGCTGCGGATCTCCTTCGGCCAGACCATGTCGTACTCGACCGCGTAGCCGTAACGGAGGATCCTCGCATCCTCCAGGCCCGGGATCAGCCGCACCATCTGCTCCTGCACGTCCCCCGGCAGGCTCGTGCTGATCCCGTTGCAATAAATCTCCGGCGTATCGAGCCCTTCGGGCTCGAGGAAGATGTGATGACTGGGCTTTTCCGCGAAGCGCACCACCTTGTCCTCGATCGACGGACAGTACCGAGGCCCGGTGGACTGGATCTGCCCCGAGTACATCGGCGCCCGGTGGAGGTTGGCGCGGATGATCTGGTGGATTTGCTCGTTCGTGGCCGACAGGTGGCAGCAGACCTGCGATAGCGGCGGTTGCCATGTCCCATACTCGTTGAGAAACGAGAACGGCACCGGCGGCGCATCACCTTCCTGGATCTCGAAACGCGAGAAATCGATCGAGTCCTTGTGCAGTCGCGGCGGCGTCCCCGTCTTCAGCCGGCCCAGCTCCAGGCCCAGCTTCGCCAGACATCCCGACAATCCCTTGGCGGTCGCCTCGCCGACGCGCCCGCCTTCGGTCCTTTGTTCACCGGTGTGCATCAGCGCGCGCAGGAACGTCCCGGTCGTCACGACGACCGCGCGACACCGCAGTTCCGTCCCATCGGCCAGCACCACGCCGACCACTGAACCCTGAACCCCGAACCCTGAACCCTCTTGCGTCACGATCTCCGCGACTTCTCCCCTGATGATCGTCAGGTTCGGACAACTGCCCAGCAGCCGCTGCACCTCGACGGCGTACTTGTATTTATCTGCCTGCGCCCGCGGCCCCCACACCGCCGGGCCCTTGCTCCGATTGAGCATCCGGAACTGGATGCCCGTGTTGTCGATCGCCAGCCCCATCAGACCGCCCAGCGCGTCGATCTCCCGCACCATTTGTCCCTTGGCCAGCCCCCCGATTGCCGGATTGCACGACATCTGCCCGATGCGCGCCGGATCCAGGGAAACCAGCGCGGTGGAGGCGCCCAGGCGCGACGCGGCCCAGGCCGCTTCCGCGCCGGCGTGGCCGCCGCCGATCACCACGATGTCAAATTCGCGCAGCATCCTCAGGGGTACGTCAGAACGTCGTAAAAGGTTGACGGATTGTAGCCAAAGACGCCTCGATTGCGCCGTGTCTGACCGGCGGTCCGCCGATTGCTCGACTTCTCTTTGCGCAGGAGGCTTCCCATGTTGACCCGCTGGATTATCCGCTTTGTAGTTGTCGTAACGTTCCTCCTGATCGGCGCATTCGCCGGGGCCGAGCCGGCGAGCGACGGCGGCACGGCCACCACCCCACCCTCGGGCGGCAGCGCCGGGGCGGCGCCCCGCGCGCCGGTCGCACCGGTCGCGCCGGTTCGACCCGCTCCGACACCGGCCCCGCGCGGCAACCCGCCGGCGCCGACCAATCCGCCCCCCGCCCGCGCCAACAATAATCCCACCCCGCCACGCCCGGCCGCCCAGCCCAACCCGCCCGTCCAACCGCCGCGCAGCGCCAACGTCGCCTCGACGCCGCCGCAGCGCACCCAGCGCGCCGTGCAACAGCCGCCCCCGCGTCAGCGCCCCACCACGCGACCTGGCAGCATTGGAAGGCGCGGCCCCATCGTCGTCGTCCCCCAATACTACAACGGCTGGGCGCCGTACACCTGGTGGTGGCGCGGGAATTCCTACTGGATGCCCGACTACGGGTACGGCGACGGTTACTACGGCGACGGTTATCGCGGCGACGGTTACACCAACGACGACGCCGCCGGCACCCCCGGCGTCAATAACACCACGCCGTCCGACATCCCCTCCGCAACCCAGGACCAGGCCAAGGCCAACAACGCCGTCCAAGGCCTGCCGGAATACAACCAGGCCATGCTCGAGCTCAAGCAGGCGCAGGCGGCATATGACGCAGCCTCGACGCGCGTGCTCGAACAACTCAAACGCAACAACCCGCAGTATCGCGAGCTTCTGAACGAACGCGACCACGCCAAGGACAAGGTCGAAGCCGAGCAGGCCGCTGCCAGGATCCCCGGCACCAACGTCCCCGACGCTGCCCAGGTCGCGCCCGCCGCCAAGCAGAAACTCGACGTGAGCGCCCGGGTCACCAAGCTGGAACAGGACGCCCTCGCCGCCGATCCCCAGGCTTCTGCCGCGCGCGCGAAACTGGTCGAAGCCAACGAGCGCCTGAGTGCACTCCGCAAACAGGCGCAATCATCGGGTTCCCCCGGTCAGTAACCAACGCGCGGTCGTCATTCGCGCGCGCGAACGCCCACGAAGAATCGTCTCCGTGGGTTTCCTTTCATTGCCAGGCGCAAGGGGCGCTATGCCGCTTTCGACACCGGCATCGGATCGCGCGCGCTGATCTCGCGCAGCGTCCGCGCCACCTCGGTCTGCGACGCGAGCATCATGTTGACGGCTTCGACGCACAGGCGGACGCATTGGAAATCGCTGGGAGGGGCGTCGGCGGCATTCAGGCGGTCGATCAGCTCGGCGAATTTGCGCCGATACGTTTGCGTAAATCGCTCCAGCAGATCCGCTTCCTGACGCAGGCGGTGGGTTGGCGGTGAGGCCATGTTCGACTCCAAAGGCGACCCCAACCTTAGAGTTATCGGATGGAGCGGGGCAAAATCTTGAAGTCAGCCGCGTAAGGGTTTCCTGAAATGAGTATTTTTAAACCTATTCCCCGCCCCGATGCCGTTCGCGAATCCCCCGGAACGCCAACCCGATGCTGATCCCGGCGGCGATGAAATACAGCGCGATCCGCCCCGTGCTCGGGTGGGCGAACATCGTCAGTTCCCGATACCCCTGCCACAGGAGCAACCCTGCCAGGATCAGGAACGAAAACGCCAGGCGCGCCAGCCACCGGTTCATGATCCGGATTGTACGCCCGCCGCGCCGGCCGCGCGCAACGCGCTCACGAGCCCTTCAATGTTGAACTGATCCGCCTGCACGGCCGGTTCCAGACCCAGATCCTTCAGCGTCTGCGTGGTGATCGGCCCGATGCTCGCCAGCCGCACGTTACGGAGCCGCTCGCGGTAATCCGCTCCGAGCAGCGTCACGAAATTCCGCGCCGTGCTGCTGCTGGTGAACGTGACCCAGCTCACCCGGCCGGCATCAAAGGCTTCGACCAGTTCGTCCGGCAACGCGGCGGCGACCTTCGTCTCGTAGACCGGCAAGTCCAGGACCTTGGCCGCGCCCCCCTGCTGCAACCGCTCGCGCAGCATCGGCCGGGCGATGTCGGCGCGGAGCAGGAGAAACCGCTTGCCGGCGATCTCATTGCGCGCCGCGAACTCGTCCGCCAGCGCCTCGGCCACGAACCGGCCCGGGCACAGGTCCGGCTGGATCGAGAGCTTGTTGCGCACCGCCGCCGCCGTCGCATCGCCGATCGCGGCGAACCGCGCCCGGCCGAACGCCCGCACGTCCCGCCCCGTGTCGAACAGTCGCCGCCGGGTGAACTCGACCCCGTTGGCGCTGGTGAACACGATCCAGTCGAATGCGTCCGCCTTTGCCAGGACTTCATCGATCGCCCGCCAATCGGCCGGCGGCGCCAACTCGATCGTCGGCGCTTCGATTACGTCCGCGCCCAGGGCCGACAGTTGATCCGACAGCTCGCTGGCCTGCTGCCGCGTGCGCGTGACGACGATCGTCTGCCCGAACAGCGGCCTCGACTCGAACCAGTTCATCATGCCCCGCAGCGAGACGACCTTCCCGATGATCGTCAGCGCCGGCGGCTTGAGCTGGGCCTCTTCGACCCGCCGGGCAAGGGTCCCCACGGTGGCGACGACCGTCCGCTGGCGCGGCATCGTTCCCCAGCGGATCGCCGCCGCGGGCGTGTCGGCCGGCATCCCGTTCTCGATCAACCGCGCACAGATCCGCGGCAGCGACTTGACCCCCATGTAAAACGCGATGCACGGCAAGCGCGCGATCACCGCCCAATCCAGGTCCGACGACCCGCTCGCGGCATCGCGCTCCTTCGCCTGGGGATCCTTGTATTCCTCCTCCTTCTCATGCCCGGTGATGAACGTGAACGACGAATTGAAATCGCGGTGCGTGACCGGGATGCCTGCATACGCCGGTGCGCCGATCGCCGCGGTGATCCCCGGCACGATCTCGAACGGCACGCCTGCCGCAGCCAGAGCTTCGCACTCCTCGCCCCCGCGACCGAACACGAATGGGTCGCCGCCCTTCAAGCGGACGACGCGCTTGCCCGCCCGGCCTTGTTCGACCAGCAGCGCGTTGATCTGCTCCTGGGTCATCGAGTGACTTGCCGCCTGCTTGCCGACGTAGATCCGCTCGGCGCCGGCGGGGCAATAACTCAAGAGGCGCGGGTTGGCGAGGTAGTCGTAAACGACGACGTCGGCGCGCTCCAATAATCCCGCGCCGCGCACGGTGACCAGGCCCGGGTCTCCCGGACCCGCGCCGACCAGGTAGACGATTCCCGCGCCGCCGGTGGAACTCGAAACCATTTCAGCACTTACCGCGCAAAAAGGTAAATCTTCCCCTGTTTCGCACCGATGAACATACCGCACCCCGCGGCCGGACGCCAAAGCCGGCGCCCCACCGCCAGAAACGCCGCGCGGGCGCTCAACGCAGGAGCGTCACAGCCATGGTCGCGTTACTGAAGATGCCCAACCGGTTCACGATGGCCCTGGGCGGCCCCAAGAGCGCCGAGCGCCGCGCCTTCCCGCGCAAGGAAGTCCACGCCCGCGTCGAGGGCAAGCGGCTCGATCACACGCTCGACGCCTGCAAGCAGCCCCACATGAGCCTGGCCCTGCGCGACCTGTCGGTCGGCGGCCTCTCCGCCCTGAGCGACACCCCGCTGGCCATGGGCGAGCGCGTCACCGTCTTCTTCCCACCCCAGGGGCCGATGCGCGGCTGGGACGCCTACGGCCGCGTCGTCTGGTGCAGCCCCAGCACGTTCGGCTACCGGATCGCCGTTGAGTTCGACACGCTCCCGGCGGCGTAGCGGCCCGACAATCGAAATTGGAAGTGGTGACACACGGGGACGGCCCGGGCGCAGGCCGTCCCCGATTATTTGTGTATAATCGTGGGAGGTCGCTTCCCCATGACGCTGAACATCGAACTTGCTCCCGAACTCGAAGATCGCCTGAAATCTGAGGCGCAACGCCGTGGCGTCGCGCCGGAGAATTACGCGCGTCAACTGATCGAGTCCGGACTGGACGCTGAGGTCGAGGCGCAGAAGCGACGCAACCAGGCGACGTTGGACCTCTTTGCCCAATGGGCCAAGCGCGACGCCACCGACGATCCGGCCGAGCTCGCGCGGCGGGAGCAGGAGCTCGAGGAATTCAAGAAGGCGATGAACGAAACGCGCGAGCAGGCGGGCGCGCGGAAGATCTATCCATGAATGCGATCGTTCTCGACTCGGGGCCCTTGGGACTGATCGTTCACAAAGCCGGGGTCAAAGCGGCGGATGACTGCCGGACTTGGCTGGCGGGGCACATCGTACGTGGTGTCCGCGTCGTGGTTCCCGAAATCATCGATTTTGAACTCAGGCGCGAGCTGCTGCGTCTCGTGAAACACTCCGCATTGGCAGATCTGGAGGCATTTGAGGTCCAGACGAGCGATCGGTTCCTTCCGCTTACCACACTGGTCCTCAGACATGCCGCAGTCTTGTGGGCAGATGCCCGAAGACAGGGCTACCCGACCGCCGCCCCGCACGAGTTGGACGTGGACGTGATCCTCGCTGCACAGGCCTTGAGCCTCGAACTGCCTCCGAGCCAATTCATTGTCGCGACGAGTAATCCAGTTCACCTCTCCCGCTTCGTCCCCGCCGACACGTGGCAGAACATCTGACCGTCCCGCCGGTAACTCACATCAGCGGGGGATCTGTCGCCCGCCCCGACCGCCCCGATGGTTCGATCGCCCCCCTTGGCATAGGATGGGACCCATGTCGTCCGCCCCCAGCATCAATGTGAACGCACCGACGCCGCCGCCGACCGGCTACAACCCCGAAGAGTACCGCATGACCATCGGCGAGCACCTCGAAGAGCTCCGCAAGCGGCTGTTCTGGGGTGTCGGGGGGTTCGCGATCGTGTTTTTCGTGTTCATGATTCCAAGCATCGGCGAAGAGGTCGTCCGCATCGCCTGCCGGCCGCTCCAGATCGCCCTGGCGCGCAACGGCCTGCCCCCCAACCTCATCTCGACCGACCCCGCCGAGCCGTTCATGACGTTCATCAAGGCAGCCATGATCAGCGCCGCCACCGTCGCCGGGCCGTGGCTGATCTATCAGTTGTGGCTCTTCATCGCAGCAGGGCTTTACCCGCACGAGCGCAAGTACGTGACCAAATACCTGCCGTTGAGCATCACGCTGTTCGTGGTCGGGGTGGTCTTCCTCTACTTCTACGTGCTGCCGCTGATGCTCGAGTTCTTCCTGGGATTCCAGCTCGGCGCCGTGATGCCCCTTGGCGATGTCATGAACGTCCATCCAACGGCCACGACTCAGCCGGTCGTGATCCCCATCATTCCGACCGACCCGGCCAACCCTGTGCCCGGCAGCCTGTGGATCAACGCGAAGACCGGGCTGTGCAACATCTGCATCGCCCAGGGCACCATCCGCGTGCTCCCGTTCGGGTCGGGCAAGCTCATCAATCCGATGATCACGCTCTCGACTTACTTCGACATGGTCATTGGACTTCTGCTGGCGTTCGGCCTGGCGTTCCAGTTGCCGCTGGTGGTGCTCGCGCTGGTCCGGATCGGGATCCTCGAAATTGCGACGCTCAAGAAGATGCGGCGGATCGTGTACTTCGTGCTGACGGTCATCGCCGCGGTCATCGTGCCGGACGTGGTCACGGGAATGATCGCGCTGATGCTACCGCTGATCCTGCTCTACGAGTTCGGCATCCTGCTGGCAGCATGGGGCCAGAAGAAGGCCGACGCGGCCGCGGGGACGTGACGCCGATCACGCGCGGTCACCGCGCCCGGCCGTGGACCCTCGACAGGTTTTGGCGGGCGCATATAATGCCCCGCCTGATCGCCGCCCAGACGCCCAGGTGGCGGAATTGGCAGACGCACTACTTTGAGGTGGTAGCGCCGCAAGGCGTGGAGGTTCGAGTCCTCTCCTGGGCATTGATGCGGCCGTCCCGTTCGGACGGGCCGGCGGTTTTTCTTTCCGCACGCGGATGACCATCGTCCTCCCCCGCCCCGGAGCTCCGGGGCGGGTCGGGTGATCGATCATCTCCCCGTCAGGTCCACGCATACAAGCTCCTGCCCCCCCTTCGCATACAACCGCCCGCCGTACAGCACCGGCGTCGCCCACACTTCTTTTCCTTCCACCACCTGCCCCTGCCCGATCAGTTGCACACCGTCTGCCGTCGCGCGCGCCAGGCTCAGCTTTCCGCGCTCGCTCATCAGGAGCAGCTTGTCGCCGCTGCGTATGAGCGAGCCGCCGATGCCCAGGCGAAGCTTGGGATCGGTGGCCTTCCATTTCAGGCTGCCGTCCGCCCAGTGCACGCAGACGAGGCTGCCGGCGCTGTTGGCGTACAAGTAGCCATCGTCCAGGATCGCCCCCTGGAACTTGCCCAGGATGTTGGTGTTCTCCCAGATCTTGGTCGCGCCGGCCGGCGAGAGTTGAAGCTGCAGGCAGCCGTGGTCGTACTCGCTGGTGACGAAGAGTCTGCCGTCGTGGTAGATCGGGCTGCTGGCGTTGACGTTGAAGGCCGTGTGCCAAGGGTAGGTCCAGATCGTCCGGCCGTCGGCCGGGTTCATGGCGACGATTTGGTCGCCGGCGAAGACGACCAGTTGGGGCGTGCCGGCGACGTCGATCAGGATCGGGTGGGCGTAGCCGCCGCCGCCGGTGGCCTGCGATCGCCACGCGACGGCCCCGCTCATCTTGTCGATCGCGAGGACGACCGGGCCGGCCCCCTGCCCGCTCTGCACGTAGACGAGATTGCCGGCGACCAGCGGCGACGACGCCATGCCCCAGCCGTTCGGGGTTGAGCCGGTGGTCTGGAGGATGTTGATCGTCCAGCGCGGCTGGCCGTCAGCGAGGTTCCGGCAAGTCAACTCGCCCTGCCCACCGTAGGTGTAGATGCGGTCAGCGTCGATGGCCGGGGTGGCGCGGGTACCGACGTATGAGGACGTCCAGCCTTCGCCCCCCTCGCGGCTCCAGAGGATTTTGCCCGACGCCGCGTCGAAGGCGGTCAGCGTCTCCTTGCGGTCGTTCATCGAGAAGAGGTAGACCCGCCCGGCGGCGGCGATCGGGCTGGAATAGCCCAGGCCCACATCCGCGGCCCAGAGCTGCTTTGGGCCGCCGGCCGGCCACTGGTCGGGCAGGCGCTCGCGGCTGATCTGGTCCTCGCGCGGGCCGCGCCACCTGGGCCAGTCTTCGACGGGTGAGCCGATCGTAGTCGGACCTTCGTAGAGCTTGCGCTGGGCAATGTGGGTGCGCGGCAGCGAGCAGCCCAGGACGCCGGTGAAGTAGAGCACCGAGCCGACGGCGGCCAGGGCGGCGAGGGAAACCAGAGTCAGGCGAAGGCGGGGTTTCATGGGTGGGACATTGTAGCCGGAGGGAGGCGGGGATCTGGGTCCGTTCTGCGCGGGACGCCGAGAGATTGAACCACGAAGCCACGAAGGGGAGGGGAACTGGGTTCGTTTGGCGCCGAGGAGGCGGGGGAGGTTCGGCGGGGCGGTTTGGATTGGATTTTTTTCCAGGATCGGAAGATTTCGGAAGATTTCGGAAATCGGATGGGGAAGAGAGTGGAGCGTGCGCGCGCGGGAGCGCCGCATGGACATGCGCGGCTTGGGGGCAGTGGTGCTGCGGACGTTCATCGGCGCGTCCTCCATCTATAGGTGCGGGGTTGCGCGCCGGTGACGCGCGCGGCGCCATCAAGATGGCAGAGTGTGCGGGTTTGCTGGGGTTTTCGCGTGAAGTATTTTTGATTTCTGGGCGGAGGGGGTTGCGCCGC
>DATBFY010000740.1:0-3818 GCA_036558265.1 Tepidisphaeraceae bacterium | reverse complement strand
GGGGGCGACGTTCATCGTGACGCTGCCGACGATCACCGTGCCCATCGCACCCGCCGAGCCATCGACGGACGGGAACGGGTCGGGCGGCGGCGGCTCGGACGGGGAGCGTGTTGGCGGCGCGGCGGCGGCGGCGGACGGCGCTGGCAAGGCGCTGCGCATCCTGCTGGTGGAGGATCACGAGGACACGCGACGGACGCTGGCGCGACTGTTGCGGGGGCGGCACGTGGTTTGGGAGGTGCCGAGCGTGGCCGACGCGCTGGCGGCGGCGGCGCAGGAGCGGTTCGACCTGGTGGTCAGCGACGTGGGGCTGGGCGATGCCAGCGGACTGGACCTGATGCGCGAGCTTCGCCGGCGGCACCCGGGGTTGCGCGGGGTGGCGCTATCGGGGTTCGGCATGGAGGAGGACGTGCGGCGCAGCCGGGAAGCGGGGTTTACGCATCACATCACCAAGCCGGTGACCGCGCAGGCGCTGGAGCAGATCCTGCGGGAGATCGGCTGAGCGCCATTTCTTGCTTCGGCAAATCAATCGGCGCTCGCATTTAACGCCCGCGTGCTGGTCGCGGTATCCTTAACACATGCTCCGACGGGTGTTTTGCATCGTTACCTTGCTCGTGCTGGCGGTGTCGGTGCGCGCGGTCGGCGCCGCTTTGCCGGAGGCCCCGGTTGATTTCGTCCGGGACGTGAAGCCGGTCTTCGAATCGGCCTGCTACGAGTGCCACGCCGCCAAGAAGCCCAAGGCCAAATTGCGACTGGACAGCAGGGCGCTGGCGATGAAGGGCGGGGACAGCGGGGTGGCGATCGTGCCGGGGGACGCGAAGAGGAGTTACCTGGTCAAGCGGATCAAAGGCGAAGGCGGGGAGGACCAGATGCCGCTGGACCATCCCGCGCTGTCGGCGGCGCAAATTCGCACTATCGAACGATGGATCGACCAGGGGGCGCCGTGGCCGGCGGAGGCATCGGCGCAGACGGCGAAGATCGAGACGCATTGGGCGTATGTGAAGCCGGTGCGGGCGGAGCCGCCGGCGGTGAAAGATGCCGCGTGGCCGAGGAATCCGATCGATCGTTTCGTGCTGGCGCGGCTGGAGAAGGAGGGGCTGCATCCGTCACCTGAGGCGGACAAGGTGGCGCTGATCCGGCGGGTGTATTTGGATCTGATCGGCCTGCCGCCGACGCCCGACGAGGTGGACGCGTTTGTGAAGGACAGGTCAGCCAGCGCGTACGAGGCGGTGGTCGATCGACTGCTCGCCAGTCCGCATTACGGCGAGCGGTGGGCCAGGAACTGGCTTGACGTGGCGCGGTACGCCGACACGAACGGGTACGAGAAGGACCGGGCGCGGAGCATCTGGCCGTGGCGGGACTGGGTGATCAACGCGTTCAACGCGGACATGCCGTTCGACCGGTTCACGATCGAGCAGATCGCGGGAGACATGCTGCCCAACCCGACGCCGAGCCAGATCATCGCGACGGGTTTTCACCGCAACACGATGCAGAACGAGGAGGGCGGGATCGACATTGAGGAGTTCCGGTTCAAGGCGATCGTCGATCGCGTGCAGACCACGGCGACGGCGTGGCTCGGCCAGACGCTGCAGTGTGCGCAGTGCCACAATCACAAGTACGACCCGTTCAGCCAGAAGGAGTATTACCGGTTCTTCGCGCTCCTGAACAACGCGGACGAGGTGGATTACGACATTCCGGATGCGGCGGTTACCGCGCGTCGGAACAAGATTACGAAGCAGATTGAGATGCTCGAAGCCGCGCGCGAAGGGAAGCTGCCGAACCTGGAATCAAAATTGAGCCAGTGGGAAGAGAAGGTCGCGCCGACGGTCAAACATTGGAAGCCGCTCGACCCGGTCAAGCTGGCATCGAAGAACCACGCGACGATGGAGGTACTGGCGGATCATTCGGTGCTGGTCAGCGGGGATAAGCCCAACTTCGATACGTACGAGGTGGAATTGCAGGGCGATTTCGGGGGCGTGAAGGCGGTTCGGCTTGAGGTGCTGGCGGATCACTCGTGTCCGGAGGATGGGCCGGGGCGGGCGCCGTTGTTTTCGCCGGGGGACTTCTTGCTGAGCGAGGTGCAGCTTTCGCGGATCGATGGCGCCAAGGCGGCGCCGGTCAAGCTCGCCGGGGCGTCGCATGATTTCGCGGAGAAGGGGCGGTCGGCGGCGGCGTGTCTGGACGGCAAGCTGGACACGGGGTGGAGCATCAAGGGGCGGACGGGCGAGTCGCATTGGGCGGTCTTCAACCTTGCGACCCCCCTGCCGGCCGGCACGACCCGGCTTAGGCTCACGCTGATCCAGCAGTACATTCACCAGATGACGATCGGGCGGTTTCGCGTCAGCGTGACGCGGGATGCGGATGCCAAGGCGACCGAGGAGATGCCACCGGAGGTCGAATCGGCGCTGGCGACGGCGCCGGATGATTGTTCGGAATCGCAGCGGGAGGTGATCAAGCGTCAGTTCCTGAGCGTGGCGCCGGAACTCGCGGAGGCGAACAAGAAGATCGGCGAGATGCGCCGGTCGATCCCGAAGTACCAGACCACGATGGTGATGCGGGAGCGGCGGCCGCAGTTTGCCCGGGTCACGCACCTGCACCATCGAGGTGAGTTCCTGGACGAGCGCGAGGCCGTGCAACCCGGCACGCCGGGCGTGTTGCACCCGCTGCCGCCGGGCGCGAAGGTCGATCGGCTGGCGCTGGCGCGGTGGCTGGTGGATGAGGACAATCCGCTGGTCGGGCGGGTCGTGATGAACCGCGACTGGGCGGCGTTCTTCGGGCGCGGGATCGTGGCGACGATCGGTGACTTTGGCGTGCAGGGGGAGAAGCCGTCAGATTTGGAATTGCTCGACTGGCTGGCGACCGAGTTCGTCCGGCAGCACTGGAGCATGAAGGCGATGCACCGGCTGATCGTCACGAGCGCGACGTACCGGCAGTCGTCGCGCGTCACGCCGGAGTTGCTGGCGCGCGACCCGCAGAACGTGCTGCTGGCGCGGGGGCCACGGTTCCGCGTGGACGCCGAGACCGTGCGGGACATCGCGCTCTCGGCGGCGGGACTGTTGTCGGACAAGGTCGGCGGGCCGAGCGTCTTCCCGCCGCAGCCGCCGGGAATTTCGGAACTCTCCTACGGCAGCGTGCCGTGGCCGACGAGCAAGGGGGGCGACCGTTTCCGCCGCGGGCTTTACACGTACTTGAAGCGCACGAGCCTTTACCCCGGGCTGACGACGTTCGACGCGCCGACGACCGAGGTCACGTGCCCGATGCGCGTGCGGTCGGACACGCCGCTGCAGGCGCTGCAGGTGCTCAACGACCGGGTGTTCGTCGAGGCGGCACAGGGGCTGGCGCGGCGGATCGTGCGCGAGGGGCCGGACGACCGGAACGCCCGGATCGTTTACGCGTTCCGGCTCTGCACGTCACGGACGCCGACGGCGGACGAGATCGCCTCGACCCGGGCGTTCTTCGACCATCAGCTCGCACGCTTTGCGGACGGCTCGCTCAAGGCCGGGCAGGTGGCACTGTCGGACGTGCTTTCCAGGCCGGACGATGCGGAACTGAACGAGGTCGCGGCGTGGACGACGGTCGCGCGGGCGCTGTTGAACCTGGATGAGACGATCACGAAGGAGTAGTTGCGATGAAGCCGTGGGAATTTCAGGCCCTTCGCGAGCGGGTCACCCGCCGCCATTTCTTCGGCACGTGCGGGATCGGTGTCGGGAAGATCGCGCTGGCGTCACTCGTCCTGGGCGATCGCGCATTCGCCAACGCACAAGGATCGACATCGTCGTCGCCGCTGCCGCGCAATCCGCTCGCGCCCAAGCCCGCGCACT
>DATBFY010000739.1:0-5985 GCA_036558265.1 Tepidisphaeraceae bacterium | reverse complement strand
CAGGCGCGGAGGAGTCGCGCGCCGAGCGGCCGCTCCGCCGGCGGCGGCGAGTGCGCGATGCGGAAGCGCTCCACCTGCACCTCGTCGAAGTGGGCGCGCCCCAACGTGTTCATGGCGAGCGGAAAGACGGGGTTCCGTGTCCACACCGCGTTGCGCACGTACCACGGCGACGCCACCGCCACCGCCACCACGCTGTAGACCAGCAGCCCCTTCCACCACTCGCGCAACCGTCGCGTCGCGAGGGCCACGACCACCGCGGTGATCCCCAGCGCCAGCAGCACCATCGGCACCGCCGTGTACTTCACGCCGCACGCGAAACCGACCATCGCGCCCGCCACCAGCATCGCGCGCCCGCGCGTCTCGCCCCGCCCAACCGCCCGGAGCATCCACGCCGCCGCCAGACCTGTATAAAGCGCCAGCCCCCCCTCCGCGTACGCGACGCTGCCGAGCATGACCGACCAGGGCGCCGCGAGGACGACCACCGCCGCGGCCGACGCGACTGCGGTTCGCGCGGCGGTCGAACCGTCCTCCGCGTCACCGTCACGTCGGACGGCGCCATACACCGCCGCCGCCATGAGCAGCACCCACGCGATGCTGAAGAACTGGCACGCGTACATCGCCGCCCAGGGTCCCCCGCGCAGGTGCATCGCCATCAGGAAGTGCATTTCCACGCCGCTGGGGAAGTAGGAGAAGACGTTGTTATGCAGGCCGGTAATGCGGCCGGCGTCGAACCACTCGCGCGGCACCTGCAGGTGATACTCCAGCGCGTCGTAGGGGTGAGGATCCTCGGGCTTCCACAAGAGCCCGGGCGTGATCGACGCCCCCACCATCATCATTCCCACCATCGGCGCGGCCCCGATCAGCAGCCACCGCCAGCCCGCCGAACCCGCCAGCCACCGCCCGACCTGGATGGTCCGCGCGGTCCTCAAGATTCCCAGCCCCCATCGAGCCGTCAGCGCCGGCCCCGCCAGCAGGATCGCCAGGACGCTCCACCGGTTCAGCGTCCCCGCCAGTCCCAGGCCCAGCGCCGCCAAACTCATCGCCCCCATTCCTGTCGCAGCCGCCGTCGCGAACCCTAAGGCTCCGCGAAGGGGCAAGCCAATCCCGCGCACGATCGCCGCCCCCAGCAACCACGCCGACACCACCCACGCCACGACCAGGCCGCCATCGAACAGCGCGACCGACACGACGGCCAGCCACCGTTCCTGCGCGTACATGACGATCACGAGAACGACGATCAGCGCGAATACCGCCGCGAACGCGCCCCGCGACGCCGCCAGATTGGCGCGCGGACGATCGACCCCGAGCGGGTCACGCCGCGCCGGCTTGCTATTCGACCGCGCCATCGTCGGCGTTCCCTTCCGCATCACTCTCCTGGTCGTCCTCTTCCAGGTGGAACAGCCGCTCCATCGCGTGCAGGTATTGACTGCTCGCCCCGTGCATACCCTCGCTCTTGCGGAGCATGCTGATCGGGTCGTGCAGCAGCTTGTTGACGATCCGTCGCGTCAGCTCTTCCAGGTGGGCGCGCTCGGCCGCGCCGACGTTGGGCAGCTTGTTGAGCGTCCGCTGGAGCTCGTCGCTGGCGAGCTGGTGGTAGCGCTGGCTGAGCCGCTCGATCATCGGTCCCATCTCGCGGGCGCGGTGCCAGGCGACGAACTGCTCGACCTGGCGCTCGATGATCGCGCGGGCGGCGTCGATCGCGTCCTTCCGCTGGTGCATCGTCCCCGCGACG
The DNA here is from genome assembly GCA_036558265.1 of Tepidisphaeraceae bacterium. GTDB lineage: Bacteria > Planctomycetota > Phycisphaerae > Tepidisphaerales > Tepidisphaeraceae > RYN-433. The sequence goes on along the minus strand of DATBFY010000739.1, from coordinate 4,253 downwards.
ACCTGCTGGAGGTCGTCGATGTTGTAAAGGTAGATGTTCTCCAACTCCCCGACGGCCGATTCGACGTCGCGCGGCAGCGCGATATCGATCACGAAGAGCGGGCGGTATCGCCTGGCCTTGCGCAGGGCGGCGACCTGGGCGGCGGTGATGATCGGTCGGGCGGCCCCGGTCGAGGAGACGACGATGTCCGCCGCCACCAGGTGATCGCTCAACTGCTCGAATGGCAGCGGCTCGCCGTTAAACCGGGCGGCGAGCTCCACTGCCTTTTCCGGGCTGCGGTTGCAGACCATGAGTCGCCGCGGCGCGAGCTGCGCGAAGCTCTGGAGCACCAGCGCCGCCATCTTCCCCGCGCCGATGCTCAGCACGCACTTGTCGTCGAAGGAATCGAAGATCCGCCGGGCGTAATCGACCGCCACGCTGGCGACGCTGACCCGCCCCTCCGAGATCGCCGTGGCGGTCATGACTTCCTTTCCTACGGCGATCGCCCGCTGGAAGAGGGGGTTGAGCAGTGCCCCGGTCGCCCCCAGGTTTCGCGCGACGTCGTACGCCTCGCGCACCTGGCCGAGGATCTGGGTTTCGCCCAGGACCATCGAATCGAGCGACGATGCCACGGTGAAGAGGTGGGCGACGACGTCGCGATCGCCCTTCTGATAGAGGTGCTGGGCGAACTCGGTCGGTTGGACGCTGTGGAACGCCGAAAGAAATTCGATCATCTCCTGGGCGCGCGGGTGGCCGTGGACCTCGCGGGCGGTGTAAATCTCGACGCGGTTGCAGGTCGAGATCAGCGCCACCTCCGACTGCGGAAACTTCTCTCGCAGCGCCGCGATCGCCCGATCGCGTCCCTCGGCCGAGAACGCCAGTCGCTCGCGCACGTCCAGCGGCGCGGTGGCGTGATTGAGTCCCACGACGAGCAGCCGCTGCATCAGTGCGACCCTCCACCGCCGCTGCCGCCGCCCGGGACAAAGTTGACGACCACCAGCGTGCCGACCATCAACACGCATCCCAGGATGCTCAGGATCGCCACCTTGCGCCCGCGAAACGCGGGATTGATCCGCGCGTGCAGCACCAGGGCGTAGACCAGCCACACCGCGAACGCCAGCAACACCTTGGGCGACGTGAACCAGTGCTCCCCCAGCGTCGTCTGTCCTTTGACCGCCCGGACCAGGCCGGTCAGCATCCCGATCGTCAGCAGCGCGAATCCGAGCGTCACGGCGGAGAACGTGACGTGCTCCAGTCGCTCCAGGCTTCCCAGGCTGGGTCCGTGCGGCAGCGTCTTATGTCGAAGCCGGCGGCATGCCAGGAGGTAGAGCGCCCCCACCGCCCCGGCGACGGCGAACGCGGCGGCGCCGCCGTACGCCGAGACCCGGTGGACGATCGACCAGGTCGTGTCCACGTATTCCTGCGGTTTGGTCTTCCCCAGCACCATGGCCGCAACCAGCAGCACGATCGCGATCGGCATTACGAACCAATCGAGCCCGCCCAATGGCCGCGTCCGCTGAACGTACAACACGAATCCCGTCAGCAGCACGGCGAGCCACGTGAATGCCTCGAAGTTGTCGTCCAGCGGCAGCCAACTGCGGCGCGACGCCGCGTGCCAGATCAACGCCGCCAGCGACAGCGTCACGCCGGTCCACAGGCACGCCTTGGCGCCGATGCGCAGCGATTCACGATCCCACCAGACGCGCGCCAACGATATGACGCAGCCCGCTGAGAACAGCAGCGCCGTGATCGCGAGCAGCAGGATTTGACCAAGGGTCGGCTGGGTCATGGTCTTTTAGATCCCCTTGTTTCGCGCCTGAAGCCACGTCCACAGTTCGTCGGGCCCGCGGCGTTCGAGCACGTCCATCGCCTCGTCCGAAGCGAGGTCGCGAAACGCCGCCCGGCGCTGGTCGATCGCCGCTCCGCCCGCGAGGATTCTGGGTCGCAGTTCCTGCATCGCCGCGGCCATTCTTACCCACTTCGGCTGTACCTGCTCCTTAATGCGATCGCGGATCGCCGCAGTCAACGCGGGTGATCCACCCGCTGAGACGGTCACCAGCAACCCCCCGTCACGCAGTATTGCGGGGGTCGTAAAGTCGCCCGGCTCGTCATCGTCCGCATCCGCCCGGTTCACCAGCAGGCCCAGCCTGTGGGCGTCCCGCACGACCCTCTGGTTGACCTCTGGCTGGTCGGTCGCCGCGAAGACCAACGTTGCTCCCGAAAGATGCTGCGGATCGTATTCCTGCTCCACATGCTCGATCCCGGCCGGCATCTGATCGCAAAAGGCAGGCGAGATGACCCGAACGCGCGTTGCGCCCGCGTCCAGCAACCCTTTCGCCTTGCGCGCGGCGACAGCGCCGCCGCCCACGATCACGACGAGGCGGTCCGTCAAGTCCAGCATCAGCGGATAGCTGCAACGCACGCGAATTCCCAATCGTACCGGACACGGCGGGCACATTCCAAGAACCTCCGCTGCCAACCTGTTACCCCATTTACGTTTGAGCCGTGGCCTCATACCCTTCGAGGTATGAGCGACCTCAGAATCGGCCTGATCGGCGGCACGGGCCTGGGTCAGGCCCTGGCATCGACCGAAGGCCATCGCCACGAGTTGGATACCCCTTTTGGTCGACCCGCCGACGCCATCATCGAGACCACCTGGGCGGGCGTCCCCGTTTTCGTCCTCTCCCGCCACGGCCCCGGGCATGTGATCAACCCCACCCATGTCCCCTTTCGGGCCAACCTCTTCGCCCTCAAGCAATTGGGCGTTACGCACATCCTGGCCTCGGGCGCGGTCGGCTCGCTGCGCGAAGAGTTCAGACCGCGCGATCTGGTTATACCCGATCAGGTGATCGACAAGACTTACAAGCGTGCGGCGACGTTTTATGACAAGGCGGCCGTCCACGTCGAATTCGCGGAACCGTTCTGCCCGATCCTGCGTCAAACCCTGCTGGACGCGGCGCACGCCCAGTCCGAGCAGTTTCGGGTTCACGACCGCGGGTGTTACGTTTGCATGGAAGGCCCCGCCTTTTCAACCCGCGCCGAAAGCCTCATGCACCGCCTGTGGGGCGGGGACCTGATCGGCATGACCGCCATGCCCGAAGCGAAGCTCGCGAAGGAAGCGGAAATTCCGTACGCCTTAGTTGCGCTCGTCACCGACTACGACTGCTGGCGGCAAAAACCCGCAAATCCGCTTGGCGGCGAGACCGCTTCAGCGGCCGGGTCTTCGTCCCCCCGACCACCCCATCCCTCCCCTCCTGATCTGCTTCGGGAGATCCTGGCAAACCTTCAGGCTGCCACCCAGAACGCGGTGGGTCTGATGAAGCGTGCCGTGGAACTCATGGCGACCCGGAGGGAGGTACTGGAGCAATGTCCGGCCCGTCATGCCCTGGAACTTGCGATCTGGTCGGACAAGTCGCGGATCGACCCCGACGAGGTGCAACGTCTGAAGCCCTTGTGGGTGAAGTATTTTGAGAGCGCGCCCCAGCAGCCGTGAACGCTGGCGCGTGCTAGAATGGTCGTCCCCCCCGACCCGAGGGATTCCTGATGCCATCCCAGCAGATCCGTCATTTGCGGAAGATCCTGGCAACGAGCGTCGTCGGAACGGCGATCCTCGCCGGTGTCGCCGCCGCACAACAATTGCGCCAGGCCGCGCAGCCCGCGGTGCCAGTCCAACCCCCCCGCGGGGGTCTCAACCCCGATTCCTTCTACGGCAAGGAGACCTTCCAGGGCGTGTCGGTGCGCGACAGCCTTGAAGCGATCAAGAAGCTGGAAGACGCCCGACGCATGGAGCGCCTGGCCGACTGGAACAAGGCCGCCGACTGGTACCAGGAGGTCATCGAGAAGTACGGCCAGTACGTCGTCCCCTCCAGCACCGACGCGCAGAACAACATCCGGCAATACACCGGCATCGAACGCCCGGTGCAGGAGCAGCTCGCCAAGTGGCCCAAGGCGGGGCTGGACGCGTACCGCAACCGCTACGGCGCCCTGGCGAAGACGATGCTCGACCAGGCTCGCCAGGACGACCGGGAGACGCTCTCCAAGGTGATGAAGCTCTATTTCGTCACCGACGCGGGCAAGCAGGCGGGCATCCGCTTGGTGGACCTGCTGCTGGAAGGGGGCGAGTTCGCGGAGGCGGCGCGGCTTGGCGACCGCTTACTTGACTGGCATCCCGACCTGGTCGTCGAGCGTCCCAAGGTGCTGTTCCGCACGGCATTGGCGTATCACCTGTCGGGCGACGAGGGGAAGGCGACCGAGCGGTTCGACCAGCTCAAGGC
>DATBFY010000738.1:0-8992 GCA_036558265.1 Tepidisphaeraceae bacterium | reverse complement strand
AGAACCAGATCGACGTCGTCGGCTCCGGCTCCTCGGTTTCCGTCCTCGGCCTCGCCGCCGACGTCAACATCCAGAACGTCGAGGCCAACCTCGACGACCTGACTGTCAACGCGCTGGGCGGCAAGGACACGATCGTTGCGGCCACCCTCCCCGGCGGGATCGTCCACCACCTGACGCTCGACGGCGGCGACGGCAACGACGCCCTCACCGGCAGCCAGGGTGACGACACGCTCCTCGGCGGCGATGGCGACGACGTGCTGATCGGCGGCCCCGGTCAGGACGTGATCGACGGCGGCACGGGCGACAACACCATCGTCCAGGACTGAATCCCCCGCGTGGCGTGCTCGATTAGCGAGCCTGCGCGAGCACGCCTGACCCTCGCGCGAAGCCCACGGAGTGCAATCCTCCGTGGGCTTCTTCACGTTTTCTGCCCGCCGGAATCCGGTGTCAGATCCGATTGTCGATATCCGTAATCCCTCTCGACGGACGCATCCCGCGCCCGCAGTTGAATGCCATGATGAAACGCCCACCCATCGTCCCACCCTTTGTCCCGTGGCGCAAACCCGAGCCCAAGCCGTGGTTCGCCCCGGAACCCCGGCCGGCGCCGGTCGCCTGATCGGCTCGCCGGCGCAGCAGCCGTCTTCTAATCGGTCCCAGGATCTTTGAGCTTCATTCAAAGGAAGCGGGTTCGAATCCCGCCGGCTGCATCGGTCGTTGCGCGCAGTCATCGTCTAGTGGCGCGGACACCTGACCCTCACTCAGGAAACCCGGGTTCGATTCCCGGTGACTGCATGAAACTTCTGAAAGACGGTCGCGGCGGTAGCTCAGTCGGCAGAGCATCCGGCTTTTAACCGGAGAGTCGTGGGTTCGATGCCCACCCGCCGCACTTTCATCGTTTTCGTAGGGCTCGCTTCAGCGAGCGAAAGTGTGGCCGATTACGGCGAGAGCGCGAGTGGCAGCGCAGTGGTCTCCAAAACCACCTCGTAGGGGTTCGAGCCCCCTTCGCCGTGCTCAAATGACTTCTCAGGGTGTAGCGCAGCTTGGTCAGCGCGTCTGCCTCGGGCGCAGAAGGTCGCGGGTTCGAATCCCGCCACCCTGACTTGTTTGGAGTTCACGCTTTAGCGTGTCTTCAAAGCGCACCTCAAACCGTGAGCTCCGAACTGCGCGACTACGCCTCCAGCGCCCGCAACCGGTGTACGCACGTGATCGCCAGCGATCCGTCCCCCACCGCGAACCCCACTCGCTTGGTAGAGCCCGATCGGATGTCCCCCGCCGCCAGCACGCCCGGCAGGGTCGTCTCCAGCGGGCAGGGCTCGCGGTTGGCCAACGGCCATCGTCCGGACTTGAGCGCGTCCGTCCCGGTCAACAGATAGCCCAGCGCATCCCGCGCGACGCTATCACCCAGCCATGGCGCATCCGGCTCGGCCCCGATGAAGACGAACACGGCGCCAAGCGCCAACCGCATTCGTGCGCCACCGTCGCCCCGCGACTTGAGCTCCACCGCCTCGACTCGCCGCTCACCCAGGACGGCCGAAACCTCCGTCTCCTCGTGTACCTCGATATTGCGCGTCGCGCGGATGCGGCCCGACAGGTATTGTGACATCCCCGGCCCCAGCTTGTGGCGCACGAACATGTGGACGCGCCGGTCGCGGCAGCACTCGGCCAGGTGCATCGCCGCCTGCCCCGCCGAGTTGCCCGCCCCGACGACCGCGACGTCCTGCGCGTCGTGCAGCAGCGCCTCGACCGACGTGCAGGCGTAATAGACGCCCGCCCGCTCGAACCGCTCAGCCCCCGCCGCCTCGAGCCTGCGCCACCGCACGCCGCTGGCGACCAGCACCGCGCGCGCCTGCACCCGCGCCCCGCAGTCCAGCCGCAGCGTGTGGGGCTCGCCTCCGCCGCGGACGCCGCCCGGTTCCAGCACGTCCACGTTCACCGGCGCCACCATCCGCGCCCCGAACTTGAGCATCTGGAGCACCCCGCGCGTCGCCAGCTCCGCCCCCGACAGACCTGCGGGAAAACCGATGAAGTTCTCGATCTTCGACGACCCGCCCGCCTGCCCGCCCGGCCCCAGGCGATCCAGCACGACCGTCGACAACCCCTCCGACGCCCCATAGACCGCCGCCGTGATGCCCGCGGGCCCCGCACCGACCACGGCCAGATCCACCGCCTGGTTGGGGCACTCGCGCCACACCCCTGCGCACTGCGCCAGCTCGCGCAGCGTCGGATTGGTCAGCAGCCGCCCGTCCCCGCACTCGATGATCGGCGACTTGCGCGGCGAGCCCCACCCGGCCAGCGCCGCCCGACCCTGGTCCGACGCCGAGTCGTACCACGTGAACGGCACGAAGTTCTTGTACAGGAACTCCCGGACCACCGTCGTATCCCGGCACGTGCCCGGCCCCACGACCTTCAGGCCCAGCACGCCCGCCCGCGCCAGCATCTCCCGCCGCACCTGAAACGCGACGATCAGTTTCTCCCCCAGCCGCGGTACCCGATTGAGCAGCTCGCGCAGCCGGGCCCCCGGCACGCGCAACAGACGTGTCTGCGGGCCGCGCGCTACAGCCGTCACGATCACCGGCCGCCGCGTCAGAAGGTCCACGTCGCCGGCGAACTCGCCGGGCCCGTGCGTCGTGATCAGCCGGTCCCGGTCCGCCGGGTTGAGGATGTCGAGCGCGCCCGACTCCACGACGAACAGGTCGATGTCCGCATCCCCCGCGCGAAACACCGCCTGCCCGTCCCCGTACGTCTCGCACACCGCCAACGGGTAAACCGCCGCCAGGTCCTGCTCGTCCAGTTGCGGGAACGCCGTCGCGGGGATCGCCTGCTCCTTCGGATCTGCCACCGTCATCGGTCACCTCCGGCGTGAGTGCCGATAACATCATAGGCCCTGTTTAGCCGCTACCCGAAGGGTAGCGCGTCGCTCCCAACGAAAGACCCGGCACATTTACATGCGCCGGGTCGCCTCGCGTTCATCTGTCGAACGATCCGAACGAGCTGGGTTGCGCACGTCGCTCGCGCGCGATCAGTTGTTCGGATCGTTCGGGTCAACCTCGTTGAAGACCTTGGTCCCCGCCGTGTTCGTCGCCCAGAGCTTGCCGTTGGTCGTGTTGTACACGAACCCGATGTTCGTCCCGGAGACCGCCGTGCCACCCACCTGGTCGGCGGTCACCGTCGTCACGTCCGAATGACCGTTGAGCGGGTTCATCGGCGCCGAGTTCAGGTACGGGCCGACCGTCTGACCGCTGTAGGTGCTCTGGTCCGTCAGCGGCGTCCAGTCGGCGGCGGTCAGCGCCGGCGTCTGGTCGCCGTGCTGCAGCATGTAGAGCTCGATCTGCCCGCGCAGGGCTTGCAGCGTGCTCGCCAGCGAGTTCTTCTTCGCCTCCACGCTCGCGTTGGCGAACTTGGGGATCACGATCGACGCCAGGATCCCCAGGATGATCACGACGATCAGGATCTCGACCAGCGTGAAACCTCGACGGGCCGCGCGCCAACGCCCTCGCTGGCGCACGGAACAAGCGCATATGGGTTGGACGGCCATCATAGTGACCTCCCGATGAATGCCGAGAATCGAATACACCGAACGAGCCCGAAACGCGCAGCCCGTGGGAATTCATCGGCTCTTCCCACTCCGCAATTCATGGCGTAGTGGGAGCAACACCGACACGGATGAAATACGATTCGTCCGTGTCCCCGGCAAACCCGGCCAGATGGGAACCAGTGTGAACCCCGCGCAAGACAGGACGTTGCGCGCAACCCCGTCCGATAAGCGACCCGCGAACTTCTACCCCCACGCGCACCTCACGAGTGGGCAGGTACGTCCTCCGCAAGCCGAATCCGCTCGCCCGTCCGAATCACTCCGCCCGTCAGGATCACGGCCCGCAAACCCCCTCGACCCGCCAGCAACCGCATAAGGTCCGGTATTTCCAGCAGGGCAGCCAGGTGCGCGCACGGTTCGCACAGCCGCGTCCCGCGGCACCGCACCTCGCCCACATAAAACTCCTTACCCACCCAGTCGTTCAACGCGATCCCCCGCGTCGTGACGTTCCGCCGCGTCTGGCCTGGAGCCAGCGCGCGCCCGCACGTCGCCGCCAGCGCTTCAACCGCTTCGGCCTCTACAAGCGTCAACTCGTGATCTTTCGGCCAGGTCGAGAAAGTCCCGCTCCCCGCTTCATACCGATCGCCCGCCAGGCCCCGCCCCGCGTGCGCATACGCTTGAGTTACGGCGGTCATCGTGGCGGTGGCCGCGGATGCGACATGGATCGCCTCGACGACTCCGCCGTTGGTCACGCCGCCGCGCGTCATTTTACGAACCGCCGCACGATGATCGTGTCATTCTGCCCCCCGAATCCGAACGAGTTCGACACCGCCACGTCCACTTTGGCTTTCCGTGCCGCATTAGGTACATAATCCAGGTCGCACTCCGGATCGGGCGTCTGATAATTGACCGTCGGCGGCAGCACCTGGTCCCGGATCGCCAATACGCACGTGATCAGCTCGACCGCCCCCGCGGCCGCGATCAGGTGCCCCATCATCGACTTGATCGATGAGACGGGCACGCTCCGCGCCTGCGCGCCGAAGACCTGCTTGATCGCGCCGGTCTCGTTGCCGTCGTTCTCCTTGGTCCCCGTGCCGTGCGCGTTGATGTAATGCACGTCCGCCGGCGAGAGCTTCGCGTCCCGCAACGCCTCGCGCATCGCCACGACCGCCCCCTCGCCGTCCGGGTGCTGGTCGGTGATGCGGAACGCGTCGGCCGTCGAGCCGTAGCCCACCACCTCCGCCAGGATCCGATCGGTCGCCCCCCGCGCGATCGCGTGGTCGAGCGTCTCCAGGATCACCATCCCCGCCCCCTCGCCCAGCACGAACCCGCCGCGCGACGCGTCGAACGGACGGCTGGCGCACCGCGGGTTTTCGTTAAACGTCGAGAGCGCCGTCAGCCGGTTGAACCCCGTCACCCCGAACGGGTGGATCATCGAGTGCGCCCCGCCGCCGATCATCACGTCGGCGTCCCCGCGGCGGAGGATCTCCATCGCCTCGCCGATCGCCTGCGTTGACGCCGCGCACGCCGTCAGGCAGTTCAGCGCCGGCCCCCGCGCCCCGGTCAACAGCGCCAGGTGCGACAGCGGCATGTTCGGCTCCTGCTCCAGCTCGATCATCGGCCGCATGCGCTCCAGCGCCACTTCCGCCCACTTCACCGAGTCGATCTGCGACGCCTCCGCCCGCCACGACGCCAGCGCCGCCGTCGTGTACGTGTCGAAGTCCAGCGACCCCTCGCCGCTGCCCAGGTAAATACCCACCCGGTCCAGGTCGAGCTGCGCCGCGTCCAAGCCGGCCAGCCGCCACGCCTGCGCGCACGCCGCCAGCGCGAATTGCGTGTTCCGCCCCGCGTCCTTGTGCTGTTCGATCTCCGGGATGTGCTCGCCCAGGCGGAAGTTCTTCACCTCCGCCGAAAACGTCGTCGGAAACGTCGACGCGTCGAAAATCGACGTCCGCTCGATGCCCGATTCGGCGTTCAACAGCCGCCGCCAGACGCCCTCCACGTCGTGGCCCATCGGCGTGATCCAACCCATTCCTGTGATGACGACTCGGTTCATGAGAATGCCGGAAATCAGAAGTTGTAACCACCCTTGTCAGACCCGGCGCCGCTCGCGAGGACGAAAACCAGTCCCACGACGCCCAGACCGATCGCAAACGTCGTGCCCCCCGATGCGAAGTAGATCAGCACCGCGATACCGACCATGACGAGTCCCATCAGGATACGGAGCAGGGGAGGCAGATCGAACCAAAAGGAAAACATGTGTGACCTCGGTCTATACGCCGATCGTCATCATACACGCTTGAATATCAGCGCCGCATTCTGCCCACCCAGTGAGTAAACACTGCTCACCGCCACATCCACCTTCATCTCCCGCGCCTCGCGGGCCACGTTCAACGTCTGCCCATCAATCACCCGCCGCGTGTTCACCGCCGGCGGCACCACGCCGTGCTGCACCGCCAGCGCCGCTGTCGCCGCGTCCACACCGCTCCCCGCCGCCATGTTCCCGATCTGTCCCTTGATCGGCGAAAACGCAATCCGCTCCAGCCCGCCCCCGAACACCGACATCAACCCCGTCAGCTCCGCCCGATCGTGTGACGCGATCCCCAGGCCATTGGGCACGATCAGGCTCACCGCCGCAGGCGGCAGGTTCGCGTCCGCCAGCGCCTTCTGCACCGCCCGACCGTACGACAGACCCGTCGGGCACGGCTCGGTCACCTTGTGCGTGTCCTGCGACGCCGCGAAGCCGACCAGCTCGCAGTAGATCTTCGCCCCGCGCGCCTTGGCACGCTCGAACTCTTCCAGGATCAGCAAACCCCCGCCCTCGCCGATCGCCGTGCCCGACGCCTCCACATCAAACGGCCGCACCGCCTCGCCGGGCGCGTCATTGCTCTCGGTCAACCGCTTCAAGAGGCAATGCCGGATCAACCCCATCGGGTTGACCTTCGACTCCGCCCCCCCGCAGATCGCCAGGTCCGCATCCCCGCGCTGGATCGTCCGGAACGCCTCCCCGATCGCCAGGTGACTGCTCGCGTCCGCGCAGGTGATCGTGTTGCTCGGCCCCTTGAGCTGATGCACGATCGTCACGTGGCACGCCAGCATGTTCGGCAGGTACTTGAGCAGCCACAGCGGTGTGAGTTGCTGCATCCCGTCTTTCCCCCACTTCTTCAGGTCCAGGCGATTGGGATGCTCGTCCTGCCGCGCGGTCGAAAGAGCCGTCGTCAGCTCGTTCAATTCACACGAGATCAGACCCGCCCCGATGTTGCACCCGAACCGCGTCCCGTCGAAATCCGGCGTTTCCGTGTAGGCCGAGCTTTTCAGCCCCGAATCCTTGAACGCGTCATCCGCCGCGATCACTGCCAGCTCGATGTCCCGCGCCATGACCTTGGTCGCCTTGCGGTAGCTCTTGGGAACGAAATCCCCGATCTTGTACGCCGGCGCTTCGCCGGCGATCTGGCTGGGGAAGCCGGAGGGGTCGAACGCCGCGATCCGCCGCACCCCCGCCTTGCCCGCCAGCACCCCCTCCCAATGCGTTTTCGCGCTGATGCCCAGCGGCGACACGATCCCGACACCCGTAATGACCACTCTTCGCATGCTCATCAGATTCTAACCACGCCCCCCGCGCGATACCCCTTCAACAGCTCCGTGAACTGCTCCGTGAACACGAAATTGTGCTCCGGGAACTCCAAGCCAGCCATGTTCTGATCGATATGGCTGAACATCATCTCGATCTCTGCCACCAACTCCTCCCCGCACGTCACGGTCCCGGACGTGGACGCGCCCTGCTCCGAGAGTTGCTCCACCTTCGCCCGGAAGACGATCGTATCCCCCGGCCGCACAAGGCGATGGAACGTGGCCCGCGCCACCTTCGCCAAAATCACCTTCTCCGCGAAGTTCCGCGCCTCCCCCACCAGGATCCCCGCCGTCTGCGCAAACCCCTCGACGATCAGCGAGTGGGGCACGACCGGGAAGTCGGGATAGAGGTCGTGAAGGTGCTCTTCCGCGAGCGAAACGTTCTTGACCGTGGTCGCACAGGTGCGCGGCGTGAACTCGACGAACTTGTCAATCCAGATCCACCGCATGCCTACTTCATCCGCCGCTCGATGTAATCCACGATATCCTGCACCGCGAAGAGGTCCGGGATGAGCGCTGCATCCCGCGTGTTCTCCAATTCGCTCACGTTGGCGTGCGGCAGGCGCCGCCGAACCTCGGCAAGGCCCGCGTCCGTCAGCTTCCCGTTCTGGATGTAATCCGGGTTATCCATGTTTTCCGGAAACAGGTCCCCGCGCGGGATGGTGAACTTGTTCGCAGGGTCGGTGGTGAAGGCCTTTTCCAGGCGGAAGGTGATGTCGAGGAAGTCGATGCTCTCGGCGCCCAGGTCCTGGCGGAGGGAGGCTTCGGGGGTGACCTCGTCCTCGTCGACCCCCAGTGCATCCACCAGCACCCCCTGTACCTTCGAGTAGATTTCGTCCCGAGTCATTTCGTGTCCTTTAGTGATCAAGGGTTAGCTGCAAGGCGTGCTCGTGTGGGGCGATCAGCGACCATCGCCGCCGGTTGTGCTCGATCAGGCGGGCATCCAGTTCCGCCAGTTGAGGCTGCTTGTCCGCAAGATTGAAATAAGCGATCTCGATGCGGGCCGCGACGGCCGTGCTTCCGTTCACCGTGCCGGTAGCCTTAAAGCTCGCCCCGGCCTCGGTTTCCTTCAAGAACTCCACCTCAACCCGCAGGTGATTGCCGGGTGCGACAAAGTTGCCGTACTTGACGTTCTTCGCCTCTTTCAGCACCGCGAACGACTTGGCGAACCGGGTCCGATGGTGCATCACCCACCCCGCGGCCTGCGTCAGGGCCTCGAGCATCATGACCCCGGGCAGCACCGGAAACGTCGGAAAGTGATCGGCCAGGTACTCTTCCGCGAGCGAAACGTGCTTTGCCGCCACGATCCGCGTGTCGGAAATCGACTCGATCTTGTCCAGCAGGTTGAACTTCATGTGCGCAGCGTCGGCCAGCCCCATCCGTGGGCGATTGACCCAGCGTTGTAACGGAAAAGGGCATTGATGCAAGGCAAGCCAGGGGGGAGGGACCCGGACGGGTTGCACGTGACCCGGCCGGCACGTCTAATCCGAGCCCGCATGTTTCGCATTCTTACGTCAATCGTCGTGGCAGTCCTCGCCTATTTTGCCAGCGGTGCCCGCGCCGCCGAAAAGCCCAACCTCCTCTTCATCCTCGCCGACGATCTGGGCTACGGCGACGTCCAGACCCTCAACCCGCAGCACGGCAAAATTCCGACTCCCAACCTCGACCGCCTGGCGGCCCAGGGGATGGTCTTTACCGACGCCCACTCGGGGTCGGCCGTCTGCACCCCGACGCGCTATGGCATCCTCACCGGGCGGTATGCCTGGCGCACGCACCTTCAGAGCGGCGTGCTCGGCGGCGCCAGCCCGCCCCTGATCGCCCCCGATCGCC
>DATBFY010000737.1:0-1909 GCA_036558265.1 Tepidisphaeraceae bacterium | reverse complement strand
GCGACCCAGGAAGGCGTCAGCAGGATCGCGATCATTGGATGGCGTTCGAACACCTCGTCGCCGCGGGCCACGGCAGTCATGCGAGCGCGCCGCAGCGGGCCAGGCGCGGTCACCAGCGTGCGACCGCCCAGCCTGCCGATCAGCCACCCGCCGATCCCGCCCAGCACCGCGGCGACGAACGCGACGATCAGCACCTCGGTGATGTCAAGCCGGTGGCGGGCGGCGTACACGGCCGCGGCGATCAGGATCGGCTCACCGGGTCCCGGGACGCCCGCCCAGCTTGCGCCCGCGGCGGCTGCGAGGCCCAGGTAGTCGATCGGCGGGCCGTGGAGGTGGCGATGCACGGGCACAGTCGCGGCGGCGACGAGCCATGTCGTGACGGCGGCGCCTACCCGCACTTGCGAAACTCCACTGTGCGATCGTGGCAGATGCACCCACCGACGCCACCTGGACAGGCCTGCCGCTGGATCCTTGTCCACATGGCCAATGTCCTTCCCCGGATGCTCGCGGAGGATGCCGGAGCCGATGAGCACCAACATCATCGTGTCCTACGACGGCACGCCCAACGACGACGATGCGCTGGCGCTGGGCAAGGCGCTGGCGCGTGGCGGCGCAACGCTCGCGCTGGCATACGTGCGCCACTCGCGCGAGTTCGACCCGCGACGTGAGGAGCTGGCCAACCACGACGCGCAGCGTCGGCTCGAGAGCGGGGCGACCTGGCTGGGTGACCCGGACATTCCTCGTCACATCGTGTTCAGCGCCTCCACCGGTGAGGGCCTGGCGCAGCTCGCGCAGAACGAGGGCGCGTCGCTGATCGTGTTCGGCTCCGACTACCGAACGCCGCCAGGCCGGGCCGAGCCGGGCACAACCGCGCAGTACCTGCTCGAGGGCGGATCGGTGGCGATCGCCGTAGCCCAGGCGGGACTGAGGACCAGCGCCGAGACAGCGATCAAGTCGATCGCCGCGGCCAACTCGGGCGGCGACGAGGCGGCGGATCGCACGGTGCAGGCGCTCGCGGACAAGCTCGGCGCGACACTGGTCGCCAACGGCGCCGGGCCGGCGGACATGATCGTGGTGGCATCCCAGGCCGGCGGCACGGACAGGCGGATCACGCTCGGCGGCAGCACCCGGTCGATGCTCAACTCCGCGCTCGGCTCGGTGCTCGTGCTCCCGCGCGGCACCGCGTTGACGTTCTGAACGCGGCCGCGCCTAGACTCACCGCATGCTGATCGTCCCGTCCGGCCACTGGCAGGAGGCGTCGTCTGGCCCTCGGAAGATCACAAAGCGCGAACGCTGGATCCTGGCGGGAGTGCTCGCCGTGGTCGCCGTCCTCGTGATCATCGTGGCGATCTCATTCACGAGCAAGCAGCGCACCTCGGCCAACGGCTGCATCGACGTCAGCGCCGCGACGGTGATCGGCGGGTCGGAGCTGTACCGGTGCGGCGCTGCAGCACGCGACCTGTGCAGCGCGCCCAGCGGCGCCGGCGCGGGCGACAACATCGCGTTCCGGCGCGCGCTCGCCGACGCCTGCCGCAAGGCGGGTCTACCGGTACCCGCTGTTCCCGGCTCGGACTAACTCCAAGCCGCAAATAGGACGATTTCCCGACGGCCCGCGAGACGGGCCCAACGGGGCTTTTTCCCTGCATATGCAGACGGGTTATCCATATGTCCAGGGGCTTATGGCAATCGCTGGCCGCAGGTACATGGCTCGAAAACGGGGCGCCCAGCAGCCTTGTCATCCGTCGGCTTGGGCCGCCCGGCTCAGCCTGCACTCCCATCGCGGGGGCTAGACGACCATCAACCTAGAAGGAGATGCATGCCAGTCGAAGCGCCAACATGGCTAAACCCCGGGGATACCTCGTGGCAGATGACCGCGGCAACGCTGGTCGGGCTGATGAGCGTCCCGGGA
>DATBFY010000736.1:0-7757 GCA_036558265.1 Tepidisphaeraceae bacterium | reverse complement strand
ATTCGGCATGCCCGCGTAGATCGTGCGGCCGTCGTGGTGGATCTGGTCGGTCTTGCCGTGCATGAGCTTGGCGGCGCGCTCGACGACTGCGCCGGCGGAAAAGCCGATGCACTGGTGGCCCAGGCAGACCCCCAGCAGGGGGATCCGCGGGCCGAAGTGCCTGATGATGTCGTTGGAGACGCCGCCCTCGCGCGGTGTGCAGGGGCCGGGGGAGATGACGATGTGCGTGGGCTTGAGCGCTTCGACCTGATCGACGGTGACCTTGTCGTTACGGAAAACTTCCATCGTCAGAGAGGGCCCGCCGACCTCGCCGAGCTTCTGCACGAGGTTGTAGGTGAAGGAATCGTAGTTGTCGATCAGGACGAGCATGTCGCGATAAGCGTAGGGAAAGCGGGCGCGAAAGGAAAGAAGTCGGAAGCGAGAAGTGAGAAGCGGGAACGGGGCGGATCGTTACTTTCGCTCCTGGCGGGTCAGCGATTTGAGGTAGCGCTCGGCGTCGCCTCGCAGGCCGGGGTCGGGGCAGTGGGGGATGGCGCGGCCCAGGGCCTGGGTGACCTTTTCGCCCTTCAGGCCGGCCTGGCCTCTGCCGGGGGGCAGGGCGGTCTTGATGACGGCGAGGGCGGCTTCACGCTGCAGTTCCGGCTGGTCGAGCGCGCCAGCGGCCAGGTCGAAGAAGGCCTGGCCCTTCTCGTTGCCGACTGCGCCCAGGATCATCTTCTTCTCCTCGGGGCGCTTGGCGGCGTCCATGGCCTGTTGATAGGCGGCGGCCTTGTCGGCCCCGGACATCTCGGCGGCCTTGGCGACCTGGATCACGCCTCGGATCGCGGTGACCTGGAGCGAGGCGTCGGCCGAGTCAGACTTGGCGACCTCCAGCAGGGGGGCGATGGCGGCGGCGTCCTGCCACTCGGCCAGGGCGCGGACGGCGCCGTCGCGGGTGGCGGGGTCGTTGCTCTTGGCGTCGGCGAGGACGGTATCGAACGCCCGCTTGCCGCCCACCCTGGCCATGGCGCGCTCGATCGCCGCGCGCTGGTCTCCCTTGGCATTGGCGAGGGCGGCGAGGAAGGGATCGGCGCGATGCTCGGCATCCGCGATTTGCGCCCCCGCGGCTGTGGCGGCGCGCAACGCGGCGGATACTTCACCGGCGTCCTTGGCGGCGACGGCCAGCTCGACCAGGCGCGGGGCATCATCGGCTGTGGCGATCTTTTCCATCGCCCGCAGGGCGGCGAGGCGGACGGAGGCGTCGGTGTCGGCGGTCTGCTTCAAGACGGCATCCTTCTGCCCGCGCGCGCCGCGCGCGGCCAGGAGCTCCAACAGTGCTACCTTCGATTTGGCCGGTGCGGACCCGAGCGCCTCGGCGGCGGCCGTCAGCGGCTTGTCGCCCGGGATGCGCGCGAGCATGTCGGCGGCGGGCCGGGCGACTTCGAGCTGGTCCGAGGTGATGCGGTCGATCAGCGCCGGAATCGCCTCTTCGCGGCCGAGGGACACCAGGGCAGC
Source organism: Tepidisphaeraceae bacterium (assembly GCA_036558265.1). Taxonomy (GTDB): domain Bacteria; phylum Planctomycetota; class Phycisphaerae; order Tepidisphaerales; family Tepidisphaeraceae; genus RYN-433. Next base: position 6,263 of record DATBFY010000736.1, on the reverse strand, counting down.
GACCGCGGCGACGCGCACGCCGGGGTCGGCGTCCTTCGTCGCCCCCTGGATTGCCGGGCGCGCGCCGGCGTCCTTGCGCCGGCCGAGGAACGAGAGCACGTCCACCTTTGCGGCCGGCGAGAGCGATTTCATGCGATCGGCGAAGCGGGCAGTCGTCGCTTCGCCCGGAATGAGCAGGGCCGCGTCCAGCGCCGTGTTGCGGACCTGCGGATGGTCCGATCCGGCGGCCTCCAGCAGGTCGGGCAGCGCGGCTTCACCCTGCGTTTCCGCCAGCACGTGCAGGGCGGCGCAGGCGGCGCTCACGGGGGCGGCGCCGCTGCTCGCCAGCGCCATGACCGACTTGCAGGTCTGCACGCACTGGGGGTTGCGGCCGGCCTCGGCCTGACGCCGGGCGGCCAGGAGCATCCAGGAGATGCCCTTGGACCGCTCGTAGGCGGGCCCTTGCTTCACGTACTGGTTGAGCGCATCGGTCACGCGGTCGGACCCGAGATTGGCCAGCGCCCAGATCGAGGCGGCCTTCAGGTTCTTGTCGTCGCTGTCGAGCGACTTGGCGATCTCGTCGATCGAGGCGGCGGAGCGGAGCATGCCGAGCGACTTGATGATCGCCACGCGGGCCGCGCCGGTGGAGGAGGGCAGGGCCTTGTTGAGCGCATCCGTGGCAGCAGGCGTGCCGACCCGCTCCAACGCGGCGGCGGCGTGACGGGCGAGGTCTTCATCGGCGAGCAGGGGCGCGAGCGTCGGCACGGCGTCGTCGTGGCCGACCTCCTGCAGGCGGTTAACGAGGAAGGTCCGGATCTCGACGTCCTTCGCTTCGGAAAGCGATTCGCAAAGCCCCTGCACCAGGGCGGCACGGTCGGATTCGTGGTTGGGCTGGCCGACGTAACGGACCAGGGCGCTGACGGCGTATCGCGCCTTGGTGTCGTCCTTGCCCTGGGTGCCCAGCGGCACGAGCTGGGCGCAAAGTCCCTTCACCGCCGGCGCGCCGCCGGCGATCGCCTTGGCGGCCAGATCCGACTCCGCCGGCACGTCCTTCGCCGGCATCTGGGCGACAAAATCACTGACGGCGTCCGCCCGGGCGACCGAGGCGACCAACACGGCGACGAGCAATGCGTAGATCGGTTTCATGATGAATTGCGAGTAGAGAAAAAGCGATCAAATGTGCCAGGGCCCGCGCATCGGCATCTGCACCAGACGGTTTGCCTCCTCATCGTCCACGAAGCGATGCTTGACCGGGTCGAACTTGAGGCTTCGCCCCAGTTGCACGGCGACCTTGGAGATGTTGACCAGGGTGCAGGAGCGGTGGCCGTTCTGCTCGTTGAGCGCGAACTTGCGGCGGGTCTTCACCGCGTCGAGGAAGCGGGTGAGCTGCGGCTCGGGATCGGGGTAGGTCTCGATCTTCTTCATGAGCCCCGGCGGGTCGGTGCGCAGGCCGGGGTAGACCTTGCCGCCCGGGCCGGAGATAAAGGCGGCGTCCTTCTCGCGGTCTTCGCCGTCGAGGACGATCTTGCAGCCGTCGGCGTAGGTGAGCTCGAGGCGCCGCCAGGGGATCACGGCGTCATAATGCTGCGGCGGCGTGTCCACCTCGACCGAGACCGGGCTTTCGTTGTCCTTGTCGAGCAGGTACTGCGTCGGATCGAGGTAGTGCTGGCCCATGTCGCCCAGCCCGCCGCCGTCGTAATCCCAGTAGCCGCGGAACGACTGGTGGACGCGATGAGGATGGTACGGCTTGTACGGCGCCGGGCCGAGCCACATGTCGTAATCGAGCACCGCAGGCACCGGCTGGGGCTTGAGGTTGGTCTTGCCGCTCCAGGTGTCGAGCTTCCAGGCAAAGCCCGTGGCGCTGTTGAGCGTGACGGTCAGTGGCCAGCCCAGGATGCCGCTCTGTACGAGCTTCTTGATCGGCCGCACCGGCGTGCGCATGCCGTAGAAGCCGTCCTGGAATCGGAACCAGGTGTTGAGGCGGAAAATCCGGCCGTTGCGCTGCACCGCCTCGACGACCTTTTCGCCCTCGTAGATGGTGCGGCTCATGGGCTTCTCGCACCAGATGTCCTTGCCGGCCTCGGCGGCGGCGACGCTCATCAGCGCGTGCCAGTGGGGCGGCGTGGGGATGTGGATGATGTCGATGTCGGCGCGGTCGAGCAGTTCCCGCCAGTCCTTGTAGCCCTTGCAGTCGGCGTTGCCGCCCTCCTTGGCGTTCTTGACTCCGGCCGAGAGGTGCTGCTCGTCCACGTCGCAGACCGCCATCAGGCGGCACTCGGTGTTGATGCTCTTGATGTGTCCCGTGCCCATGCCGCCGCAGCCGATGACGGCGCGGGTGGGCTGCTCGCTGGGCGGGGTGAAGCCTTGGCCGCCCAGCACGTGGCGGGGGACGATCGTCCATCCCGCGGCCGCGGCGCCGGCGGCGGTCAGGAATCGCCGGCGGGTGATCGGTCGTTTCGACAATGGACTCTTCGGACGTGTATCGGCGGGCATCGGCTGGCTCCTCAAAGATCGAGCGCGTCGCGCGCGCGCGCATCGTGCGGGCGCGGTAGTTGAACCGAGCGGCCCATGGTTTTCCAGTGGCCGCGCGCGGGATGATGGCGCACAGGCCCATCCTCCTCATGGCAAGCTACCTCGCACGTCTCCACGTCGTTGTATGGGCAACCGCGCACGATGTCGTGGAACGCCGCGCCGGGCGCGTGCGTGGCTGGCGTCGCGTGTCGGGCCGAAAGTGGCAGGGAGCTTCGGGGCGCCTGTTATCGAGGGCCCGGGGGTGGCGACGTCGCCGTTCCCCCGGCGACACCCGGCGCGCCCGGCCCGGAGTCCGATGCGAGCAGAGTGCTGATCTCGCGGGTCACGTCTTCGACGTCCTTCTCGGCCGCTCGCAGCGCCGCGGCGGCTTCATTTCGCTTTTCGCGGTCCATCTGGTCGAGGTCATTGAGGCGCAGGCGCGCCTGGTGGAACTGATCGTTGGCCTCACGAAGGCGCGTCATCAGGTCTTGGGGAATGGAAGGCATCGGTGTACCTCCGTCGCCGGGACAGCGACCGCAGGGGGAGAGTCAGGGCTGGCAATCAGGCTATGAGCCTGGACACGAAGCGCCTATTGGACTTTGGTCCAATCGGGAGGTTACCGAGGAGCGGTGGTGGACTTAACGTCATCATACCCGGCCGGTCGGCTGGCGGAGCGCGATGGGGGCGGGGGTGGGGTGACGCCGGCGGCGAGCATCACGCGCTGGATCGCCTGGATCGTTTCGGCCGAGGGCTTGAAGTTGCCCGGGCGGAAGCCCTGGGCGATCAGCAGCGGCGTCCAGCCGTATTTGTCCTTGCGGTTCCAGACGTCGATCTTCGCGCCCTTGTCGGCGAGGAACTGCACCATCTTCGGCAGGCTTTTGTAAGCCGCGCCGTGCATGGCGGTCTCGCCGTTGTGGTCCACGACGTTCAGGTTGGCGCCCAGGCTCAGGAGGTAATCGACCGCCGCCAGCGCCTCGTCTTCGGTTCCCGCTTCCTCGTCGGGCGCGAGCGTGCCGATGCCCGCGGCGGCCATCACCGGCGTACAGCCGTCCTTGTTTCCAATCCGCGGATCGGCGCCAAGCTCGATCAGCAATCGCATGTATGGGAGGTCCGCCGTCCTGGACGCCATCAGGAAGGCCGTCGCGCCGGTGAGGTTGAGCTTGCCGCGGCCGGCCGCTCCCCGCTCCAGGCGGGCGTTCACGTTCGCACCCGCTCCCACCAACTGCCTGGCGAGTTGCAGGGAGGTTAAACGGCCAGAGCCGGTCGGCGGCGGCTGACCGTCGGGATCGTCGCCCCGGTTGGGCTTGCGGACCCAGGTGAGCGCGTGCAGGGGGGTAAAGCCGGATCGCTCGTCGTTCGGGTCGGCGCCGGCCTTGACCAGTTCGGCGGCGAGCTCGAAGTGTCCGTTTTCGACGGCGAAGAGCAACGCGCTCATGCCGCCCCTGGGCATGATTCCGCCACCCCTGCGGTTGCGGTCGATGGCATCGTTGGCGTCGACCCCGGATTTGAGCAGCACGCGGACGACGTCGATGCGGCCTTCGCGGGCGGCGAAGAGCAGCGGCGTGAAACCGGACTTCAGCCGTGCCCGCGCGTCCGCGCCCGCCTTGATGAGCAACTCGACGACTTCCGCATGACCTTCGTCGGCGGCCCACATCAGCGCGGTCTGCCCCTTGCGATCCGCGGCGTCCACCTTCGCGCCGGCGTCGAGCAGCGCCTTGACCGGGCCGGCGCGCCCGGTCCGCGAAGCGGTCATCAGTGCCGTCTCGCCGCCGTGAAGCGTCGAGTTGGGATCCGCTCCCGCCGCAAGGAGCGTTCGCACGATATCGGTATTGCCGTTCGTGCACGCCAGCGAAAGGGGCGTGACGCCATATCGATTCTCGACCCGTGCGCTCGCCCCGGCCGCCAGCAGAAGTTTGGCGGTCTCCAGATCGTCGTGATAGACGGCCCAGTGGAGCGCGGTCATTCCGTCGGCCTGCGCGCCGGCCGTCGTCTCCGGGTGTTCTTTCAGGATCGAGCGGACGCGTGGCCGGTCGGCCTTCTCCGCGGCATCGGCGAGCGGCGCTTCGGCGGCTGCGCTCGCCCAAAGGGGCGCGAGCGAGGCGCAAACCAGGACGAGCAGGAAAACCCAAAGACGAGCAACTCTGTGCGTCATCCGCCGCGCCCCATTCGTCAAATGCCCAGGGGTTCGAACAACTGGTCCACCTTGCCGCTGCTGTCCGCGAACCTGTCCAGGCGGACGCCGACCTTGTCGAGCATCGTCAGGTGAAGGTTGGCCAGCGGTGCGGGCTTGTCGAAGCGGATGTGCCGGCCGCCCTTCATGCCGCCGGCGGCGCCGCCCGCCACGATGACCGGCAGGTTCGTGTGGTCGTGGACGTTCGGGTTCCCCATGCCGCTGCCGTAGAGGTAAAGGGAGTGGTCCAGCAACGTCCCGTTGCCTTCTTTGGTCGCCTTGAGCTTGGCGAGGAACTCGGCGAAGAGCGAGACGTGGAACTGGTTGATCTTGGCCATGCGGGCGATCTTGGCGGGGTCGTTGCCGTGGTGGGAGAGCGGGTGGTGCGGGTCGGGGACGCCGATCTCCGGATACGCCCGGTTGCTCGTCTCGCGTGCGAGCTGGAACGTCATCACGCGCGTCACGTCACCCTGCATGGCCAGCACCTGGAGGTCGAACATCAGCCGCGCGTGATCGGCATACGCCGCCGGCACGCCGACCGGCCGATCCAGGTCCCGCAGCGGCTTCTCAACGACGTCCCGCTCGGCCTTCTGGATCCGCCGCTCCACGTCGCGCACCGAATCGAGATACTGATCGACCTTGGCACGGTCTGCGGGCCCGAGCGTCTTGCCCAGGCGGGAAATGTCATCCTTCACGAAATCAAGGAGGCTGGCGCGTTGCCGTAGCGCCGCCCGTCGGTCGGCCTTGCTCCCGCCCTCGCCGAAGAGCGCCTCGAATACCAGCCGCGGATGGGCCTCGGCCGGCAGCGGCGTCGTCGGCGAGGACCACGACAGGTTGTTCTGGTAGACGCACGCGTAACCGTTGTCGCATTGGCCGACGGTCTGCATCATGTCCATCGCCATTTCCAGCGAGGGCAACTGGGTCTCGCGCCCCAGTTGCTTGGCGGCGATCTGGTCCACGGTCGTGCCGAGGTAATAGTCGGAGCTGTCGGTGTGCTTGGCGCGGGCCGCGGAGAGGACCGCCGCGTTCGACGTCGCGTGCGTGCCCGGATACGCGTTCTGCAGCTCCATATTGGTCAGGATTGAAACCTGCTCCTTGACCGGTGCCAGCGAGCTGAGGATCGGGGAGAGTTGGTCGAGCTTTCCGGCGCCGCCCGGGGGGGTCCAGCGCGTGATGTCGCATCCCATCGGCATGAAGACGAACCCCAGCCGCCGCACCGGCGCCGCGGGTGTCTCGGCCAGTGCCGTCGCGGCCGGCACCATCGCGTCCAGCAGCGGTAATGCCAGCGTGGCCCCGACCCCGCGCAGGAACGTCCGCCGCGGCAGTGCCTTTTTTGAGATGTTCATGGGCTGGTCCTCATCTGGAAGGGGGTGCTGCTGACGATCGCCTCGATCAGCGCCGAAAAGCGATAATCCGCGGCCCTGGACGCGCGGACGATCTGGCGCACCGCCGGTTGGTCATAGTACTCGACGCCGCGACCCAGCGCAAAGGTGAGCAGTTTTTCCGTGAGCGTGCCGACGAAGACGTCGGGATGCCTGAGCAAACCCGCTTCCAAGCCGTCCACGCCGGTGAACCGGCTGCCGTCGGGTAATCCACCCGACGC
>DATBFY010000735.1:0-5148 GCA_036558265.1 Tepidisphaeraceae bacterium | reverse complement strand
AGGACGTCGTTGGGGTTGAGGGACTGGCCGGCGAAGGTGGTCAGGTGGAGCTGAGCGGCGGAGGCGGCGGCGACGGTGGTGCGGCGTGAGGGGTCGCTGGCGGCGGATGAGGAGTCGATGCCGGGGCCGGTCCAGTCGCCGCCGTGGAAACCGCTGGCGACGAAGCCGCGGACGGTGTCGAGGGTCGGCGCGCCGTTCCCGGATTTGATGAGGAAGTCGTTGTCGGCGAGGTCCAGTTTGCCGGTCGGTCCGATGGCGAGCGGGCCGGTGAGCAGGACCAGGCCGCCGCCGGGTTGCACGTGGACGAAGCCTGCGATGTCGAGGCCGGCCAGGCGCACTGGTGTGGTGGCATCGATGTCGAGGGTGGCGCCGGAGGCGACGTGGGCGGCGAGGTTGGCGGTGTTGCCGCCGAGGAGGCGCACACCGCCGCCGTTGACGTTGAGGGTATCGGCGCCTGCGCCGCCGTCGAAGGTGAGGAGGTTTCCGGCGGGGGCGTCGAAGTTCAATGTGTCGTTGCCCGGTGTGCCCAATACGCGGATGGTGTTGACCGAGGTGGCGGGGAACGTGAAGGCCGACCCACCGCCGCCGAGAGGGATGACGGTGAGATTGCCGCCGTCCGTGCCGACTGAGATGCCGCTCGCGCCGATGGGCAGGCCGGTGAAGTCGAGGGAGAGTGTGCCGCCGGCCAGGCTCGCCAGGGGGATGGGTCCGCGGTTGGGGATGAGCCAGGCGTTGGCGGTGCTGAAGGTGATCGCCAGGTCCGCGGCGCCGTCGCCGGTGAAGTCGGCGGCGAGGGCCTGGACGGGAGTGCGCGGCAGGGCGAAGTAGAGGGGGGCGTCGAACGTGCCGCTTTTGTTCCCGTGGTTGGGGAAGACGGCGAGCACCGCGGACAAACCGCCGGGCCCGACGTCGCGCTGGAAGGGCACGACCAGGTCGGGTGCCCCGTCGCCAGTCACGTCGGCGGCGATGGCGTCGCTGACGAATCGACCCGGCGTGTAATCCACCGGGGAGTTAAAGGCGCCGCCGCCCGCGTTGAGGAGCACCGACGCGGTCGGGCCCGATGCCGTGGAGGTGAGCAGGTCCGGACGGCCGTCGTCGTTCAGGTCGGCCGCAAGCAGGGTGCTGGGCTTGGAGCTGACCGAATAGCCGATGGCGGCGCCGAACGCGCCGTTGCCCAGGTTGGGGAGGATCGAAACGTTGGCGTCCAGGCTGCTGGGGGTCGCCAGGTCGATGCGGCCATCGCCGTCGAAATCGGCGGCGACGATCGCGGAGGGGGAGCGGCCGACGGGATAGGGGACGGGCGTGGCGAACCCGCTGCCGGTGTTCAGGAGCACGATGACGTTGTTGCCGCTGGGACTGGCGATCGCGATGTCCGGTTTGGTGTCGCCGTTGAGATCGGCGGCGACGATCTCCTCGCCGGTGCTGGGAATGGTGTAGGGGACCGGGGTCTTGAGCGCCCCGTGGGTGTCGTTGGCGAAGACGTAGACCTTGCCCAGGACGGCGGTGGCGATCACGTCGGGCCAATCGTCACCGGTCACGTCGGCGACAGTCAGGCCGTGCAGGTCGGCGGAGATCGAGTACCCCACGGCGGGGGCGAACTGTCCGTTGCCCTGGTTGAGGACGATGGTGACGCTGCCCCCGAGGTTCGCGCCGGCGGTGACCAGGTCGGGCTTGCCGTCGCGGTTCATGTCGGCCCAGAGGGCGTCGACCGGGGGGGACGTCAGGCCCAGGGATCGCCCGGTCACGAACGTGCCGTCGCCGGCGTTGAGGGCGACGGAAACACAATGGACGTCGAAGTTGGCCGAGAGCAGGTCGGAGTGAGCATCGCTGTTGACGTCGGCGACGGCGATGGAGACCTGGCCGCCGCCGACGCCCAGGGCCCAGCCCGTCGCGGTCCCGAAGGCGCCGTTTCCGGCGCCGGGGAGCACGACGGCGGAGGCGTTGGCGGAGAGACCGGTCGGCGTGAGGGTGACGCCGGCGACCAGGTCGGTGTGTCCGTCGGCGTTGACGTCGCCTGACACGACCGAATACGCCGGCCCACCGACGGCCAGGCTCTGGGCTGCGCCGAACACGCCGGTGCCGGCGGTGTTGCGCAGGACGGAGATGTTGTTCGAACCGGTGTTGGCCGTGACCAGATCGATGTTGGCGTCGCCATCCACATTGGCGGCGATGATCGCGTTGGGCGACGTGCCGACGCCATATTTGACGGCCGTCGCGAACGTGACGGGGCCCTGGACACCGCCCCCGCTGTTGAGGAAGACCGACACGTTGGCGGCGCCCTTGTTGCTGACCGCGAGGTCGAGATGTCCGTCACCGTTGAGGTCGGCGGCGGCGATGCCGCTCGCTTGAGTGGCGCCGGTCGGATAATTCGTGACGGCTCCGAACGCGGGCGCGCCACCGATGCCGGTGGCCGTGTTCAGCAGGACCGAGACGTTGCCGCTGCCGGAATTGGCAACGGCCAGATCCGGCCGGCCATCGCCATTGAGATCCGCGGCCGTGACCGCGGCGGGCTGGCTTGCGGCGGAGTAGGTGGTCGGCGAGCCGAACATTCCATTGCCGGCGTTGACGTAGATGGATACGCCGTTGCCGACGACGGCGATCAGGTCGGGGTGACCGTCGGCGTTGACATCTGCCGTGCAGATTGCGGTGACCGCCTGCGTGGTCGCGTAAGGGAGGGGGTCGGCGAACGCGCCCCGTCCATCGTTCAGAAAGACCGAGACGCCCGATTTTCCGATGGTCGAGTTCGCGGTCGCGAAGTCCGGCGCCCCGTCGCCGTTGAGGTCCGCCCAGGTGATGGCCTGCGGGCTGGATCCGACGTCGTACTGGCGGATGGGGAGGATGTCGGCGGCAAGGAGCCATCGGGCTTCGAGTGCTTCGGGCGCGAGCCGATGACGGTGACGACGGAGCGGCCGTGGCGAACGTTGGCGCATCGGATCACCCTCCCGGGACACGCAGCAGTCATGGGGACCTCGACGGCGCGCGCAGGCGCCGCGCGAGGGGTCCAAAACGGGTTGTGCAGAAGAACGACGTGCCGCCGCGGCGCAGGATCAACGCCTTTGAAGTGCTGCCATTCGATATGCGCCAAACATCTCGCGCGCGCCGCAGGGCAAGCCCAACCATAAGGGCGGTTTGCGGCAACATCAAGAAAAAACGCGCGGTGCCGCTGCCAGCGTGCGGGAGGGGGATTCCCGGACACGTCAACCGGCGGGTTGCCGCCGTTTGGTCGGCTGGGCACTGGGCCTGGCAACCGGCGTGATGGAGAAGAGGGGGTTGGACGGCTTTGGCTTGGCGGACGACGCAAGTCGAACCGGGGCAGCGGCCGGCGGCGCCGGCGCGGGCAGGGAAGTGTTGTACCGCTGGGCGAGGACGACGAGGTCGTTGAAGTCGACGTTGCCGTCGCCGGTGAAATCGCCGTCGGTCCAGAGCTTGCCGCCGGTGCTGTTGTAGTTCTGGGCGAGGAGGACCAGGTCGTTGAAGTCCACGGCGCGATCGCGGTTGGCGTCGCCGGAGAGGATGAAGAAGTCGGCGGTGAAGTCGGCGTCCATGGGCTGGCCGGTGGAGTCCGTCACGCTCGCCGCGCGAATCGTGGCGTGGTAGTCGCCGTCGGGCAGGGGGGTGGCAAAAGCGAATCGCGCGATGCCGGTCGCCTTGTCAAACGTGACCGACGTCGGAGAGATCGCGGACCCACCTGATTGCGGCGTCACGACCAGATCAGCCGCGGTCAGCGATGCCCCAACGTCCTTCGAGAAGGCCAGGCTGATGACCTTGGGCGTGGCGGCGAAGGTCCCCGCGACGATCGCCGGCGTGGTGTGGCGCGCGATGTCGATCGAGTACGTACCGCTCAGCGACTGGTCGGGGTTGTAGAGGTGGACGTAATACTTCCCGGCCGCCAGCGATTGCCGCGCCAAGACGCCGCTGGCGCCGACCGTGCCGATCACCGTGCCGCCGGCGTTGAGCAACTGCGCGCCGGCGATCGAGCTGAGGTCGTAGCTCCCGGCGGCGGACACGCTGAACGTGTAATAGTCGTGGTCGTGGATCAGCAACTTCTGGCCGGCGATCGTGCCATTGCCACTGGTGTCGAGCGGGATCGAAGTGGCGGTGGCCAGCGTGTCGTTGCCGGTTCCCTGGTCCGCCGCGTCGTCTCGCCTCTGGTAGGCGAGTTTCACGGCGCCGAGGACGTCGAGGCGCTTGTATCCCGCGACACCGGTTATTTGCGCGTTCTCGGTCGTGTCCGCCACGTACACCCCGCCGTCCTGGATGATCTGCATGATCTCGGCAGGCTTAAGCGTGGGATCGATCTGCTGGAGGAGCACGGCCGTTCCGACGACCATGGGCAGTCCCCAGGAATTGCCGGCGCCCTGGACGTAGAGGTGCTCGTCGGTGCTGGGGACGTAGTAGGGGACCCAGACGTTGACGGCGGGCGCCAGGATGTCGAGCAGGGGGCCGCGCTGCGTCTCCGCGCGTACGCCCGTGCCGTTCGCGTCGAGACCACCGGTGGCGAAGACGTACGGGTGCTTGCCGGGATATCCGATCGAGGTGTGTGGCGGCGTGCCGGAGTCGGGATCGCCAAGCCAATTGTTGGCGACCGGCGTCGCAACGAACACGCCGGCGTTCCACAGCGCCGTGACCTGCGCATCGTACATCGCCGTCGCCGCCGTCGTGCCGACGAAGTCGGTCATGTTCACGGCCGTGATGTTGTATTGGGCGTGGTGGTCCACGACCCATTGCAGCGCCTGGGTGATGCTGCCCTGGCTGTCGTCGTCGCTCTCGCGGATGTTGTAGACCTTGGCGTTCTGCAGGACGCCCTGATACATCAGGCCGTCCTTGGGGTTCTTGTAAGGCGGCATGATCAGGCCGCCGGCCATGCCGGTGCCGTGGCCGCTCAAGGGGTCCGGATCGCTCGGATCCACGTCGGTCGGATAGGGGTCGGCGTCGTTGTCCTGATAGTCCCAGACGTTGACGATGCGCGGGCTGGGCGTGTCGGTCGCGGGGTCGCCGCCGAGGCGCGGGTGCAGGTAATCGATGCCCTTGTCGATGACGGCCACGCCATGGCCGCCACCGTTGAGCCAGGGGTATTGCTGGAAGACCTTGTCCATCTCGACAAAGCCGGGCCAATAGACCATGAGGCGGCGTTCTTCGAGCTCTTCG
>DATBFY010000734.1:0-10963 GCA_036558265.1 Tepidisphaeraceae bacterium | reverse complement strand
GCGATCGTGATCCTGACGCGGTGGAGGTGGATATGAAATGGCCCGGCTTGGTTGACGGACGAGATGGTCAGCGGCGGCGGCGCTCGCGGAATCGGCGCGGCAGCTCGGTGCTGGACACGTTCTTCGTGATGACGCTGCTGCTGGGGTTGAGCTTCGGCATCGTCGAATACGGCTATTTCTTCTTCGTCAAGCACAACCTGCAGGCCGCGGCGCGCGAGGGGGCGCGGGCGGCGATCCTCCCCGGGGCGACCAGCCAGAACGTGACCGATGCGGTGACGAGCCTGATGAAGTCGGCGGGCCTGGACAAGACGGGGTACAGCGTGTCGGTCACCGATACCGGCGGCAAGGCGCTGGACGTCTCGTCGGCGACGGCGGGCACGCCGATCCAGGTGCAGGTGCAGTGCACGTGGGGGTCGGTGGGGGTTCACCCGCTGCCCGAGTCGCTGGGCGGGATCAGCCCCGCCAAGGTGGTGAAGGGCGCGACGGTGATGCGGAAGGAAGGCTGAAGCGCCGGGAGCGCCACCCAGTCCGAGTTATCGGCGGCCGCATTAGAGTGCGGCCTTTTGTTTTATGGGGGTGAGGGTGACGCAAACGGATAGGGAGCCTAAACCGGGCGTTGGTTCTGGACGACAGTTGTAGCGGAGTCCGCATTCTTGCGGACGGGAGCGCTTATGAACTGGAAAACGGTAGTTCCGCTGGCGGTCGCGCTTGCCCTGGGCGGCGTGGCGGCGAAGGTCGGGCGGGACATGATGCTCAAAAGCCGTCAGGGGGCGGGCGCGAACGTGAAGATGACCAAGGTCGTCATCGCCAAGGAAGACCTTGCGCCCGGATCGTCGATCAAGGACTCGGAGGTGGTGGTCAAGGACATGCCCGCGGACGCGGTGCCGACGTCGCTGACGTTCGGCAACCCGTCGGACGTGGTCGGGCGCGTCGTGACGGCGCAGGTGGTCAAGGGCCAGCCGGTGCTGAGCACGGTGCTGGCGCCCAAGGGCTCGGCGGGTGGCGTGCAGGCGATGGTGCCGGCGGGGATGCGCGCGGTGACGGTGGAGGTCAACGAGGTGTCGGGCGTTGCCGGCCTCCTGACCCCCGGTTGCCGCGTGGACGTCGTGCAGACGATCCAGCAGGGCAAGCTGGACGAGACGGCGCTGGTCGCCAAGACGATCGTGGAAAACCTCCAGGTGCTGGCGGTGGGGCGGCGGGTGAGCACGGTCTCGGCGGCGCCCGCGGCGCCCGGCGGGGCGGCCGGGGTCGAGCCGGAGACGGCGGCGGCCAAGACGGTGACGTTGCTGGCGACGGCGGCGCAGGCGGAGGCGATCGACCTGGCAAGCCACATGGGCACCCCGCGGCTGGTGCTGCGGAACGGATCGGACAACCTGCCGGTGCCGGGTCGTGGCGTGACCGTGGCGGAACTGCGGGGCGGAGACGACAAGGAGACGCAGACGCTGGGGGGGGTCCTGGCGCAGATCCTCCTGGGCAACCTGCCGACGACGCGTCCGGCGGAGGTCGAGCCCGTTTCGGTTCCGGTGATCGATCAGCAACCGGCGGCGCCCAATTACCGGGAGGTGGAAGTGATCCGCGGGGGCGCGTCCACGAGCGTACGGGTAAACCTGGGGAACACCGGTCCGATCACGGCGGGGGGCGCGTCGGAAGTGGAGAAGGTCGTGCCGTCGGAGCGTTAACGACGGCGGGGTCGATCGAATGGACCGAGCGCGCGCCAGACAGGAAGGTAGCGTCATGACGGGTGAAACGGATAACAAGAATGGTCGCACAACGTCGCGGCGGCGCGGGGCGGGAATGGCACGCCACGACCGCTACGTGGGGATCGGACTGATCATCGCGGCGATCGCGCTGGTGGCGGCGGTGGACCGGACCGGACGTGCGGACGCCTCGCCGCGGACGATTGACCTGGCGGGTGGCATCGTGTGCGAGTTGCCCGCGAGCGAAGCGTCGGCGGACGAGGGGGCCAGGCCGTCCCCAATCGTCAGGACGCCGGCGCCTTCGGCACGCGCGCTGACCGGATACCGGAGCTCGAACGCGGTGCGCGGCGCCAAGGCGGGTGGGAAGGAAGTCGCGCTGGCGAGCGTCAACGCGGACGCGGCGGCGGGAACACCCTCGGACGGGGTGGCGTTGATCACGCAGGGGCTGCGGGATGGAAAGTTGTCGCTGCTGATGAACAAGAGCACGGTGCTCTCGACGCGGTCGGCGTACAAGCGGGTGAGCGTCGGCGCGCCGGACGTGGCGGACATCAACGCGATCGGTCCGAACAGCCTGCTGGTGACGGCCAAGAAGCCGGGGACCACGCAGCTCATCGTCTGGGACGACGACGACCGCTCGCAGGTGGTGGACCTGGCGGTGCAGGCGGACGTGGGGACGCTGCAGGACCAGCTCAAGCAGATGTTCCCGGGGAGCAAGATCGACGTGACGGTGGTTGGCGGGGGACAGATCGTACTGAAGGGGCGCGTCAGCAGCGTGCTGGAGGCGGAACAGGCGGTGCAACTGGCGCAGCCGTTCGCGCCGAAGGTGCTGAACTTCCTGGAAGTGTCGGGTGGTCAGCAGGTGATGCTGCAGGTGCGCTTCGCGGAGGTCTCGCGGTCGGCGACGACGGCGCTGGGCGTCAACCTGGGCTACACGGACGGGCGCGGACTGGGCGGGAGCAACATCGGACAGGTCAGCCCGCTTTCGATCGTCGAGGGTGAGCAGAAGGGATCGATCCTGCTGGGCGTGCCGCCCCCGACGCCGGCCGTGAGCGTGTTCGGGCGGGCGTTGGTGGGTGACGAGGCGATCTGGTACTTCATCTCGGCGTTGCGGTCCAACAACCTGCTGCGGGTGCTCGCCGAGCCAAATTTGACGACGACCAGCGGCAACGAGGCGAGCTTCATCGCGGGCGGCGAGTTCCCGATCCCGGTAACGCAGGGCGGTGGCACGGGCGCTGGCGGAACGGCGATCACGATCGAGTACCGGACGTTCGGCGTGAAGCTGCGGTTCGTGCCGGTCGTGCTCGGCGATGGCCGCATCCGTCTCAAGTGCGCGCCGGAAGTTTCAGACCTGGATTTCACGACGGCGGTGAAGTTCAACGGGTTCGTGATCCCCGGGCTGACCCAGCGGAAGCTGGAGACGACCGTGGAGATGCATGAGGGTCAGACGCTGGCGCTGGCGGGGCTGTTGAACAACAACGTGTCGTCGAGCAAGGACGTGACGCCTCTCCTGGGCGACATGCCGGTGATCGGGGCGTTGTTCCGGAGCGTGCGGTACCAGCGTAAGGAGACGGAGCTGGTGGTGATCGTCACGCCGCGCGTGGTGGAGGCGATGAACCCGGCGCAGGTGCCGCTCTTGCCCGGCGAGAAGTGGCATCACCCGACGGAGGGCGACCTGTTCTGGCGTCGCGACATCGGCTCGCCGGGCGGCGATCCCAAGCGCGCGGTGAAGGCGACGCCGGAGCCGCACAGCCAGGGCGAGGCGCCGCCGCGCTTCAAGGGCGAGTACGGGTATACGCCCGTCGAAGGGGACGACGAATAGTGCCGAGTGATGAGTGGCGCCCGACGCGTGAGGGACGACTGACATGTTTGTTCAGCTCAATGCCATCGTGATCGATCCGGACGCGAACAACCGGTCGGAGATGACCGCGTTCCTGACCCAGCACGGGGTCCACGTGTCGCAGCAGCTCCCGGGGGTCGAGCCGCTGGGGACGCTGCTCCAGCGTGCGGACGCGGCGCAGCTCGTGGTGATCAACCTGGATCCGAACGCGCACGAGACGCTCAAGCGCATCGGGCACCTGCCGCGGCAGTTCCCGACGATCAGCTTCTTCGTGCTGTCGCAGTTGATGGACGCGCACCTGCTGATGGAGGCGATGCACCTGGGGGTGAAGGAGTTCATCCCGCTGCCGATCCAGTCGGAGAAGTTCGCGTCGGCGATCGAGCGCGTCGCCGGCACCTACGGGATGGGAAAAAAGGCCAAGGTCATCCACGTGATCCCGACGATGGGCGGGTGCGGCTCGACGACGATCGCGTGCAACGTGGCGGCGTCGATGGCCAAGACCGGCAAGACGGCGCTGTTGGATCTGGACCTGGTGCGCGGCGGGGTGGCGAGCTACTTCGACCTGCGGCCGCGGTACACGATCGCGGACGTGATGGACCAGACGGCGGCGCTGGACATGCAGCTTCTGGACAACGCCCTGGCGCGGCACGGCAAGAGCGGCCTGGGCATCCTGAGCCGGCCCGAGCTGCCCGAGGACACGCAGCGCGTGACGCACGCGGGCTTCGGCCGCCTCATGGGCATGGTCGGACGGATGTTCGATTACGTGGTGCTCGACTCGATGATGAGCATCGACCCGGTGTACGCGGCGGCAATCGCCGCGGCGGACGTGAACGTGATCGTCATGCAGCTCAACGTCCCGTCCGCCAAGAACGCCGAGCGGTTCGTCGGCGCGCTGCGGCGGATGGGGATCGAGTCGAGCAAGATGAAGATCGTCGTGAACCGCTACGTGAAGAAGGGGTGGGACATCGACCCCGAAGAGGTCGAGCGGGCGCTGGGATTGAAGATCTCGTGGCTGGTGCCCAACGACTTCAAGAACGCGATCGAGTCGATCAACTTCGGCGAGCCGGTGGTGATCCGGGCGCCGCGGTCGGAGATCAGCACGAGCCTGACCGGGCTGGCGCAGATGCTGAACGCGAAAGCGACGGCGGCGGCGGCTTGAATCAGTCGGCAGTGGTTAGTTAGTGAGAGGGTGTTGAGCGATGGGATTGTTTTCGCGGAACAATTCGGGAGACGGGACGACGACGACGACCACGCCGGCGGAGGCGGGCAAGCCGTCCGGGCCGGGCGGCGGGCTGCCCGCGGGCAGGACGTCGCCTTCGACATCCTCAGCGGCGCTCGCGCCGGCGGCGCCGATGGCGGCCGGGCCGACACGCCCGGCGCTGGCGACGCCCATGCCCTCGCCGGCCACGACCAACCCGGTGCGCGGCGAGCGCGAGCTGTATTTCGAGCGGATGAAGGTCCGCATCCACCACCAACTGGTGGAGCGGCTGGACGTGCAGAACCTCAAGACGCTGCCGCCCGACATCGTGCGGCAGGAGGTTCGGGCGCTGATCCGCGAGCTGTGCCAGAGCGAGAAGGGCCTGCTCAACTCGTCCGACCAGGAACGGTTGATGGACGAGGTGATGGACGAGACGTTCGGCCTGGGCCCGCTGGAGAGCGTGCTGAAGGACCCGGCGGTCACGGACATCCTGGTGAACCGGTTCGACAAGGTTTACGTGGAGCGCAAGGGTCGTCTGGAGCTGTCGGACGTGCGGTTCCGGGACAACGCGCACCTGCGGCAGATCATCGATCGGATCGTCGCCCTGGTGGGCCGCCGCATCGACGAGGTCTCGCCCATGGCGGACGCGCGCCTGGCGGACGGCAGCCGCGTGAACGCGATCATCCCGCCTTTGGCGCTGGACGGCCCGGCGATGAGCGTCCGGCGGTTCGGCGCCAAGCCGCTGCAACTGGAGGACCTGATTCGCGCCGGGGCGTTCCCGTCGTGCGTGATGGACTTCCTGGCGGCGGCGGTGCAGGCGCGGTGCAACATCATCATCAGCGGCGGCACGGGCTCGGGTAAGACGACGCTGCTCAACTGCCTCTCGCGCTACATCCCCGCCGAAGAGCGGGTGATCACGATCGAGGACGCGGCCGAGCTGCAGATGCAGCAGCCGCACGTCGTGCGCCTCGAGACGCGCCCGGCGAACATCGAGGGCAAGGGCGAGGTCACCCAGCGTGACCTGGTGAAGAACAGCCTGCGCATGCGGCCCGACCGCGTGATCATCGGCGAGTGCCGCGCCGCCGAGACGCTCGACATGTTGCAGGCCATGAACACCGGTCACGACGGCTCGATGACCACGATCCACGCGAACAGCCCGCGCGACGCGCTGGGCCGCATCGAGGTCATGGTCGCCATGGGCGGGTACGACCTGCCCATCCGGGCCCTGCGGCAGCAGATCAGCAGCGCGGTGAACATCATCGTGCAGGCGCAGCGCCTGACCGGCGGTAAGCGCAAGGTCACCCGCGTCAGCGAGATCACCGGGATGGAAGGCGAGCAGATCCAGGTCCAGGACCTGTTCTTCTACGAGCAGACCGGCGTGGACGAGAACGGGATGGCGCAGGGCCACTTCCTCGTCTGCGGGATCCGGCCCAAGTGCCTGGACCGCATCGAGAGCCGGGGCATTTCGCTGCCGGCGGACCTGTTCATCCGAAAGCAGTTTGACCTGTAACTCATGGAAGCGATCTTCCCCATCCTGGTGGCCCTGACCGTGGCGATGTTCGCCTGGGGCGTTGCGTCGCTGGTGCTGGGCCTCTTGAAGGGCGAGCGGCGGAAGCTCTCCGAGCGCCTGTCGGGCACCAGCGGCACGACCGGCGCGGCGACGCCGGCGGCGTCGATCGTCATCCAGTCCGACACCCGCGGGATGCCCGCCCTCCTGGCGCGCTTCGCCACGATGCGCGCGCTTCACCGCAGCCTCCTCCACGCCTATCCCGACGCGTCCTTCGTCAGGTTCCTGATGCTGTCCGCCGGCATGTCGATGTTGTGCGGCCTGCTCGGCTACGCGGCGTGGGACTCCGACCTCTTCGGCGTGCTCGCGGCGATCATCGCAGGGTATATCCCGATCATGCTCGTCGTGCGGAAGAAAAACTCGCGGCAACGCCAGCTGGCCGAGCAACTCCCCGAGGCGCTGGACTTCCTCCAGCGCATCCTCCGCGCCGGCCACAGCCTGAGCACGGGACTGGCGATGATGGGCGACGAGCTGCCGCAGCCCCTGGCGGCCGAGTTCCGCCGATGCTACGACCAGCACAGCCTGGGCCAGCCCCTCGAGGACGCGATGCGCGACACCGCGCGGCGGATCGAATCGACCGACTTCGCATTCTTCGTCACCGCCGTGCTCATCCAGCGCCAGACCGGTGGCGACCTCTCCCAGGTGCTCGGCAACATCAGCGGCATGATCCGCCAGCGCATCCGGCTTCAGCAGTACGTGAAGGCCAAGACCGCCGAGGGGCGGTTCACCGGGTACATCCTGGTCGCGTTCCCGATCCTGATGTTTTTCATCGCCTCGACGATGAGCCCCGACTATAAGAAGAACCTGCTGGAGAACTCGACCGGGCTCACGCTCCTGGGCATCGCCGGAACGCTGGTCGTGCTGGGACTCTTTACGATCCGGAAGATTACGACGGTCAAGGTGTAGGAGAGCAGAAGTCAGGAGTGAGCAGCGGGAAGCGAGAAGAGTTAAGGCATGATGCTGGATGATCAGGTCATTTTCCTCCTGTGCGTCGCCGGGGCCGTGGCGATCGTGGGTTACTTCGTCTCCCGCCTGTTCGTCGGCCGTGACGAGGGCAAGCTCCGCGAGCGCCTGGCCAACAAGCGCGCCGTGGATTCGCGACTCACGACCGCACCGGCGGGCGGCGGCGGCGCCGCCGGCGTCGGACGGGCGCGGGACCTCTTCCAGCGGATCGGCGCGGCGGCGGCAAAGCCGTTCATGCCCGAAACCCGCGAGAAGGTCTCCGAGATGCGACGCAAGCTCTCCAAGGCCGGCATCTATACCCCCGCCGCCATCCGCACCGTCCAGGGCATGAAGGTGATCTGCCTGGGCGGCGGGCTGGTCGGGGGATACCTGCTCGGCTTCATGTTCGACAACGCCCTCCTCGGCCTGTCGCTGGGCGGCCTGGTCGGGTACATGGCGCCGACCGTCTGGCTGAACCTCAAAGTTCGCGAGCAGCAGAAGTCCCTCGACTACGGCCTGCCGGACGCGCTCGACCTGATGGTCGTGTGCGTGGAGGCGGGACTGGCGGTGGACGCCGCCATGCAGCGCGTCGGCGCCGAGATGGCCCTGGCGCACCCGAAGCTGAGCCGCGAGTTCGAGATCACGCATATGGAAACCCGCATCGGCCTGTCCCGCGCCGACGCCCTCAAGAACATGGGCGTGCGCACCGGCAGCCCGGCGCTTCAGGCGCTGGCGGCGATGTTGATCCAGGCCGAGCGGTTCGGCACCAGCATCGCCAGCGCCTTGCGGATCCACGGCGAGAGCTTGCGGGCGGCGCGGCAGTTCAAGGCCGAGGAAATGGCCGCCAAGGCGTCGGTCAAGATGAGCTTCCCGCTCGTGCTGTTCATCTTCCCGGCGACGTTCATCATCCTCGCCGGGCCCACCGTGATCGGGCTGATGAACAGCGCGTTCTTCAAGGACAATTGAACGAGCGATCGAACTTCGGACAGGTGAATGAGCACGAGAGAGAGAGAGCGAGGCCGCACATGAAATGGGCTATCCTGAGCTTCCTGACGCTGCTGCTGGCATCGTGCCAGAGCGAGAAACTCGATCCAACGCTGGAAGGGTTCTTCCCCGAGGACACCGGCGAGACCCGCAAGCCCGTGCAGTTCGCCGAGATCCAGGCGGCGTCGGGCGCGCGCTTGGATGCGACCCTCTCGAAGCAGCATTTCGACGGGCCGCGCCTGAACTCCCTCGGCGAGGACAAGCTGTCCCTGATGCTCAAGGACGATGACGCCGACGAGCCGATGCGCGTCTACCTGAACCTGGACGAGAAGGACGCCGCGTCGAAACCGCGCCAGACCGCGGTCGTCACCTATCTGAAGGACGCCGGCCTGGCGGAGCGGCAGATCGAGATCGTCTACGGCCGCAACCCCGACAACTGGAGCCGCTCCTCCACCCACCTGTCGAAGCTGAGCAAGACCGAGACCGGCACCCAGACCGACGCCAAGCCCGGCGGTGAAGATCCGCAGGCCGGCGGCGCCAACGGCGGGAACGGCAACGGGAATGGCGGCGGTGGCAACGGCGGCGGCGGTTTGACCGGCACCGAGGGCAGCCTCTTCAAATAGCGCAAACTTGGAGCTGATGCTGCGGGCTGGCCGCTTCAGCGGCTAGCAACTTTCAGCTCGAGCGATCGTGTCTTCCGGAGTGGAGACCTCCGAGAGCGCAGGGGCGACCCGGGAGAGGTTCGCCCCTGCGTCGTTTTCTTGCCCCTTCCCACCCGCCCAGGTATCAAATCAAGGGCCGTGCGCAACTTCTTCGGCGCATCGCGATGATCGCAACCAACGCAGTGCCGATTCCCGCCAGGGCCCCCGGCGCGACGGTCGAAATCGAGCCGCCATGGTCGTCAACTGACCATGAAGTAAGGGCGTACGCATGGTGGGCCATCGCCCGCGTGTTCAATACGCTGCCTACCTCGGTTGCGAGCACCTTGGCGCCCCGTTCAGACACTTGGAAGCTGGGCGAGTCGAAGCCGAGATCAATCGCGGCGTTGCGCGCGGGCTTGGGAGCTTGGACGAATATGAAGATGCTCCGGCTCACCTCATTGTCGGTTTTGCCATGGACCAGTCCCGCACGCCGAAGCGCGCCCACGGCCAGCGGCCGGAAGAATGCTGATGGAGAAAAGTTGTCGCTCAAGGCGGGTGTGCCGGGCGTCCTGGCCCCGCCCGAAAGCTCGACCTTCCAATAGCGCGTGATGGTAGGTACCGGTCGGAAGCGGTAGCCGATGTAACCACCGATCCCGCCGCAGGCAGCGAGCAACAGCACGGGTAACGCGCAGCGCACGGCGAGACCGACGGCTCGATCCCAGCGAGACGGGTCGGGCCTGCCGTATTCCAGCACGAGAATCCCAGCCACGGTGCGCCTCAAAAACGAATCGACCTGCTTCTGCACCCATTCCGCCGACGAGTGCGGGCATGCGGATTCACATCCGTGTTCATCCGCCGTTATCTGTGGCCAATCCCTTCCTTCGTTGTCCTACTTCCCAGGCCCCAGCGTCACGATCGTCATCGGGTCGAACGGATACTTCTTCATCAGCTCGCGCAGTGATCCCGGCGTGACCGCCTTGAGCGTCTCCATGTCGCGCTCGAGCGAGCGGTATTCCTTGTTGTACATCCACTGCCCGCCCAGGCTGCGCATGCGGCCCAGGGGGACTTCGCCCGACAGGATCAGGCTCGAGGCGATCTTGTTCTTGGCGCGCTCGACCTCGTCGTCGTTCAGGTCGGTCTTGACCTTCTCCAGCTCCTTGAGCGCGATGCCCATCGCCTCGTCCGTGCGCGCCGGATCGTTGATCAGCGACACGTAGAATGACCCGCACGCGTCGTGCGGATAAAAGCCGAAATCCGCATCCTCGGCGATCGCGTTATCCACCAGCGCCCAGTAAAAGCGCGAGCCGTCCGAATCGCCGATCACGTCCGCCAGCACGCGGGCGGCGAAGCGGTCCTCGTCCTGGGCGCTGGGGCCGGGCGTCATCCCCATCGTATACGCGCGGTTGAGCTTGGGGTCGCCCAGCGCGATCCGCTGCGGCTTGTACGTCGGATCGGGCTGCTGGCGCGGCGCGTTCACGCGCGGCCAGTCGCCCATGTACTTCTCCGCCAGGCGGATGATCTCGGGAAACTCCAGGCGCCCGGTCGCCACCAGGACCATGTTCCCCGGGCCGTAGCGGTTCTTGAAGTAATCCGCCATCTCGTCGCGCGCCAGCCGCTGGATCGAATCGCTCGACCCCAGCACGCTCAGCGAGAGCGGGTGGTTGCCGAAGTGCTGCTCCATCAGCCGCTCGTAAAGCCGATGCCCGGGGTCGTCCAGGTACATCGCGATCTCTTCCAGGATCACCTTCTTCTCGGTGGTGAAGTCCTCGTTGCGGATCGCCGGACGCAACAGGTGCGCCAGGTGCTCGACCGCGCGCTCGGTGAACTCCGGCAGCACGTTGGCGTAATAGGCCGTCATCTCCTGGCTGGTGAACGCGTTGTAGCGGGCGCCGATCTCGTCGAAGATGCGGTTGACGTCCTCCCACGTGTACTTCTGCGACCCCTTGAACATCATGTGCTCGAGGAAGTGTGAGACGCCGTTGAGCTTCGGCTCCTCGTCCCGCGCGCCGGTGCGGACGAAGAGGCCCATGGCGGTCGAGTAGGAGTCGGGGTTCACCTCGGCGATGACGTCGAGGCCGTTCTTGAGCTGGTGTTGGT